>NZ_VTFS01000003.1:0-308029 GCF_009671245.1 Marinicella rhabdoformis
TTATCGCCGTTTTGATTTCGTTTGCAAGCTTTATTTTCAATCTTTTTCAAAACCAAATCAAACCGCTTTCAAAATCTTTTCCCTTCATCTCGAAGGGCTGCGTATTATCGCTTTATTTTCACCTTATGCAAGCGGTTTTTTTCATCTTTTTGAAATTTATTTCAAAGCCAATTAAAAAACCTTTTAAACAGTCACTTTTCGTGACCACTGCCTGACAAGGTGTGCGAATTATAGACCCAAAAACTTTCTTGTAAACCCTTTTGTGACACTTTTATGAAATTAGTTTGTGGCTTATATTAAATGCGACCATATAGCTGATTTTTTAAAATCAAACAATCTAACTTATTTACCTTTGTGCTTTGATGATAGCGCGCTTTGGCAAGTCATAACCTTCTATGGTTTTACCTGTTTCTTTATCAATGAATTCTGGAAGTGAGTGAAAGCGCATCCATTCGGTTGACCGTTGTTCCTCTGGTGTGGTTGTACTGACATCAAGCACTTCTATGTTTTTCATGCCAATGCGCTCTAACCACAGACACAACATGTCTGTACTGGGTAAGAACCACACGTTACGCATTTGTGCGTAGCGATCTTTTGGAATCAAACATGTTTGTTTATCACCATCTACCACGATTGTTTCTAAAATCAAAGTACCCTCTTTAACCAACAACCCCTTCAAATGCTCCAGATGCCCAATGGGTGATTTACGGTGGTATAACACACCCATGGAAAACACCACGTCAAAGCACTGCATGTGTTCGGGCATGTGTTCCATCTTCAATGGCAAGATACCCGCTTGAGACTTTATGTATTGATTAACCGCCCAAAACTGAACGTTCTGTAAAAGGCCTGGTTCAATACCTAACAACAACTCTGGCTTTTGTTGCGCCATACGCAACAAGTAATAACCGTTACCACAACCTACATCCAACACACTCTTATATGACAAGTCCGGTAAATGGGGTTCAATCCGCGACCACTTCATATTGGATCGCCATTCAGTATCTATAAAGGTATCGAACAATTGAAATGGCCCTTTTCTCCAAGGGTGTAACAGCTCTAGTTGTGCTTGTAGCGCTTCGGCTTCATTTAGGGTAGGCATTCCTCTTGCTGTAACTGCATCCAGATTCAAACCGACCGAATCAACATCAATTGTTGGTAATTCACTCAATGCAGTTAACCATTTAGGTAAGTCACCCTGATTGATGTTATCAATGATTTGTTGTGTTATGGATTGTAATACATGCTTATGAGGCGCTACTTTACTGTTATCTATTTGCTTCCACAGTGAAGCCAATTGTTTTTCAAATACAGCGTGATGCATTATTTAACACAAACAAATGATACAAAGTTAAAGGCACGAAACCACACTTCGACTTGAGAAAACCCGGCTTCAGTTAAACGCACTTTCCATTCAGAAACCGTGTCTGGCAATAAAGTGTCTTCTAAAGCTTGGCGTTTGCGAGCGATTTCACGGTCACTGTAACCGTTGATTTTTTTATAACCATGGTAAGCATCAATCAATGCATCCGATGACTTGACCTTTTCAGATAGAACAAACACCCCACCCTGATTCATGCCTTGATAAATATTCTTTACAGCACCATTTCGCAGCGCAGGGTCAATAAATTGCAAAGTGAAATTGCTCGCCACCATACTGGCGTTTTTGATTGTCGTTTCTGACAGGTCTTGTTGCTCAACTGAAATGGTGTTATTGATTTGCTGGGTTCGAAGTAATTGATTTAAACCTGCAATCATTGCATCAGAAATGTCGATGGCATGGATGGTCACGTTTTGAGGTCCAAGTGCTTGATCCAGTGTCAGACTGACACCACCCAAAGAAGCACCCAAGTCATATATGTGTGTTTGCCGCTTCACATGTTTCATGGCAAACATGGCAATGCCTTTTAATATGGTGTCATAACCTGGTACTGATCGTTTGATCATATCAGGAAACACTGAGACCACTTTTTCATCGAAAGCAAATGATGAAACTTGACTGAAACCCTCATCAAAAATTTGGTCTTTCTTATCCATCGACCTAATCCCTCAGCCCGGCGGCCAATTCATCATGCGGCCAGCCAGTAGGTGCATGTGAATGTGATACACCGTTTGCTGACCGTTTTCATTACAGTTCATCACCACGCGGTAACCATTTTCAGCTTCACCAATTTCTTTGACATAGTCATTGATTGCCAAATGCATTTTAGCAACGTAGTCCACATTATCGGTATTGATGTCATTGTGGGTACTGATGCGCACTTTGGGGATAAATAAGACATGAACAGGTGCTTGTGGATTGATGTCCTTAAAACCCAGCACAAAATCATCTTCATATATGACATCAGCAGGAATTTCCTTGCTGATGATTTTATCAAAAATCGTTCCTTCGTCAGACATAAGTCACTCAAAAATTATTTAAATATTAACACGTGACGCAAAAGCATGTGCCAATGTGCTGTTATCGATGTACTCTAAATCACCACCCAAGGGCACACCATGTGCTAATCGTGTGGTTTTGATACCGCCCTTTTCTGCCAAATGTGACAGGTATTGAGCCGTGGTTTCACCTTCAACAGTTGACCCAGTGGCTAAAATCATCTCTTTACAAGCTTCATCTGATAACAATTCAACCAACAGATCCAACTTCAACTCTTTGGGGCCCATTCCATCAATGGGTGACAATTTGCCATGTAAAACAAAGTACCTGCCTTTGTAATCCGTGGCTTGCTCCAAATGAACTATGTCCGCAGGCGATTCAACCACACAAATTTGTTGTTTACTTCTTTGTTCGTTACTACAAATTTTACACAATTCATGCTCTGTCAATGTGCGACAAGCTTTACACTCTTTGACCTGCTCTACGGCTTGCAATAAAGTTTCAGCCAAATGCTTAGCACCTGCTTTGTCTTTTTGTAATAAATGAAAAGTCAGCCGCTGGGCTGACTTGGGTCCGATGCCTGGCATGATTTGCAAAGCATTCATTAATTGACTGATTAAAGACATGAAATATGAGCGCCAAACAATCAGAATGGCATTTTAAAACCAGGAGGCAATTGCATGCCCTGGGTTAAATCACCCATGTCAATTTGCTGCAATTCAGACACTTTATTCAACGCATCATTGAACGCCGCAACCAACAAATCTTCCATCATTTCATTGTCACCGTCAATCATGTCATGATCGATGCGAATAGATTTAACCTGGTGTTGACCATTCATGGTTACACTGACGATGTCGCCGCCAGCCTTACCCACCACTTCTTTTGTCGCCAAATCTTTTTGATTTTGTTCCATTTGCTGTTGCAGCTTTTGTACCTGCTGCATCATATCGCCTAATTTACCTTTCATAATTTCACCTGATGTTATTTCGTACCAAATTTGTTTTCAATCACTGTGGCGCCAAACTGTTGTTGCAGCTCTGAAACCACAGGATCCTTGTGAGGCGCCAATTGTTGTTGTTGCTGTTGCGCTGCCAAAGCTTGTGCCTTGGCCACGCTGCTCACCTCATCTGCCAATTGATAAATCAACTGAAAACCTTGAGCTTCAACTTGTAAAATCTGCTCAAAAACCTGCTTAGACTTATCTGACAAATACATTTGCGCCTGTGTATCTACAGCAAATGTGAGGGTGTTTGCTTCATTTTTCAACAGTTCAAAATGTCGGGCCATTTCTCTGGTACTGCCCTTTAAAGGCAAATCTGGAAAAGCACTGAGCCACATTTCTTGGGTCAAACCTTCAAATGACAAGATGGGTTGGTGTGTTTGGGCAGATTGATTTTGCTCGGCAACCGCTTGCCTTGATTGAGGCTGGCTTTGAACCGGCTGATCTGATGAAGGTTTTTGAGTATGAGATTCAACAACAGCATCAACAGGCTTCTCTGTAACTTGATCATTATTGTTTTGTTCAACCGCCTGGTGCGACTTGATTTGTGCCTGGGGTACCTCAGTTTTTTCAGGCACAGGCTTTAATTCAGTGTTTTTTTTTGAGTCCGCGTTCATTCCACTGTCATAAGGCCCTACTTCAAAAGCCAGCATCCTGATGATGGCCATCTCAAAACTGATTTTCTTATTCGGTGCCATGCGCATTTGATCCAATGACAACATCACCAATTGATAATACATTTGTACCGCTTCTGCCGACAAGGCCTGTGCAAAATGCTTCAGGTCTGCCACATCAAATGCGGCACTGCCAGTGACCTTTTGGAATTGTTGTATCAAAGCCACTTCGTGAAGCAGCAAACACAGTTCTTCTAATACTTGCACATAATCAATCGACATTTCGTGCAACCATTCAAGCTTGGCTACCACGCCATCATGATCGCCTTCACCTATCAACTTCATCAACTCAGTCACATGAGAATGTTCAACCGTACCCAGCATGTTGCGGATTTCATCGTAAGTCACTTGGCCAGCACCAAATGCCAAAGATTGATCCATTAAGCTCAGAGAGTCTCGCATTGAACCGTCTGCCACCCGCGAAATTAACGCGATGGCCTTGTCATCATAGTTGACGTTTTCTTTAACCAGCAGAGATACCAAGTGGTCTGAAATTTGTTTTTGGGTTAAACGCTTTAGGTTGAATTGTAAACAGCGTGATAAAACCGTAATAGGCAATTTATCTGGTTCGGTCGTTGCGAGTAAGAATTTAACGTGTTCGGGTGGCTCTTCCAATGTTTTCAATAAGGCATTGAAACTGCTTTTAGAAAACATGTGCACCTCATCTATGAGGTAAATCTTGTAGCGCCCTTTACTCGGTGAGTAATGGACATTTTCTAACAGCGCACGTGTGTCATCAACACCTGTTCTTGACGCCGCATCAACCTCAATCAGGTCAATGAATTCGCCTGACTTAATCTCTTCACAGTGGGTGCATACACCACAGGGAGTTCCTGAAACACCTTCAAGACAATTCAGTGATTTGGCCAACACACGAGCCAAGGTGGTCTTGCCTACACCGCGAGTTCCGGTGAATAAAAAAGCATGGTGAAGTCGGTTGTTTTCAAGTCCGTTGACCAATGCCTGTACGACATGTTCTTGTCCAACGATTTCTTGAAAGTTTTGAGGGCGGTATTTACGTGCTAAAGCTTGATATGTCATTTGAGGCCAGTGATGAATTAAAGGGACTCCCGCCAGCCGGTCCCCGCACATGAAGTCACGACTGTGGCTGCTCCCTTCCGGGCCTGACCAAGTCCACCGCTATTCATTGCGAGGTGACAAACGGAAGTCACCAGGCCGGTATTATCGCCAATCAAGAAATTAAAGTCTATAGTCCAGACAGATTTATTTTCTTTAATAAAGGGACAGTCAACCTGTGCTTTTCTTTCAAGGTCTCTGTTTCTATTGTTTTCAACAATTGGCATAAACTTGGGTAATCTCTGGACAAATGTTTTTCGACGTATGGCAAAACGGCTGCATCAAAAGTGATGCCTTTATCTACCAATTGCCTTTCAAACAGTGCCAACGCTTTTTCTCCTGCCAAAACAGTCAATGGTAAGATTTGCCCAGCATTGAGCCTAGAACGCAAATCCGGCAAACACCAGTCTTTGCTTCGCGGGGAAATTGAAGCACTGTATATCAATGAAATGCCATTGGCCTTACAGTGGTTATATAAATTAAATGCCAATGTTTCATCAGCACGATTGCCTGCAAGCACATTCACATCATCCACCAACAACAAAGCCAAATCAGTTGGCAACACATTTTCAATGGGCACTGTTTTCATTTGCTCTGCAGCAACCATCATGACCTTGGTCGTTTGTCTTTCATGCCAATGTCGACAGGCATTCAGCACGTGCGTTTTTCCCGTGCCAGGTGCTCCCCAAACATAACTGAAATCTGGTAACCTGCTTTTGAGCGCAGACACAACCGGCACATCCTCATCTGCAAGGATAAAGTCTTCGAAGTCTTGTGACTGAGCGGTAACCAATTCCAGTGGCACTTGCTTGCTGTGTTTCATATCAAACTTCTTTATCTTCACCAGTGTCTGGAGCTTGACTCAGTTTGTCTTCCGTTTCAGATTGAATTGCTTTCTGTTTTTGCCGCTTGTTGTTATCCCCATCCGGCTTTTTGCTTAAATTGATTTCATTTTCCTTGCCATATAACTTACTTTCCATATACCTGACATGCCCATACCGCAACAACACCATAATGACAGCCGCCAGCGGCAAGCCTAACAGCACACCAACAAAACCGAACAATTGACCACCTGCCAAAACAGAAAAAATGACCGCCACTGGATGTAAACCAATGCGATCACCAACCAACCAAGGCGTCAAAATAAAGCCTTCCATAAGCTGACCAATGCCGAAAACAATCAATACATATATGATGTGGTTGATGTCTCCAAATTGCATAAATGCCGCAATCACACCAGCAATCAAACCGACAATAGTGCCTAAATAAGGCACAAAAGAGACCATGCCAGCCCCCATGCCAATCAATAAAGAGAGCTCAATACCAACCAACCACAGACCAATGGTATAAATGGTACCCAAAGCCAACATCACACTCAATTGCCCCCTAAGAAATGAAGACAACACTGCATTTGAATCGCGGGTTAATTGATTGACAGTATTATAATAAGGTCGTGGCACCAACTCACCCACTCGAGCAGTAATGATGTCCCAGTCTCTCAATAAATAAAATGTAACCACAGGAATTAATAAACCATTCATCATCCAGTTCACCACCACCATGCCACTCTTGCCGACTGAAGAAATGATGTTTTGAGCAATACCACCGGCTTGACTCCAGTGCGATTTAATCAAAGCACCCAATTCAGATATATCAAACAAGTCAGTTTGCAAGCCAAAATTTTGTTGCAACCAAGGGGTTAGATTCTCACTTAACCATTCGAAATACATCGGTAAACGACTGACAAAACTCGATATTTGTTGCTCCAATGCAGGAATCAAGAGCAAAGCCACACCAATCACTATTAAGGTAATAACAAAAAAAACGATGGTGACCGAAATAGAACGGCTGAACTTCCAAGACTCCAGTTTATCCGCCAACGGGTCAAACAAATAAGCCAACAAAGCACTGACCGCAAATGGCGTCAATATGGGGGACAGCAAGTAAACCAAATAGCCCACTAAAATAGCAACGGCCAAAAAATACCATTGTTGATTTCGATCAGTTAACATGAGACTGCTCCAGTCGCGCCATACGGCGACCCATTAATACATATTGAATACCACTGCTAAATGTGGTGAAACCCACGGCATAAAACAACCATGACATTGAAAATGGTAAGTGCCACCAATCTGCCAAATCAAGTAATAAAAACAGAATCAAAAGGATTTGTAACACCGTATTACACTTGCTCCAGAAAGTCGGTTGTGCTTGTTTTATCTTACCAATCTTAAAGTGATAATAGCTGGTACCTAAAACAATCAGCACATCGCGCAACACCACCATAACAAACAACCACAGCGGGATGACAGATTGCCATGCCAACACCAAATAGCACAACATCATCATGGCTTTATCAGCCAGAGGATCTAAAATGCCGCCCAACCAACCTTGCCAACCAAACCGCTTGGCAAGAAAGCCATCCAAACCATCAGATAAACCTGCAAAAAAAGTGATGATTAAAGCGGTCTGATAATCTTTCTGCCACATGTAATACACCAAAGGCCCTAAAGCAATGATGCGCCCTATGGTGATGATGTTTGGCAAATAACTCAGCCATTGTAACTTTTGTTCTGGTTTCATTGAGGTAGTGCAGAAAAAATTAAACTGTTTCCCGTATCTAATGGCAAATAATTCAACACCGATTCATTGTCAACGAATCGTGTAAACGTTTCTGCAAGCACACTGATATCCAATCTCAAATGAAGCACCTGCCCTTTCAGTTTTTCAATTTGCCACTGGTTGATCAGCGATTGGTTATTCAGGTAATTGATGATCATTAACATTTGGTCGGCATTGTAAATATTATTGATTTGAATAGAAATGGTGCGATTGGCCAATTCATTGGCAAAAATTTGTTGATTCGCTGCTTGGTGACTTTGGACAAAATCACTCAAATGATTGAAACCTTGACTGAGCTTCACAAACTGTCGGTGTTTGATGATGACATCTTCACCCGCTTTAGCCAAGCCCATTCTGTAAGAATACCCAAGTCCAGTGTCCTTAACATAAACCAGTAACACATTTTCATATTGTTGCACTTGATGCAGATAGTCAATCACATCAGGGTTGAGCAACTTCACATCTTCAGGCGCAAAATTCATCAAATCTGACGCGTCAACTTGGTAAAAATCGGCAGGAACGCCCTTATTTTCTAACCACTTGTTTAACCAATAATGATTGTCCCCAGTTTCTGGCTCAAACGACAACACACCTGACTCATCTTCCGAAACCATCCAAACCAACATGGGTGTGCGTCTGTTAGGCCAGATTGGTATTTCTTTTTCAACCATCTTCTGGCGCAACAACTGTTCATCTGCTACCACATGCAACCAATACTGCTGCTGACCATTGTGCCGCGGTGCTTGCTCAAAATAATGTCGCAATATCACAGAAGAAAAACTGTCATCTAACCAACCTTGACTTTCCACAGCTTCGGCATTTAAACCACTGCCTTTGCTGATCAGGTTAAACATGGCAGACTTAAGCGCACCCGGTGCTTTCACATTTTGTGAATCGACCAATGCTGCAGCTTGATTGACATTCACTTCTTTGGCGACACTTTGCAAAGAAAAAACCAACAACATACAAAATATCAAGCATACAAATAGAGCATCCAATTTAGGACTGAGAATCTGTGTGTTCGCATTCAATGGGATTTTATTCACAATGCACCTGTTGCCAAAAAAAACATGTTAACAGCGAATTATAAATGAATCAAAGTAATGACATTCACCTGATTTGATTGTTTTTTTGAATTAATTTTAGTTTCTGCGTCAGTAAATTTAAAAGCGGCTTGGTTATTAGACTTTTAATTTAAAAGGAACATGCGATCATCAGGCACCAAAAGGCAACTTATTATTAAAATGACAAACCACTAAACCATACTCATACAATGGTCATCAATATCAACCGCCTTAAAACACAGCAAGTGACTGATAAATTCTGAAACAATTCACATTTCATGTTGCCTGAAAGTGATACCATATTTCCTTTTAATTCCGTTTAAATATGATGACTAAAAAGTGGACGTTGTGCGCTCTACTCCTGTTGCTGATGTTCAATATACCAATGGTCTCAGCACAACAAAACTTCTATATTGACCCTATTAATGGCAGTGACAACAACACGGGGTCAGAAAACGCCCCTTGGGAAACCTTCCGAAACGTCATCAGCTATTATTCATCCAACTTCAAACCGCCACAATGGATTGAGCTTCAGCCCGGAGACACCATCTTCCTGATGGAAGGCATTCATAACACTTTGCTGAACCCTGGTGGAGATGGCGGTGCCACAGACGGTGGCGCATACCTTGTCTACTTCAGGGGCAAATACGGCGACATCAACAATTGGTTCCACATCAAAGCTTATCCTGGCACCAACCCCATACTCGATGCGGGAGGCAATGGCTCAGGCGCCCTCATCTACCAAAGCAGTCATTGGAACATCTCCGACATCACCATTCGCAATGCCTATGCCACGGGCGAAGGTGGCGGCCTCAGGCTAGCAGAGATTGAACACGTCAAAGTTTCAAATGTGGAAGTCTATGACACAGACGGTCTAGATAACAACAACATATCAGGCCTCCATTGTGCTGGCTGTTACGACATCGAAGTTTTTAACAGCAGCTTCCATGACAATTATGATCGAACCAACCACGACACCAATGGAGAAAGTACTGTCAACAGTTCTAATATGGTTTTTTTCCAAGGTGGCAACATCAGCGTCCACGACAACGACTTTTACAACAGTGTGCCGACATCTGCACAAAAGTCAGGCACATGTTTGAAATACAAACACGCCAGTTCAGATCCAGTTGCTTATTTTAAGGTTTACAACAACCAGTTTGAAAATTGCAAACACCACGCAATACAAACAGGTACAGCAAACAGCCACATACACCACAACACCATCATCAATTCTGACCGCATTCATTCGATTGATGCCGGCGGGCCAACCCACCAAGTGAATCAAACTTTTGAATACAACACGATTTATAACTCAGGTGGCATCCTACTCAACCCAACCACCAATTGGATCAACCAAGACTTCCCAAACGATCCCAAAAACATCACCATCAACAACAACATCTTTTATGACCTGATCCCAGCCTACAACCAAGAAAAAGGCCTGATCAATATTGGTACTTACATGAGCGATGACCTTTACAGCTTGATATTGCCCGAACTTAATTTACACAACAACTGCTACTACAACCCCAATACAGCGATTGAACTGAATATTGGTGCACAGAATGGTGGTAATTACGGCGTGCTGGGTGGCCGGTATGTACTCAGCGACTGGCAACAAGACTTGGGATTAGACAGTAACAGCATTGAAGCCGACCCCATGTTCACAGACATCAACAACGGCAACTTTCAACCTGAAACAAGCAGCCCTTGCATCAACATGGGCGCTTTCCCTCAGTATATGGACTTGATATTTGAACATGGTTTTGAATAAGTAAAATAAAAGTTAAAAACAAGGAAAGTCTAAAATTAAAAGGCGCTGGATAATGAGCCTAGAAACTGCATTGGACTCGTTTATTCATGACATTATTAATTAACATTCAATCCCACTGACTTTGGTTTGGCTCCCATCAAGTAATAGCCAGCCAGGAGAGCTTCCGTCTTTAAATAATACCCGCTGCCAAACTTGAACTTCAGGAAATGTAATGACCTCGAATAAACCAAAACCTTCATCAACTGGAACCTCACACTGAGAACCTTTGATAGAAACCCTTCCGTACCCTTCGCTGGTATAGTACAAGTAATCCACAATTTCATTTTTATATATGACTCGCTCATTGTCAGGCAGCGTGGGTTCACACTGTGTTGCCAACGCTTGTTCTTTAGTTTTCAACTTACCTACAGAAATGACTCGAGTTAAACCATCTTTTAAGCTAAAAGGTATTTTCCAATCAACGCCGTAAGGAATGATTTTTGTTTGTGACTTTTTATTCGGCAAGTTGTAAAGAAACAAGCTGTCCTGACCAGATGCATAATGCGGGAGACATTCGCCAAAAATACGCGGCTCCTCATGTACCGCATCTTGAGCCCAGTTTACGCCAGACATGAGCAACAACATAACAACCAGCTTTATCATTTCAATCTAAAAACTCCCAAGTATTCGCACCATCAAAGGGCCTGATTTTGAGCCGTGCGCGGTCTTTGGCTGTACACATGCGAAAATTCACCGCCATGCGTGTTGACTCATCACAGTTCAAACTCAACCAGTGTGTGGTACAGCCACAGTTTTTACATGAATGCATGGCTAAGGTTTTATCACCATGAACATAAGCAATGGTCTCGCCATTGCTTTCAGGCAAGGTCACATGACTCATGTCAACATGGCCCCACAATGCCCCCAGCCTTTGGCAAATGGAACAATTACATTCAACCAGCCACTTAGGCGATGCCGACAGGTTAAAAACCACAGCGCCACAATGACAGCTGCCTTGTATATTTGTTTTCTCAGTTTCCATCAAATGATGTTAACACAAGCATGTGACACATGGTTCAGCAACAGATTTGAAAATCTTGGCCCACCATTATGATCCTGTTTCACATAAAACACTGGTTTTATTGTAGTTGCTGGGCTTGCCCCAGCCTTTGCCCCGTATCACTTTTTTTTCAAAGTGACTTACTGAACGACAAGATCATTCCGCTGCATGAATATCTTCATAAAGGCACCCGCAAGGGGTGCGACTACGGTGATTCCTTGCTATCAACCATAAATACTTGTGAAACAGTACTAAAGTACAGCGCTATATTTGAAAATTCCAGTACGCCATCACAAATCAACCTGCCATTCAGTCATACCATAACTAACTACAATACAACGCCAATTAGCTTAACCATGCCTTTTAAAATCACAGCCTATTTCATACTGACCACAATCACCTGCCAGCACAGCAACGCCAATCCAGCCAACGGCAATCCGGCCAACTTAAGCGACTACATAGTTGATGGCAATTTCAGCCAACTGACCACTGAATATAACTTGTCTGGGATTACTTACAACCCGATTGCTGATGAATATGTCACGGTCAACCAAGACCGCTATTGCCGTTTGGACAATCAATTCAATGAGTTATTTTGCGGCGTGTTGTCATGTGGTGATTGTGAAGACATCACTTATTTGGGCACCAATGGTCAATTTTATGAATACGCCATTGTAGAAGAAGGTGGCAGCGAAGGTTCTGTATACATCGTCCAATCACCTTTTGAAACCCACAGCATCCGCATTGACCTACCAGGCCTACAAACACTGACCTATGCAGCCACATCCGGTGGCGATTCTGGCGAAGGCATTGCCTATGATGCTGCTAACAACCGCTTTTTTGTTTGCATAGAAGACCCTTCAATGGAAGTACTGGTATTCGACCGCCCTGCCCACTCAAACGATGCCACTTATTCAGACAACAGTCTGGTTGTCGCCACCGCATTGGACACCAATACACTTGAAGGCCTTTTAGGCACTTTCGCAGATTTATCCAGCTGCTATTTCAATCAAGCCAATGGCCGCCTGTGGCTAATGTCAGACACCGCCCACAATCTCAGCGTGGTGGATTTTCAGGGTAATTTACACGAACAACTGACCTTACCCGACCGCCAAGTCGAAGGCTTTACCTTTAGCCAAGACTTCAGCCAGCTGGTGGTGGTAACAGAACCCCGAGACTACCAAACTTATACGGCCGACATTGAAGTGATTGATTTGATTTTTGTTGATGGGTTTGAGGCTGGTAATTAGCGCCGCGCTCAGCCGCGGATAACTTTGGGCGCTTTGTTATGCATTTACTTGAGGGCCCTGATTTTTTCGAGTTTTTTCTCAACCTCGGTCCCCTCGATGTTAAAAGTTGACAGCTCGACGTCACAAATAGTAAGCCAAGGGTATTTGGCATATTCGTTGCTCTCACCGAGAAATGCCAAATAATAGATGCCCGGGATCAAACCAACCAAACCAGTACCATACCCCAAGACCTCTACAACTTTACCTTCTTTCTCTTCCGATCCTTTAAAGGACTCAATCAAGCGATATGTAGCTTGACTGTATCCAACTTCTTGCCCATCAAATTCTGTAGTTTTTAACTCTGTAGCCACTACTTGGAACAGTAATACAGATTTGGCTTCTTTAAACTTTTCTTTCTCGCTCTTTTCAGGCCCACACTGAAACCCAAAAGAAAGAGACGAAATAAGTGAAAATGTGATTGTTGCTATGATTTTCTTCATGATTGCATAACGATTAGCATCAGCGGCCCAGCTTTGCTGGGTCCGACTGCTTGCGTTTGTTATAACTTAGCTTTATTATAATGATACCAGGCATTAAGAAACACAGTAACGTAAATTAAAAATGCGATGGCAATAGTGCCAACTGGTACTTGGCCACTGGTATTTTCAAATAAGACTAGAGTGTACAAGCCGAATTGCACAACACCAACAACAACTATAAGCACGGACATGCCTACGCGCCTATAATAAGTCGAAATCACTTGCAAAGGTGTAACCAATAATACCCCCAACAAAAAAGAAGATCCATTGTAAAGGCGTGTAACTAGAGATGGGGGCTCGCTTGCAGGTGCGAATGCACTAAATATGAGGAAAAAACCAATAATTAGACCGATTATTCGAATAAAACCCATTTCTAAAGTTTGCCCCTAAAAGTTATAACAATTTATTAAATACGCATTATATGCATTTAACAAAGTAAAACTTAACTCATTATGGCCTGCGTTCAAGAAAGTTTTCTGATGATGCCTTTAGGTAAAACTGGAAACACATACCTGAAAAAGGCCCAAGGCCAGAAAGGCACATAACTGTTCAGCTTTTCTTTTTCTATTGCTTTCACCATGGCTTTAACACCCGTTTCGGTATCTACAATAAACGGTACTTTTTTCACTTTCTCATTGATTTCACTGCGTATAAAACCCGGATGAACACAACTGACTTTGATGTCTGTGTTCATTAAGTCAATGTACATACCCTCACACAAGTTGGTGACTGCCGCCTTGGTGGCCGCATAAACCGTGAGTGCACGCCGATAACCGCGAAAACCACTCATGGATGAAATCGCGACCAAGTGACCGTGCTGTTGTTCGCGCATGATTTCAAGCGCCGCTTCAGCTTGTGCAATTAAAGCGACAAAGTTCGTCTCAGCGGTTTGTTTATTGGCATGAAAGTAACCTGTACCCAAACTCGCGCCCTTCCCCATACCGGCATTCAAAATCGCCCGGTCTATATCACCCAAAGCGGATTTGAATTGCTTAAACACCGCAAAAACCTCATCATGGTCATTGACATCCAACTCAGCCACTTCAACCTGAATCTCAGGATTGATCAAAAGCAATTCCTTTTTCAACGATTCAAGGCTTTCCGTTCGGCGCGCACAAATAGCAAGGTTCCGCCCCTTCTGAGCAAACTGTCTCGCCATTTCCCTGCCCAGTCCTGAACTGGCACCGGTAATTATGATGTTTTTTCTGGTCATGTTTTTTTTGTTGTTATTAATCCAAAGTGATTGTTTCAGCTAAAATAGATTGCGTGTTTCTATAATGCCACTCTAGTACACTACTCTCTTCATTTTCGATAATTTTGAATTTTATCTCAATTGTACTTAGTTCAAGTTTTGATTGGTTTATTGCCTCTGTAATCAATTCCTTTACAGCTGAAGCAACCCCCTTCTTGACTGTATATTGGACCACTTCAAATGCGTTTTTAGGGCCCTCACAATCTGGGTCGTTATCTAACTTGTCATAATCCATATAATCTAACCCAAATTTACATTTATCGTCTTCTTCATCCACATCGTCTACATCATCACTGATAAACAAACCATTAATACTGTACCCATCATCAGATTCAATAAGCGTTTTATCTTCAGTCAGCTTATCTAAAATTTTGTCACCCAGCTCACCCAAAAATTTCATCTTTATCTCACCTCTGAATTCAGAAACATCTGTGCAAGTTGAATAAATGAAATCTTTTAACTCTGGAATATAATTATCTAACGATTCAGAAAAGCAATATTGCGTTCGTGGTTCCTTGTGTTCTCTTAAGTAATGACTTGCCTTTAATAATTCCACTGATTTTTCATCTGGAATCTTTGTTACAACAAACAGAGATTCATCACTTCCTCTGTACATGTGAGGGCCATGTTGGAGTCTTGAGGCATTTATAACACCAGATAACGACTCACCGGCAAACACTTCAATGACTTTTATTTTGTAAGTTATATACGCATCCATACAAAGTACACCAGGTTCAAAACAAGATGAAGGCTGAACCAATGGAATGTCTTCATAACCCAAGAGTTTGCCAACAAAAACCGTATTTACTTGTGCCGATTTATACTCTTCTTCTTTAATTTTTCTTTCAACAGCATTGGTATAATGTTCGGGAACTTGCCTTTCTTCTTTCGACATTCTGCCTAAATTAAATTGTGCATCCATATTTCCTTGTTTTGCAGCCTTTGAATACCAATGAACTGCTTTAACTGATTGTGAATATCCAGCAGTACCTGCATCAACCATATACCCAAGTAAAAACTGTGCCTTCGAGTGACCAAGCTCAGCGGCCTTTTCAACCCAAACTATTGCTTCTTTATCTTTAGATTGCTTAATGAGTTCAAATGCTTTCACATAATATTCTGTAGCTAGTTTTGAGTCAGTATTTAGCTTTTCTTCCGCCTTAATCTGATTAGGCTGAGTAGCACAGCCAGAAAAAATCAACGACATCAGATAAATCAGTAAGTATTCGATTTTCATATTTACCTCAATTAGAAATATTCAGTTATTTGAAAAAATTGACAAGTTAAAAGAGAATTCCTCTCGTCCACAAACCAAACAATTGAATATCATCTACTCAATTTTTGGTTCAACTTGCTTTACACCATTACTCATCATCTGATTTTTTAGCCACCTTCTTGGCCGTTTTTTTCGTCACTTTCTTTGACACTTTCTTGGCCTGTTTACTGCTGGCTTTGGTGACTGATCGGCTGGTTTTATTTTGGCTCAAACTTTTGATTTTGCTCGATAATTCTGTGACCTTTTCAAGGACTTCATTATTGATGCTGAGTTTTTTGTTCATGGCGACGACAATCGGGACGAAGGAGGTTTCCAGTGTTTCGGATAATGATGCCAAGGCATTGTCTAGGCCGGGCAGCGGTTCGTTGTTGACTGAAACCTCAAGGTTTAGCGCCTTGATGGCGGCGATCATTTGTTGTGCAACGCCCTCTAAGCTTTCTGTGTTTCGATCTGAGGCATTCTGGCTACCGCTGGCTATGCCACTCGCAATCAATGTACCAAGATCGCCCATTGAATTTTTCAGCCCAGCGATTTGACTGGCGACCTTGGTGGCGCCATCGGCATCATCACCAGCGAGTGCATTGCGGATTTTGAATTCTGACTTGATGGTTTCCCAACGTTCGCTTTCAGCTTCTGTTAACTGTCCGCGCAGTGATTTCAATTTGAGCAAATTGGCCTCGGCGCCGGTGGTGAGTAATTGGGCTTCGCCAACATAATGGTCATCGATGACGGCTTGTAGCTCGGCATCGTCCATGATGGCGACAATTTTTTCGGACAGTTTGTTCATGTTGCGGTAACTGCCTTGTAGTTTGAACGGCGGTTCTTCGCGGTAGCGGTCGTCCATGGCAGCCGATTGGATGTAGGCTTGGTTAACCTGCAATATCACGTCTTGGACTGTGAACAGACGTTGTAATACCGTGGTGATTTCATTGATTTCACTGGTGGCATAGCTGTGCGACAAATCGGCTGTGGCGACTTCTTTGCCTTTGGCTTTGTCCATCAATAAATACAAGTCATTCAAATCACGCAAAGCCAAAGGTGCCAAAACGGCATTCGAGGTCAAAGAGTTTTCGATATAACTCATGGCAAAGATGTCTTCTTGACCACTCAATACGTCACCCAAATTATAAACGTCGGCGCGGTTGGCCAGCATGTCAGGGACGCGGAACACTTCGCCCGATTCGGTGTAGGGGTTTCCGGCCATGATGACACAGAACTTTTTACCTCTGAGGTCATAGGTCTTACTCTGCCCTTTCCACACACCTTCTATTTTTCTGGTGCCATCACAGAGTGAGATGAATTTTTGTAAAAATTCGGCATGGGTGTGCTGGATGTCATCGAGGTACAGCATGACGTTGTTACCCATTTCTAAGGCCAGATTGAGTTTGTCCAATTCTTGCTTGGCCGTGGCATTAGGAGCATTCGCCGGATCCAATGATTTCACGTCATGACCTAATGAGGGGCAATTGATTTTCATGAAATTCAAACCCAAGCGATTGGCCACATATTCCATCAAGGTGGTTTTACCGTAACCCGGTGGTGAAATCAGCATCAACAAGCCCATCAAATCGCTGCGCTTGTTCTGGCCCAAAGCGCCCATCTGCTTGGCCAAATTGTCACCCAGAATCGGCAAGTAAGATTCGTTGATTAATTTATTGCGCACAAATGAAGCCAAGGGTCTGGCTTTGAAGGTATCCAGCGCCATGGTTTTCTTTTGGTCTTGCATCACCTGTTGTTTTAATTCGCGGTAAGCTTGGTATTGTGGTTTGAGGTTGGCATGGTAATGTTGCAAACGCTCGATGAATTCATCAAATTCAAAGCGAACCGCTCGGTCTGAGACATTGGCATGTTCACCGAGTAATTGATCGACTTCACAATGCAGGGCCACGGCTTCATCTGCGTAGGCTTTTTTGTTATCAGTGAGCAGGTAAACGATGGCTTCGTTCATGTAACGCAGGGTGCTCGCTTGGTCTTGACTTTCGCCACGCTCCCCTTCACTTTTGCCTGCTTTGGTCACATAACCTGTGACCCAATAGGACAACATCAGCCACTGTTCTTTGGGTGATCCAGACAAGTCTTTCAATCGGTTCATCAGGTTTTTGTGTTCACCAATGGATTCCAAATAGCTGGTCATGTTATTGACCAAGGCTTTGGCCGCTTTTGAGATTTGTATGCGGCTCGAGTCTAAACTGTTCAATGCCTCATCTGTCACCAAATAAGCGAATAAATAAGCCGCGGCATTAGCCACTTGCTGCGCCGGAACTTCCATGTCTAAAGCTTGATAAAAATCTGTCATGGCCTGTTCAAAATCCAAACAGAGGTCTTCGCTCATGGCCCGCTGGCCCAAAGCATTGATCAAGGTTTGTGCGGTTTTGGCCTGATGGGTGAACTGTTGTTGTAAGGGCTTGTCGTTGACATTGAGCCAGTAAAAATTGGCATAGGCACGAGCAGATGGATTGAACATCATCAACGGCGAGGCGCTGTGGACTTTCAGCAAGGCCGACAATATGCGACTGGCATCGTGGTCATGTACGCCTTTTTCGTAGCCTTCTTGGTACAGCGGGCTGGCATAGTCTTTGACTGTTTGTGCCAACTCCTCATCATTTAACTGTTTCAATGCAGCCATGTCAGATTCTATTTTGCCCAGCAAGGCGGCATTAAAAATGGCGTAGGCCAAATACTCTGCGCGGTATATCTCACGATTTTCTGAACTGAGGGTTTGTTGCCAGAATGCTTTGTATTGATGCAACTGTTCGTTGTCTATGGGTTCGTAATATTCTGTGCCAGATAAATGGAACACCAATTGCTCGCCTTTGGGTAAAATCGTCAGGTCCAAAGCTTGTGTGTTGACACTGAACTTGTGTTTGCCCAGGTTGATGGTATTACCACCATCTTCGAAGATGTCTCTTTTGTCGCGTAGACTTCGGATGGCTTGTTCGCGCACCGCTTTGAGTTTGGCTTCGATGTCATCGGCCTTGACGTTGTCGTCCAGTTCACGCAGTTGCACCATCAAATCGGCCACTTTGTGAACGATCGGGTCTGATGAATAATAGGTGTTGAGCTGATCGTTGTCGGTGAATTTTAATGAACGTCGTTCGATGCTTTTAAGCACGCGATTGGCTGCTGATTGGACGCTTTCTGCTTTGCGTTGACGTTGTTCAATCAGGCCTTGTTTTTTGTTCTCAAAGGTTTCGTGTAACTCCTCACGTTTGCTGAGGATTTGATCCAAGAACGCTTCGTTGTCACTGAAATTACTTTCCAGTTCTTCGAGTTGTACCAACAAACGCGCTAACTGCTCATCACAACCATCTGGCGTATCGGCCAAAGCCACACCACTGGTGATACTTTGTGACAACACCGCCAACTGGGCACCAAATTCGGCCACAGATTCTGTCGCTGACAATTCTTTGATGGTCAGCTTGGCGTGGGCTTTGGTTTGGTTGATGCGGCTGTATATTTTTGAAACCGATTCTAAAATCGCGGTTTTTTGTAAGGTGTCATCAATTTCAAGGCCATTGATCACTTCAGACAAGGCGTCCAAGCCCATGCCCATTTCGTCCAATTCTTCAGTTAATGGCTTGAGGTCTTTGACCGTTTTGATGGTGGCGATCTTGTCATGAACACTTTCCACCACGTCGTTGTAGTGCTGCATCGCTTCGGCTTGTGACAAGAATGCCACGGTTTTCTTACCGAAGTTATCAATTTCCTGTTCTACCTGCGCACTTAAATCATCCAACACCGAAAGGTCGATGTAACGGTATTCGCGCAGTGAAAGCAGGTGGCCTTTCTGTTGTTTCAATTGTAACAAGGCATCAACAAATGGCCTGGGCGTGTCCCAATTAGACACTTGAATTTCACGCAATAATGACTTTAATTCCTTTTCGGCCAGCTTCAATGACTTGGCAGATTCTTGATTGATGGCGGTGACTTTTTCAAATTCATCCAACACCAGCTCTGCGGTGTCGCCAATCAGTTTAAGCTGCTGGTCAAAACCACCCAGCTCTTCGTTTTCTAACCAATAAAAACCGTCTTGAACACGTTGAATGTTTTTGATCAGGTCTTCATAGACTTGGACACTGGGTTGTTGCTCACTGATGAGTTTGGAAATGCCATACAGTTCAGAAATACCCTGAACCAGTTCGGCATTGCCGATGGTGGACAAAAAGGACTTTTCATCCGTCTGCGCGGCTGTGAATTCTTCGCTGGTGTATGGTGTTTGCCATATTTGCATCGGATGGATGCGCGAAGGCTCAACAGACTCCGAACGAAAGATGATCATTTTACCATCATCAAACAAAGAATAACCGTGACCAAAAATCGGACTTTGTAATTCTTTTCGTATCATGTTGTATGAATACAATACGAATTTACCTTCTAAGTGTTCATAAAACACATACAAAACATCTTCACCATTAGGCGACAGCCAACGCCTTTTGAATTTCAAACCATTGACATCTTCGGCAAACACCTTGTATTCACCACTTTGTAGGTAGTAACCGCCGGGGAAAATAATCCCATGGTCATTGGGCAGCTGCAAGCAAGCATGCCCTAAGGAATCAATCCGAACCACTTCATGGGTGCGGCTGTTGTAGACAAAATAGCGCCACAACTCTTCTTTGTATGGCAGCACTTTGAGTAAAATTAAACCGTCAATTTTGGCATACTGAACCTCAGCATCTTCCAGTGATTGGTGTGCTTCTTCTACAAGCTCACGGTATATGCCCTCACCGTCCTCGGTGTTGTCTTCAATTTTTATGGTTAAATCGCCGCCAACAGTTTCAACAAAAACCTCATCTAAAACAGACACATGTGGGTGTTTCCCTTGAACATAATCTTCGCGCGTTGTTTTGTGCCACTCAAAATCATAAGACGGTGGCAGCTCCATGTCCCTTTCGCCACGGTCATCGATGTATTTAACTTCGCCTTTATTATCGGCACCACCGTCTTCAATGGCCCAACGAAAGACACGAATGTCGCCAATTTTTTCACCAATTTGGAATGATGCCAGGACTTTTTGGTTGACCACACGCAATTGGATTAACTGGGCTTTTTTGTAGTAGCTGTAGAGCTCTGTGAATTGTTTATTGAACATGGGATCGGCCAAAAAGCTGCCTGCAATCGGCGCTTCTTTGACTTCGAAATGACCGTCATTTTCCTCTAAGGTGTATAAGGCAAAAACATCAGATATCTTGGTTTCTTTTTTCAATCCAAGAAACACATTGTAACCAAACAACAACAAACCATTGATGCGAACAATGTCACGCGGTGTGCAGTTGTTTTCTGTGCGCACCCTGACGCGGTCCACCACATCTAAGATGGTTTTACCGAATTCCGCTTCGCGTAACTGGTTGAGTTTGATGACCTCAGATTCCAGTCGTTTATTCTGCGTTTCTAATCGCTTGCGAATGACGTCATAGGAGCCGCCATCGGCAACCGCTTGATTGATGGTGTTGTTTGCTTCAGCCATAAATAATCCTGATCAATTCAATAAAAGTTTCATCAAGTCGGGTTCACTTTTGAACCCGACATACATAAGTTTTTTAACTGTTGTGCTTATGTTTCAGATGAATCTTGGTCGTCATTCCTTGACAGTTTTTTGATGATTTTGGTCACAGCATCTTTATCAAAAGCTTGTCCAGATCCCAGACTCATGACCTTACTCACCGCGGCTTGTAAGATGTCACTTTTACCAATCGCGCCATCTACGGCTTTACCCACAGACAATGAGCTCATGAATTTCTCTAAGAAATCACCATTACCACCAACGATGTCGATGTTGGCTTCTTTCAATGCTTCAGCCAAGACTTGCGCTTGTGTTTCGGCTATCTCAGTATTGGCTTCAATGGCCTTCATGTTTTCAGCATGTGACAAGTCCAATCCCATGCGGAATTCCTCATGGTCACGTGCTTTGTCGTCCATGGTTGCCATGGCTGCAAACTTCTCTTTCAAACCACGTGCTTCTGCTGCATAACGTTGCTCAATCACTTCAGCTTCAGCCGCACCACGTTCTTTGATCGCTTGCGCTTCTGCCACTTGGATGTTCACACCCACCATGGCTTGTTGCTCTTCACCCTCGGCATCAGCCTCTTTCACACGCACATTGGCCATACCGATTTCTTCGGCACCCGCGGCTTCTGCTCTGAATTTACTTGCCATAACAGCGGCTTCTGCTTCACCTTGTTTTTGATTGGCTTGTGCTTTGGCTTCAATCACTTTGGCTTCTGCCAAACCCGCCGCTGCCACTTCTTCACGTATACCTTCGGCCAAGCGGATTTTTGCATCGGCTTCTTTAGAGGCTGACTCACGTGCAGCTTCTGCCATCGTGATGCGTTCACTGGCTCTGTGCTTGGCTGTGGTTTCTTGTGCTTCGGCTGCTTTGATTTCCTTGATCAATTCTTGCTCTGCCAAAGACTCCGCCATAATGACTTGGGCTTTTTTGTTGCGGCTGGCTTCTTCTACCACACGCAATTCATTGATCTGCTCTTCTTGCTCGGCCACTGTTTTTTCAACAGAGATGCGCTCACGAACCACGTCAGCAATGTTTTTCTTTTCGACTTCGATGTCTTTTTGCTTGTTGATTTCTTGTAAGGCCACTTCGCGTTCACGGGTCACCACCTCTAATTGTCTGACCTTGGTCACCTTCTCTTCTTCAATCGCAACAGCACGCAAACGGTTATTGCTCGCCACTTCGACTTCACGCTTTTTATTTTCTTCCATCACCATCACCTCTTGTTCAGTGGCAATTCGGGCAGATTCAGATTTCAAGCGCTCTTCACTTTCAATTTTTTCCTTCTCAGCCAATTCACGGGCTTTAACAGAAGCAATTTCACGTTCTTGCTTTGCCACTGCATCGGCTTCGATGCGTTCCAATTCCAAAATACGCTCTCTGGCTTCCACATTCCTTTTTTTGATTTTGGTTTCTTCTTCACGCTCAAACTCATTGGTTAAAATGTGCTGTAAGGCCGTTAATTCAGTTATTTTTCTGATGCCTTGTGCATCTAATATGTTGTCCGCATCCAGTGCTGACATGGGCGTCTGCTCTAAATAATCAATCGCAGCATCTTCTAAAACATAACCATTCAAGTCTTTTCCAATCACTTCAATGATGGCGTCTCTGAAACGGTCACGCTCCTCATAGAGCTCTTCAAATTCCAGTTTCTTACCCACCGTTTTTAGAGCCTCTGAAAACTTGGCACTGAACAGTTCTTCAATGGTCGCTTGCTTTGAAGCACGATCACAACCAATGGCTTGCGCCACTTTCAAAACATCTTCCTTGGTCTTATTTACGCGAACAAAGAAAGTCACTTTGATGTCTGCTCGAATGTTGTCTTTACAAATCAATCCATCCTTATCACGTCGATCAATCTCAATCGTTTTCAAAGAAATAATCATGAACTCTTTCTTGTGAATGATTGGCCAGACAATGCGACCAGTGAAAGTCACTTCTGGCAAATCTTTCATGGTGTTCACAATCATGGCCTGCCCTTGTTCTACTTTTTGATAAAACTTCTTAAACAACAAACCCGACACCAGCAGCAAGCCAGCCACTATGCCAAAAACCCAACCAAACATGATCAATACATCTACGCCCATACTTTTTCTCCTAAAAAATTTTACTTTTTATTTTTTATTAATTACTTTGTTATTTATTTATGCTTTTCCGGCATTGCTTTTTCCGGCAATGCTTTATTTTGTTATGTTGTTAACTCAGTTTTTTTTTAATCAAATAACTGCTGTCATCCTCTATATATTCGACCAATACCACTTTATCTCCCTTCTTGATACCTGCCGCCTCATCAGCCCGTACATCAAAAATCAAACCATCGACATCATGCTCCAATATGGCTTGACCAAATGTGGCCGTCACCTTTCCAGTTTTAACGATACATTCGGTACCAATCAGCGTCCCTTTGCTCACAGCTTCGTGGGTAATGAACAACTTTTTCAAAGGTTTGATTACCCAGGATGCCAGAGGAATCGCCAATGCGAAGCTGATAAAAATCATCACAGCACCTGTGATCATTTTCAAGATATCGCCTGGTATCAAGACCGACAAAACCGACACATATATATAGCAAATCATCCATGAAAAGAGCACCAATATAGAAACCACAAGCGTCACAGGTACACCTGTTAAGCCGAATTTTAAGAAGAAGCCTGTGATGCCACTTAAGCCCCTTGAGCCATCGACATCCGCACCCAAATCTCCTTCAATATCAATGTCTGTATCAAAACTTAAATCAAACATTTCTGTGTCTATGCCACCCAAAAATGCCAACAACCAATAGCTGAGGATGATGGCCAATAAAACCGAGTACACCACCACTGGAAAACTGATTAAATGCGTTAAAAATAAATCCATCATGACTCCTTTTTATTGTTGTTCTTGTTATTATTTAACTGCGGGTTCACTTGTTGGTTTTCCCTCGCATGTAAAACCAACTTCTCAGCTGCCCTGCGCTTGACTTCAACGGCATCTTGGGAGGCCAGCCCATAACTTTCAGCTAAATAGCCCAAATCTTCATCTGACAGCGAGATCGACAAGCGCAGCCTTTTCGGTTTTCTCGACACTTTGAGTCCAAGAATCTGCCTGATGCGATCAGATGGATTGATGTTCCTGTCCAAGGCTTCTTTTCTGATCACATACTGAACCTGTTCACCCAAGTCAAAGGCCACTTGTGTCGCCTTGACCGCTTTGTTCTCGTTGGCCCATTTTTTGGGAATTTTGCCTTTTTTATTTGTCATCGTTCGACTTATTTTTGTCTTGCAACCTGTCCAACACGGCTTTTGCATGTTGACTGATGGCTTCAGTGTTCAGCGACTTTTCTTGGTTCGCCGCCGCCCGAACACCTTTGTAATTATTGGCCAGTTTTTCTTCATTGGTATCAACTGCGCTGCTTTTCTGCTTTGCTCTGATTCGCTCTAAAGACTTTTTCGCTGAAACCATTTTTGAATCGGCACCATCGATATTACCCATGATGGTTTCAGTCGCTTTTTGTACTTTTTCAGATGTTCTCAGCATCGAAAGCTGCCTTTCCAGTTCTTTTAAGGCGCGCTCCGACTGCTCCAGCTGGCTTTGTAAGTAGCACACATTGTTTTTGACGTTTTCCAATGACTCATGCAAATAATCTCGGTCCAATTCCAAGTCCACCACCTCAATGGCATACCCCATGGCCAATGACTCATCACCTTGGGCCATGGCTTCAACCACCAAAGCTTCTTGTTGTGATAATTTGTCATTGATGATAGACAATTGATTCGCCGACTGTTTTTCCTTGGTCATCATTTGAGTCAAAACATGTTTTGCTTCATCTAAATTTGCTTTCGCCTCTTCACAGGCTGATTCCACTTTCTTCGAACCTGCAGCATCTGTTACGGCATCGGCCAGTTCACGTGACTCAGTTCGTATCGTTTTAATGATTTTACTCAGAATGTTCATCCCTGCACCGTGGTCACCTGTTTTGTTCTCATCGCTCATAACAAAAAATCCTCCATCGCAGCCACCACATCCAAAGCGTTCTCATTCAATATCACCAACTCTTCAACCAACTTATCGAACTCTGAATTCACTGAAAGCGACCCAAACAATACATAACGGTCACCCACCCGTGCATAAGAAGACAAGGGAATTGAAATACTGGTGTCTAGCATCATTTCCAACATTTCTACGCGACTTTCAGCAATGATTTCATCCTCAGACCACAGGTAAATGATACAAATCACTTGCGTATTGGTTCGGGTGATATAAACAGGAAACCCATCAAAACCCGCCATTTCAACTTGTAAAACATCAACCTCCCCGTCGATGTTTTGACATTCAAAAGTGTAACCTTCTGATGTTCTGTGTTGTGACAATCTGATGGCAAAATCAGCTAAGTTCATGTTGTTTCTTACTCCTCTGTTGCGCCCGTTTGTTTGCTCTCTATTCTGACATAATATGTCATAATGACATATTATGTCAATGTGCATTTAGTCACAGTTACAAATTAATATAAGGTAACTTAGTGGTTATTCGCTTTGAACTTGACCGGACTCAAGTTCAGTCTGTACTGACTCCATTTTCGATAAGGCCTCAGCAATCAGTCCATCGGCATGGTTGATTTGTTTTTTATTAACAGCAGTTGTTGCTGATGCCGCCTGACCGGCTTGTTCAAGCACATATATACTGGCTGTGACCTTCATGGCTGCTGTTGTGGTATTAACAGATTGGTCTATGCCTCTGATTTGATATTCATTTTGGGTAATAAACAAGTCCAAGCTCATCACAGACTGCCTGGCAATCAACAGCTGTTGTTGCAATTCCAAGGTTCTCTTTTGTATCGCTGGTAACCATTCATCATGCCATATTGACTCATTACTTTGTTTATCGGTTTCTTGTTCAACAACCGTGGTTAAATGTGTTGCCACATCGACAACATGTTCTAAATGAAGCAAATGGGCATTCAGCGTTGATTTTTCTCCCAACAACATGGCGTTGTCGTTGGCTAATTGTTTCTTATGCTGTGCTAACTGTTCTGTTAATTGAGTGATTTTTTGTTGGTGTACTGGGAAACTTTCCAACCACATTTCCCATGCAGACTCTTTCACTGAGAATAACAGTTTGAACATACTCAGGAAGTTACCCCAAAAAGAATTTTTGGGTGGTTTGATTTTGAGCACCGTGATGTGCAGTTGTTTTAACAATTCAGTGGCTTGACCACCCGCTTGCGTTGACCGCATCAGCTGTTCTAACGGTGGCTTTAAGCGGTTGTTCACTTGCCAGAAAGCCTGTTGCTCTGAATCACCCAGGGCCAATAAACTTTGCTTTACTTGTTTGACCTGTGCGTCATTGCTTACGGCAAGTGCTTGCGTCAACCATTGCTGACTTAGGGTTTCCAATTGATTTTGCAGCGAATCTTTAAAACGCTGATGATCCAACTTGATCAATCCAAATTCCTTTTCGCTTGCGCTGTCTTCCATCGAATCCACATTTGAGGTTATGAGCTCATATCATTGTAGCAAAATTTAAACTTCAAGTCTTAACAAATCATTACCACCTATGATATGTATGTGATGCCATGCAAATCGCAATGCACCACGTCGCCTTTCCACCAATTGTAACTGTTTTAATTTATCAGAATGGCTGTGTATTAATTGTTGTCGAAGTCGGTAAATGTGGATGTTGATGTGTTTTTCATCGAGCCCCGTTTTGTGACTTAATTCCTCTTTATCGACCCAGCCCTGCTCTGGCACTTCAATGCCCACCTTTTCATCCGACAAGCGTTTTCGGGCCAAAAATAACAGCAATTCATGGTGAGTCCGTTCGCCCAAATCCAGCTCAGTTTGCTCAGCCTGAATCCTCAAAGAAACATGCTCTTCATCCTTACTCACATTAAATGTCACATGCAATGTATCTTTATCCATGCTTGTGCGGGCGACTTGTATAGTGCTTTCGGTATCTTCGCAGTCGACAAAATACCAACCTCCTTGACTGGTCATGATGTGATCACCTGTTTCGAGGGATCGAATCCCTGAAGCGTCTTCACTCACCCAAGTTTCATCTGTCGTTTGATAAACACTGACTTCAGCCAAATACTTGTCAGGCAAAGCAGTGAACGCTGACAATTCAATAATTGAAGCTGCATCATTAAATCCAACATTTAAAGCCTGCAAAAAGGCACGGGGTGCTGAATCACTGGTTAATTGCCAAACAGCTGTTTTTAGCGAACCAAACTGGATTGAATCACCTATTTTTAGACGCTGCTTTAGCCCCGACTTGATGATACACCCATTCACAAAAGTACCATTGCTGCTGTTGTCCTGTAGCAACCAACGAGAACCATTCCATGAAATGGAAGCATGTAATCGTGATGCTTCAGGGTTTTTAAGCAAAGTCTGACAACTGCCAGAATGACGCCCAATGATATGCTGACTTCTCAAAACCATCATGTCATTTGTTTCAGTATTTAAAAGCCTTGCCATTTTAAGTAAAAACCACAGCTGTAATATTTTGTAATATCATTTATCTGATGAATCAATTATCATATATAAATGATTGATTTTCATCAATCTAATCACTTGAGCTTGAGTAACTTAACCCTTTCTTTTAGTTTGGTGATGATTTATGTGTGTTGATGACCAGTATATCTATTGGCATCAAATTTTGTGAAATTGCGTGATGTATCGTTCTTGCGGTAACCGCTAAACATGGCATAACTGTCAGTACAGTGATAAGCGAATTGTACGTAAAGATAACGCGCGACTTAAAAAAAGTGAGGAAAAATATGACAAACCCAACGATTAATGTATCTTTGAGTTCTCTTGAAACTGGCACTGTACCCACAGTCACTCAAACCGTGGAGGTTGCCGAAGGCGCCAACTTAGACGTGACAGTAGATTGGCCTGCCGCTGGTGACAATACCATAACGGTAGAATTAGATTTCAGCAAAAGTGGGGATCAAGACCCGTTCAATGACGTTGATGGTGGAGACACATCATTCAATTTGACCCGAACCCCGCCGGCCACATCAGCCACTCACACATTAACCATTCAAAACAATGCAACCGTCACAACAGACACTTATGATTTGATATTAACTATTGGTAATCAGCAATATTCGACTGATCCAATGATAATAGTTGATGAAAATTAATTAACATAAGTATCATCTGTCAAAAGAATCGGGATTGAAAAACCGGTTCTTTTTAATTTTTATGAGTCTAATCGTTTATTACACTACCTACCAACTCTTTAAACCTTTTGTCACTGCGACTTATTTTTATCAAAGGGGAATTTAATATTTCTTGTATAGAATAATTTTTACGCAATGCCACTTCTAAATGCATTAGAGTTTCATCAACATACCCCAGGCAGTCATATGCAGTAGCTATAAAAAAGTTTTCGAATCCAGAGTTGGACTCACCTATTTGCTTCGCAAAAAAAAGCGCTTCACTTTCATTGCCTAGATTTGCCAAATAATAAGCTGCAGCTGATTTTGCATTACTATCATTTGGGTTTGTCTTTAATAAATCATTAATCCGATCAACTGCAACCTTATAGCTATCTTTACTTTTACTATTACCCACCAACTTATATGCATCCGCTAAGTTGCCCCAATTCATATAGAAACCCTTATTCAATTCAACTGCTTTTTCAAAAGCCACCACAGAATCCTCGTATTTCTCAATAGAAAACAACATGGTACCTAAATTTGAATAGGCCCTATCCGATGGGTTTAATTCAATGGCACGCTTCGTATATTCAATCGCGTTATCAATATCACCTAATGCATAATAGGCAGCTGCCATATTTCTGACGCCCAAGTCATTATTGGGGCTCATTTCAGACAACCGTTTAAATTGTTCAAGTGCTTTAGCGTAGTCTCCCACTTGAAAATAATAAATGCCAAAACCTGAAACCACACGCCAATTATTGGGTTCTGCTTGCTTTGCAGATTGGTATATTTGCTCTGCTTTTTCTGGTTTACCACTCTTGTAGTATGCTTTGGCCAATCCAATTTGGGATGGGGTGTGTTTTGAATTGAAGCGAACACTTTTCTCAAATAATTCAATGGCGTTTTCATATGCGCCTTTTTGAACAGCCACCTCTGCCAATAAATAATTTATTTGTCTGTTATTAGAGTTTAGGTTTCTCAACGCATCAACAGTTAATGTCATCGCATCCAACCATTTGACTTCTTCACTTTTGATGTACTTTCTATACTGCGATTCAGCCAATCCAACATAAGCAGCTTCATACCGTTCATCAATTTCAATGGCATTTTGGAATGCATCGAGTGCTTTATCGGCGTTTCCAGCCTGATCGAATCGATACAGGTAACCCCTGCCCTGAACGTACTCACGGTAAGCACCGTCGAGCTGTGGCCTTTGGGCTTTGATTTTTTCAGTTAAATCTTTTGGGAAAGTCCAATCCAATAATTCAAGTGCTTGGGTTCGAATAAGGCCATGACCTTGGAACAATTCATCGGCTTGGATGCTGATTTCAGCTGTTTTCATTTGCTGGCCGGTTACTGCATCAAGTAAATTCATCACCAATAACCTCGTTGACCCCATATGTTGGATACTGCCGGTTAAGACCAAATTAACACCATACTTATCAGCCACAGCTTTCAGCGACTGGTCTTTCATGCGGCTGATTTCTGTCGAAGGGACAATCCATGTGTTGTTTTGCTCAGCAGCAATCGTGGCTAAATCTGTACCTAAATTAACGGCCAAACCATCTCCGAATAATTGAATCAATGGATCTCCACTGATGTTTTCAAAGGGCAGAATGGCGATTTTATTGGCTTCGGCCAATTGGCGTTCGATTAATTGTTGTGTCGATGCGGGAAACAAAACATCTTTTACCGACCAGCCCAGGCCGATAACAAAAGGGATTAAAATGGCGGCTTTTGTCAGCCAGTGGCGTTTTTGCCACCAATTCTTTTTGTACGTCAATTCAGCATGAATGCGGTGCAGTTCTTCTGCCAATTCAGCAGAACTTTGCCAACGTTCGTCTTTTTGTGTCGCCAACATTTTATCCAGCAATGTGACCACCGCATCAGGCAGAGCGGGTAACAGTTGTTTGATCGGTTTGTATTGTCCTTCACAAACCGCTTGTTGAATCGATGGGATGTCTTTGCCTTGAAAAGGCCTTTGACCTGTGAGCATTTGATACAACAAGGTGCCAAATGAAAAGATGTCTGACCGTTGATCCAGGTTTAAGCCGCGTGCTTGTTCCGGCGACATGTAGCTGGGTGTTCCAACAGCCATGGTTTTAACCTGGCTTTCACCTTCCGTTTCTGAAGAGGCCACTTTATTTTGTTGCTTTATCAATCCTGCGATACCAAAGTCTAATATTTTCAATGTGCCATCCGCACTGAGCATGATGTTTTGTGGCTTGATGTCGCGGTGGATGATGTATTTTTGATGGGCTGAATTCAAGCCATCTGCAATTTGGCAGGCATAAGACATGGCCGTCACCAGATCCAGTCCTTGCTCTGGAATTAATTCATCCAATGGCTGGCCATCAACCCATTCCATGACAATGTAATTGCTGTCTGCGGCCCTGGCCACATCATATATCGTGACGATATTGGGGTGATTGAGTTTACTCGCCATGCGCGCTTCGTCAAGTAAAGCCTCGGCGCTGAGTTGGTTACTGGCCAATACTGGCCGCAGCATTTTGATCGCCACATCTCGGTGTAAGGTTTTGTCTTTGGCATGGTAAACCGCACCCATCCCACCTTGACCTAAAATCTCATGAATTTCAAAATGAGCCAAATCTCCGGCCAAATGAAAGGTATTCTTTTGCTGCAATGTTTTTTTCTGTGCTGACAACACGTCAGGAGCGACAGTTTGATTGGGGTCTGATTGTTTGCCATGATTCATGGGGGCCACTGTTTCATCAGCTTCACTTTTAGGGCAAATCTCATGTGAAGGTGTATTTCGTGAAGAAATATTTTGAGGGGCCACCGTCTGAACTTCATCATTTTGATTCAGCGGCCAATCACAGAGGTCACAATGCGTGGTACCTTTGCTGTTTTGGTGTAAACATTGTGGGCAGCTCAGTTTGGAATTTTGATCCATAAATCAATTTGGCGTTGGTTCGTTACCAGTGATTATATGAATTACTTGCCACGGTAGTCAATCAGGAGAATAAAACTGGCCTAATGATGTCTGAAGGGATGTATGAAAGTAATTGAACGGACTATGAAAAGCTGACCGTTTGGTTTCTGCCTTGTGCTTTGGCTTGATACAAAGCCGTGTCTGCATTTTCAAGCAATAACAAAGCATTGTGGTCACTGTGGTGTTGAAAACTGGCAGCTCCAATACTGACCGTGACCCAAATAGACTCTTCTCCTTTGGTGAACGGGTGTTTTTCTGTCGCCAGCCGTATGCGTTCGGCCAACTCATGTGCTGCGAAAATATCTGTATTGGGCAAGATAACGACAAACTCTTCACCACCAAAACGCCCAACCACGTCATGCTGACGCGTTTGAGACTTGATGATTTCTGAAAACCCTTGTAACACTTGATCACCCATGGTGTGACCAAAATTGTCATTGACTCTTTTGAAATGGTCTAAATCTAAGATTAACAAGGAAAGCGGTTTTTTGTTAATTTGTGATTGCCAAATTTGTTCTGCCAAAGCTTCATCCACATGCTGACGCGTATACAGCTGCGTTAAATCATCAGTGATGGCACGACGATAAAGCATGCTGTTATGCAGTGCAATACTGGTGTGTGCAGCAAATGTGGTCAAAAACGGAATTTGTTCCGGCGTGAAATTATGCGGCAACTGCTGGTTATCTAAGTAAATCACACCAATCACGTCATCCTCTTGAACCAATGGGATCACCACAATGCTGCGACCACCTCCATTTTTCACACTGTTCACATCCGCTAAGGCCGCATTGACCTCTGTGTCTCCAATGATCAGAATTTTATTTTGTTCAAAACAGCGTTTCACCAGGGCTTGACTGTAATCTTGTTCAACACCTGAGTCATCAGACCAAACCAGTTCATCAAAATGCCTCAGTGCAAAAAATTGATGGTCTTTACCGTTGAGGTGGTTCAAAACAACAAAACCGCGCTCGGCATTCAACACTTTACTGACCAAATTCAAAGACGTTTTGAGCAACTCAGACAAGGTCAAACTGCGGTTCAAGATGTGACTGATTGAATTGAGGATTCGTTGTTCTTTCAACCTGGCTTCCTGTGCCGTGATTAATTGATGTAATTCACTGTCAATGTTTTTAATGAGGTTGACATTGAGGGTGTTGTCACCAAAATTTTCTTGGAGCAAAAACAACAACTTAACCCTAAAGTCATTGAATTCACTGGAAAATTCCATTTCCTCATTTTGTGTGGTTGGCCTGAAACAAGTTTGAAACATTTCTTGGGTTTCATGCTCTCCCCTCATTTCATACCAAAGGCTTAAGTTTCCCAGTTTAATTTCTGTGTCTTGCTTTAATGCTACAACTTCATCAGGTTGTAGTTTTGCATTGCCAATCCATGTACCAAAACTTGAATTTAAATCTTTTACATGCCAAGCACCTGCCAACCAAACAAATTCTAAATGCAAGCGAGACACACTGGTATTAAACACTTCTACTTCAGCCACGTCTGATCGACCCAAGGTGATAGGTGACTGATCTGGTTGCAACATTTCACTGTGCATTTCATTGTCAACATCTATCCAAGACAGATAGTGGTTGGTGACTTGTGTCATAAGGGCCCCTCTAAAGCAGCAAACATTATGGTTTGCTTGGTATAAGATTGTCAAATACCGAATTATCCTGATATCACGAATGGATGATTCAACAATGAATTCAAGTAACCCTAATCCGTTATAGACGTCGCCTGACATTAATAAATAACGATTTTTCTCCAAACATGACGTTACTTGGCATAAAATCAGCGCGTTTTATCAAGCATGGGTCAACATGAGCAATAACAAGTCTTTCACATACAAAGATGCCGGCGTCGATATTGATGCGGGCAATCAACTGGTAGAAAACATCAAACCTTTGGTTAAAGCCACACACCGCCCCGGTGTCATGGGCTCTTTAGGCGGTTTCGGTGGTCTTTTTGATTTATCAGAAGTCAACTGCGACAACCCGGTTTTGGTTTCTGGCACCGACGGTGTGGGAACTAAACTTAAACTGGCTCATATGCTGAATGACCACAGCACCATTGGTATCGACTTGGTGGCCATGTGTGCCAATGACATCATTGTGTTGGGCGCTGAGCCCTTATTCTTCCTAGATTATTACGCTTGTGGCCAGTTAAGCACCGACCAAGCCAGTGCTGTTATTGGTGGTATTGCCAACGGCTGTAACATTTCTGGCTGTGCTTTAATCGGTGGTGAAACCGCTGAAATGCCCGGCATGTACGAAGGCGACGATTATGATTTGGCTGGTTTTGTTGTCGGCGTGGTTGATAAGAAAAAAGTGATTGATGGCTCGGGTGTTAAAGCAGGTCAAGCTTTGGTCGGTATCACTTCTTCAGGTCCGCACTCTAACGGCTACTCATTGATTCGTAAAATCATTGAAGCCAAAAATGTGGACATCAATCAAGATTTTGACGGCAGCACTTTGGGTAAAAAATTATTGGCGCCAACGCAACTGTACATCAAGCCGATTCTTTCCTTGCTAGAAAACACTACAGTTCATGGTATGGCACACATCACTGGTGGTGGTATCATGGAAAACATCACCCGCGTTATGCCTGAAGGCTTGGCCATTGAAGTGGTTCAAAACAGCTGGGAACGTCTGCCTGTATTTGATTGGCTGCAAGAACAAGGTAACATCGATGATGTAGAAATGCTTCGCACATTCAATTGTGGCATTGGCATGGTGATGGTTGTTGATCAAACTGATGTTGACACAGTTACATCACATTTTGCCGACCAGGGTTTAAATGCTTGGAACATAGGTCAAGTGATCGAAAAAACCCACCAAGACGTGGTGCTTAAATAAAACCATGAAAGTGGTTGTCTTTATTTCTGGGCGCGGCAGTAATTTGGCCGCGCTTTTGAATGCCCAACAAAGCGGTGGTTTCGAAGTCGTTCATGTCATAAGCAACAAAGCATCTGCTTATGGCTTGGAAATCGCCCAAGAAAACGGCGTCAACAACAGCCACATCGTATGGACTGATAAACAACAAGGTGAGCAATATGCCATCGAGGTTTTGAATCAGGTTAAACCCGACTTGATTGTATTGGCTGGTTTCATGAAGGTGTTATCCGCCCAATTTGTTGCTCAATTCGAGAATAAAATCATCAACATCCACCCGTCTCTTTTACCACTTTATCCAGGCTTAAACACACACCAAAGAGCGATTGATGATGGACAAACCATACATGGGGCCAGTGTGCACTTGGTCGATGACCAACTTGACCATGGTTTGGTACTGAGTCAATGTCATGTTGAAATCACACAACAGGATACAGCTGACTCTCTGGCTGTAAAACTCATCACAAAAGAGCATCGCTTATTGACCGAAACTGTCGCTCTGATTGCTGCCAACAAACTCACATGGATTGACAGCTTGGCATTAAATGGTGAACCATTGGCGTCAGCACTTGTCATAGAGTGATGCCGTTTAACTCCATAAAAATCAATTTGAGGGTGCTACCCGTTTTACTGACCTGCTTTCTAGGCCTTTCACTGAGTCACACTGCCGGTGCCAATTCAAGTTTAAAACCATTCCAAGCAACTTATCACATTTATAAAGACGGCAAAATAATGGCCGAACAAAAAACCACACTGAAAAAATCACCTGAAGGCCTTTACATTCTTTCAGATGAAACCACTGGCACCCACGGACTCGCTTCTTTTACCGGCTTTGAACGCAGCGAAACTTCCCGCTTCAGTACCAACAACAGCCATTGGTCTGTGTACCAACATAATATGATACAAAAAGTGGCTTTCAGTAAACGACAATTCAACTTCAGTAACAATCAACAACAAACCCAAATACAAGGAACCCACAAGAAAAAACCATTCACTGCCAGCAACAAAGAACACCCAGTCTCTTCTCATATGCTTGCCGTTAGGCTCTCTGCACTGGCTTGCTTAGACGACCAAACTGCTTTTACTGTCCCAGTATTAAAGTCAAAAAAAATATCTCGCTATCACTTTACAGCTGAAACCCTCGACAATAAATTAATCAAAGTCAGCCGCGAGTACCCGAAACAAAGTACCAGACAAAGCCACATCTGGTTTGATCCTGAGCAAAACTGTCTGGCAATCAAAACATCATACACAGATGATGACAGCTTGATTGAAACCAAAATACACACATTCAATAGCAAACCAGTTGCACACTAACTACGACTTGTTTAAGATATACGACAATATTCGTTAATAAGCTTAAACAATATGAACACACCAAAACCAACCAAAACCGAATTGGCGATTCTTAATGTCATGTGGCAAATTTCTCCAGCCACTGTGCGGCAGATACATGAAGAGTTAATCAAAAAAGCCAAAACCAGTTACACAACCACCTTGAAAATGCTACAAGTCATGTATCAAAAAGGCTTGGTCAGCAGAAACAGTGAACAAAAAGCACACATATACGAGCCCATTCTGACTAAAAAAGAAACACAGGCACAAATGCTAGATGACTTGAAACACCGCTTGTTTGGGGGTTCCATCAGCTCTTTGGTTTTACAAGCACTGGGCAACAACTCAGAAACCAGCGCAAAAGAAATTGAAGAAATCAAAGCACTGTTGGAAAATGTAGAAAACAAAAACATCTGATCTGGAGAATACCTTGTTTGACTCACACATCATCAATGCACTGGGATGGACCCTGATACATTTTTTATGGCAAGGAAGTGCCATAGTTCTGATTTATTGGTTAATTTCCCGAAGTTCAGAGTCTCTACATGCCAAATACTGGACCGGCATGTCTGCAGTGATGTTGTGTATATTAATTCCAACCAGTCAATTCATCAGTTTAATTCAACAATCTGAAGTCACAGAAAGCTTTTTTGTCATCAGCAGCAGTTACCAAAGCATGGCCCTAAAACCCATGTCAGCAATAGATACTGTCTTGATGCTGGTAAACCAAACACTACCCATCCTGGTATTTTCTTGGGCACTTATAGTGACTTTATTAACCACCGGGCTGATTCGCTCATGGTTCAGGCTCAATGCCATCGAACATGACTGTGATGCCACTTTATCTGCCGAACTCAAACAGTTCATTAAAAACACAGCAATTAAACTCGACCTGGCAGCCATTCCAATCCTCAAAGTTTCTAAAAAAATCTTTGTACCTGCAGCATACGGCATTTATAAGCCAACGGTTTTATTACCATTGAGTTTGATGAGTCAAATTCCAAAGGAACAGATTCATGCGATTATTACTCATGAGCTGTGTCACCTTAAACGCAATGACTACTTGCATAATATTTTACAATTAACTGCTGACATTTTGTTGTTTTTTCACCCTGCAATACGTTGGATGAATAATGACATCAGGCAAGTCAGAGAACAATGCTGTGACCAATTAGTTCTATCTCAGGACACCCATGCAATCACCTACGCGAAAGCACTCACCAACATTGCCAGTTTAAGCAATGGCCATTCCTTTGGGCCTCGATTACAAATTGGTATCAATGATGGCTTGTTGTTAAAACGCGTCAAATTTCTACTACAAAACAAATCAAGCCAATCATCTATCATGATGTTTTTACCCCTTGGCATTTTGTTACTGGCTTGTTTTTACTTATTTCAGTCAAACCAAGCCCCAATTGGGTTCTCAGACACATCCACAACAAAGTCCAGTCAAAAGGAACCCAAAATAAACAAAAGATTGGTCAGCAACTTATTTTACCCAAAACAAAGACAGCAAAGTGATTTTACGCTTGCAGCAGAAACAGTCAAACCAGCTGAATCTTGGCGTTTAAACAACACATCCGTTGCAGAAACGTTCACAGCTGAAAGTCCAAAAAACGCTGCCATTACTGAAGATTTTCAATTGCAGATTGTTGATGTTGAGATTGAAAACGCATTGCCAACCTCAGACCTCAGAAATGATTTACTTGATGCATTTGAATCGACACAGCCTGCCGTTCGCTACCCTGCGGTCGAGTTAACAACAATTAATGATTTAGAAATCATGAACCCAGTTGATAGCAATACGCACAAGTCAAATCACAACTTAAAAGCCACATCAGCATTGATTAAACCAAAATTAAAATCATATTTGGCACCTGAGTATCCAAATGAGTTTTGGAAGAAACAAGTAGAGCAAACCGTTATTGCCAGCTTTAAAATAAAACCCAACGGTAAACTTTATGACATTGAAATGAATTCTCAAGGCAATAATTATGTGGCTTTTGAACAAAACGTTAAAACCATATTGAGAAAATGGCGATTTGAAAAAGACTCTTTGAACAGAACCAATATGCAGAAAACATACCAACAAATATTTGAGTTCAAACTCAGTTCGGTGTTAGAGAAAAACTGTCAAAGAGCAACAACTGGTTCGCGCATGAAAAAAGCGATCGCATGTAATCAGTAAAGCATTTATTTATTTCAAGTCAAATCAGGCGAACCAAACTGGTTCGCCTGTTTTGGTTTCGGCATGTTAAAATATTCTTTTTTTAAAATGCTTAGACATGTCAAAAATTTACATTAAATACCCCTGTTCTGAACACCCCAAAGAAATCATTGCCGAACGCGTAACTGAAATGTTACACAAATTAGAAAGTAAATATGGCATATCTCATGAATTTACTTGTGACGACCATTGTGATTTGTCAGGCTCTGGAATAGACGGGCAAGTGAAAATTCATGACGACGGCATAGAAATTGAAGCCAAACTGGGCTTTATGATGATGGCCTTCAAAGGCATGATTGAAAATGAAATCCAAACCAAATTAGAAGAAACATTTTCAGAATAAAAAAAACCGGCTCATAGGCCGGTTTTTTCTTGATGCCACAAAATAATTATGATTTACGTTTAATCATTTCGCTTAATTCTTCGACAGAACGGCTGTAGATTGAAACTGGCTCTACGTGCTTATATTGAACTTCCATGTCTTTGTCCAATAAATAAATCGCACGCTGGATTCCAAACCAACCAAACGAATCATATTGCTTTGCTACCGCGCCGTCAGAGTCACTCAATATAGTAAACGGTAAATCTAAATCTTTTTTAAATGCCGCCAGATCCTTTGGCTGATTTCCACTGATGGCAATCACATCTACGTCCAACTCAGAAAACACATCCTGGCTGTCACGGTAATCAGACATTTGTTTATTACAAACTGGCATACCGTCACCTGGGTAGAACACCAATAACACTTTGTTTTTTATCTTGCTAGATAATTTGAATGGTTTCCCATTGTCTGCCACCAAAGAAAAATCTGGCGCTTTATCACCTGTTGCTAAAGCCATATTCAAAACTCACTTGAAAAAGTAAACCGCGTATTTTAGCTGTTTTTGAACAAAATAAAAAGCCCACCAGCACTTGAGTAAAAAAAATGAAGTTTTTTTTTAAAAATAGGTAGCCAAAAACAAATTTTAGGCTATAATTCGCATCCTCGTTTAGTTACGAGCAGCTTGATGCGGAGAGATGGCAGAGCGGCTGAATGCACCGGTCTTGAAAACCGGCATACGTTAATAGCGTATCTAGGGTTCAAATCCCTATCTCTCCGCCACATCAACCTTCTTCATTACCTCATTTATCTGAACACCCAATTAATTTCATAAAAGACAGCTGAATGCACGCCCTTTTCGCAATCTTTTTCAAGGCTTCTTTGGCTTACAGTATTTAAAAGCTCATTTATTTACCGAAAGATTTCCTGTTACTGACACTAACTCATCTTTAAGGCTGCCAAAACCGCCATGAAACGATTACGGGGCTGGTCTTGAAAAAATTGTCTGGAACAAATTTTAACGCCGAAGGCGCTCGAAGAGTGAATGGCAGGACGCCATTCATTAAAACCGGCATACGTTAATAGCGTATCTAGGGTTCACAAAATCATCTGGAATGATTTTGGATGCTGAAAGCACACGGAGTGTGAAAAACAGGACGTTTTTCATCCAATCCCCAAAAACAGAAACACCCTCTCCAACTAAACTATTTCCCTTACTTCAATCATTAAATCTTTTCCTAATAATAAAATGGCGGAAGCATAAGTTAGCTTGAACTCCACGGTTCACAAATTTGAATGGATCAAATTTGGATGCCAAAGGCACCCAAGCCATACATTAAAGCAGTGTAAAAAACAGGACCCAAAAAACAACTAAGCCCATCCAATCCCCAAAAACAGAACCCCTCCCCAACTAAACAAACATACTAACTGCATCAGCATCATTCTTTCATTCGACAAAAAATAAACCTTTATCAATGACACACCTCTAAAATACATCACTTTCTGAGCGGCCCAATAAACCACAACATGTCAAAACACCAGACTACAAAAAACATCATTCTGACATGCTTTTTATTCTACTGTACCTCGATTTTAAGCCAAACTGAACACACATTGGACGACCATGACTCTCATTTGCCTTTACAAATTCCTACACCTTTAAAAAACACACTAAGCAATCAGAACAAAACCTCAATTAAAGAGTGGGTTGAGATTGAAATGCTTATTTCACCTTTCAGAACTATAAGTGAATTAAAAATATTACATAGTTCAGAAAATGTGACCTTTGAGCGCGACAGTTTAAAAAACATAAATAAGTTATCACGAAGCTTCATTCCAAAAAAAGAAAACGGCATGTATGTCTATTCTTCTTATATCTATAGATATGACATATTTTTTGATTTCTCTGATAATTATGATGGAAAAGTCATAAGAGGTAAGCCCCAGAACATTGAAAGCCAATCAGTTTTAAAAGAAATTAATCAAACGAAAAACCTGTTGATCTATTTCACGCATGAAGTACCAGAACAAACCTTTATTGCCGAGGTAACTTCCCACAACTCAGGTGATTTCTTAGCCATACAAATCAAAAAAAGCATTGGTATTCCTGGAAGCAACCAAACCCCCTACCTCAAACACATCGGCTTTAATACCCTGCAAAACAAAAACTTGATTTCATATTTTGAGTTTTATTCTGCTTATGGAAAGTACATCAATTACCCAAACGAAATCTTCAGAGATAAAAATGGTACACAATATCTACCAGCAACAGTCAATGAACACAAACCACTGGCCGATAAAACTGAATACTGGACCAAAAGACCACATACCGCCAAACCACGATTCAAAGAAAACCTTCATTTATTCAGCAATTATTACGCAGAACTTGATTCCATCAACTATGAAGGAACTATAAAACTTAAATCTACTGTTGAAGCCACAGGCTTACTCAGTGATACAATCATCACAGAAAGCAGTGGACTAAAGAGACTGGATGAAATCACATTAAAAGTGTTAAAGCACCTTTATATGATTCCAGCTTACAAAAACCACCAGAATGTTGCCGATATAATCGACTTCGAAATTGAATTTAAAAGGTAATCACCTGCAACTTATTCACCCACCCAATGGCTCAAAGACACTTTCCCATTGTTGTTCACCCAGAATATCAGTCATGGTTTTGTTGTGGTTCAATACACTGTCAGCGAGCAGTTTCTTGTTGTTTTGCATGTCGTTGATTTTTTGTTCAACGGTACCGCGGGCTATCAACTTATAAACAAAGACTTGCTTGTCTTGTCCAATCCTGTGGGCGCGGTCACTGGCTTGTTTCTCAGCGGCAGGGTTCCACCAAGGATCGAAGTGTATCACCGTATCGGCTGCCGTCAGATTCAAGCCCGCACCACCGGCTTTTAAGCTGATAAGAAAGACTGGCACATTACCCTGTTGAAATTCATCCACCAAGCCGCTGCGCTTTGCAGCGGGTGTTTTTCCGGTCAGTTTCAAATAATCCACTTCAAGTGCTGAAAGCTCATCAGCAATGATTTTCAACATACTGGTAAATGACGAGAATATTAAAATACGGCGGCCGTCTTCTATTAAGGTTGGTAAAACCGTTCTCAACCAAGCCAGTTTGCCCGAGCCTGCTTGAGTTTCTTTGGATTCAGTTTGATCTTGACTGCTATTTTGGTCATTACTTAGGCCCAACAATGCCGGGTGACAGCATACCTGCCTCAAACGCAGCAAGGCATTGCCAATCAGCAATGAATGACCTGACTTGTTATGCACCGCTTGACGTATCTCATCGGCCATACTCAATCGTACCGACTCATAAACAGCGGCTTGCATTTCTTCCAGTTCAATCAATTCAACCACTTCGGTCTTGTCAGGCAATTCTGTGGCAACCTGCTCTTTCTTGCGGCGCATCATCAAAGGTGCGACACGCGCTTGCAATGCTTTTTGTTTCATTTCGTCACCGGCTTTTTCTATCGGCCATTGGTAAACATTTTGAAACTGCTTTTGTGAACCAAGAAAACCGGGCATCAAAAATTCAAACATCGACCACAACTCACCCAAATGATTTTCAATCGGCGTACCCGTCAAACACAACCTGTGTTTTGAGGGCACTTGCTTCACTGTTCTGCTGATTCTTGTTTTGCTGTTTTTGATGGCTTGAGCTTCATCGAGAACCAGCAAATGAAAGTCATGTTGGCGCAACTTTTCAACATCCCTCGATAAGGTCCCATAAGAAGTCAGCACCACATCTGCTTGTTTTATTTTTTTGTGTAAAGGTGCTCTGTTCTGACCCATTAATGCCAACACGGACAACTGCGGCGTGAATTTCGCACATTCACTTTGCCAATTACCAACCAAGCTGGTTGGCGTCACCACCAAACATGGCGTGGTCATTCTGCCCGATTGCTTTTCTGTCAAAATATGGGCCAATGTTTGTAGTGTTTTACCCAAACCCATGTCATCTGCCAAGATGCCCCCCAGGTCATGTTGAACCAAAAACTGAAGCCAAGACAAGCCTGATACTTGATATGCACGCAAAGTTGCATTTAAGCCACCTGGAACGGCCACTTCTGGTAATTCATTGACCGACTTCAAGGCATCTGCCTTGTCCTTCAACCACAAGTCACCTTGCCATTGTAGGTTTTCAGGACTGTCCTGCCACACTTGTTCTAATTGATTCAAGCGCAATAACTGACTGTCTTGTAACTTTAAGGAATCAGACGGTGCTTTCGTTGACAAATCATACAGTTCGCTCAATGTGGCAGCGATGTGCTTGACCTTTTTATGTTCCACACCAATCCATTGTCCATCGTCTAACTGTATGCTCAACTGCTCTGCGGCCGTTTCTAAAGCACCTGTTTTTATGGCCTTGACCAAATGCGGCAATAAATTAACCGGTTTACCATCAATCTCCACGCCCAAAGCCAAATCAAACCAAGGTGTGTCGGCATCTGATTGTATATTGGCAAACCATTTATCACTGGTAACCTGATTATTGCGGAACGTGGCATCAAAGTCCACATGCCATCCGGCCCTTTTTAAAGCCAGTAACAACGGTGCATGACTGGTCAAATCAGGCTGCAAACAGCGGTCATTTACGGAAAATCGTTCTGCCACAGGTGCTTCATAGGCGGCATGCACAGAAGGCAGCTTTTCCAACTGAATACAATAGCCTGCCACCGCATCTAATAATTGCTCATCTGCTGGCACCAGACCTTGACGCAAATCTTCTAAATTGAATGACACCTCGCCGACAGAAAATGATATTTGTGCCACATCTAAAGTCATCGCTGTTTGTGGCGCCCATTCCAGCGTCATGCTGTGACTTATTACAGCCAAATGCGCCTGCATAGTGGTAGCACGCTTAACATCTATGGCAATGAATCGCTTGGTTTGGGCGGCTACTTTTTCTACAATGGCATTGTTGCCCTTGTGAAACCATACCCCTTGAAGCATGGCATCTAAAGCCGACTGACTGGCTTGGATGTGTGCTGCAGGATGATTGTCTTGCCACGTTAATGGCGGTCGATAGCATGCACGCCAAAAGCAGCGACCTGTGCCAACCATGGCTTTGAAAAGGGGTTTGTCTTTGGCACTTGAAAGCAGGTACTCATGAGCACCAGTTGCACCTGCCTTGTGCATCATATGCATGATTTGTTGATCTGCCAGACTGAGGAATTTTGGCCTGACCTTCTTTAATAGTAAGCCACTGTCAATCTCGGCTTTTATTTGGTAACTGTCATCTTGATTCAGATAGGCCTTGTGTAAGCTGACCACATACTGCCCCACACTTTCGTCATAATTCAACAGGTAAGCGACCCTGTGACGTGCCATGGGCGGGAAAGGATCGTGGCTTTGTCGTTGCAACCAATGAAAAAAGGCCATACGGACATCGCTGCTTTTCTTTAATTGCTGAGTGAATGGTGGCAACTGATCTAATCGTGACTTACTCTCTATCACCAAGGCACAAATATGGACACAAGGCTTGGGTATTGCACAACTACATTTTGCGACCAATTGTGATTCCAGTGGCCAGTGCAACTGACAATGCACTTCTTCAGTACCGTCATTCAGTTTTGCCCTGACCAGTTGAGACACTTCATCATGTCGCCATTGAATCCACTCCTCACGCATCATCAGTGTCAATGCTTGGTAAACCAGAGCTTCTGATAAATGCGTTTGAAGCTGGCCTTTAGGGCCTTTGAAGCTGATTGGGTACTTAATCACTGGTCTGTTTAAATTTTCAAACCGTCCATTATATGACAAGTCACCCTGATCGATCAGGATTTTACTGAAAGATTAATCTAACTTGCTGGTGCCTGGTAATTTATTGACCAAATCAGCCCCCATCAACATCGCAGGTGTCTGGTAACCTGAGCGATTGACGCCAGTTAACATCGCAGCAGCAATATGGACTGAACCTTGAGCAGTCAACTCGTAGCCATTACTGGTCAAAATCCGCAGTGTTTTGACATCACCGGCTTCATTTTTAACCTCACCCCAAACATGCGTTGTCAAAGCTTGTCTGGTTGATTCCGATGGCCCTTTGACTTTTTTCTCAATCTTGTTTTTGATGATGTTTTGAATCCAACGCCACCCTAAGATGGGCCTTAAAAAGTTCATGCGCTTCATTTTTTTGACCAAACCAAGAGATGCAGGAATATACACTTCGATGTTTGGAATTTTGGTGTTGTGATAGGCCGTTGACACATCACCCCATGGAATGGTCATGGCCAGTTTCTCTCCGCCTCCGAAGTCTATTTTTCTGGTTTTAAATGCCAGTGGCACATGCTTAATCACACCATTTTCTCTCACTTTTCCGCCGTAAGGGAGCGCTTCTACTGATGTTTTGGCCGTGCCCGGACTGAATCCAGAGCGAGAATCAAAACCTAAAGTCAATTGCGTGGCATCTGGCATCATTTGTTTTAATTGAGAGGCCACACAATCAGTAGGAATCACATCAAAACCCACACCAGGGCACAATACCACACCTGCATTTTGGGCCGTCTTATCTAAAGAAGCCGCCAGTTCAAACACATCAATTTCACCTGTAATGTCTAAATAGTGGCTTTTCTGGTACAAGCAAGCTTCCATCATTATGGCAGCCGTTTGAGAAAATGGTCCCGCACAATTAAGCACCAAGAACATGTCTGCCAATAAACCATGGTCTTTTGCCAATTCATCTATAGAAAAAACTTGAAAGGGCAAATTGTATTGTGCTGCCAGTGTTTTGACCTTTTCTTCACTGCGCCCTGCCAATACGGGGTTCAAGCCTTGAGCAACCGCTTGCTCAACAATTAATTGACCAGAATAGCCTGTTGCACCATAAATCATCCACTTATTCATTATTTCAACTTCCCATAAAAAGACATTTTTTGTCTGTAAAAATAGTTTGGAAACCATCTAGCAATTCGGTGTTGCCAACGACTTTGCTTATCTGCCAAAATCAAAAATTCTTTTTTATCAACAGCATTCAATATCATTTTAGCCACATCATCTGCGGTGTATTTTGATGCTTTCATCCAAGAACCAATTTTTGATTTAACTGCTTCATCAACGCCTTCCATAGATGATACCAAATTGGTTTGAAAAAAAGCAGGACAAGCGCAACTGACATGAATATTTTTAGCTAACAGCTCGCACCGCAAGGTTTCACTCAATGCCAGCACGGCCGCTTTAACGACATTGTATGAAGACATTCCTGGCATCAAAGCCAATGCAGCAAACGAAGCCACATTCACTATACTGGCTTGACTGCTTTCAGACAACAAAGGAATCAGGGTTCGACTGATGCGCACCACACTGAGCAAATTGGTATCAATCAGCCGCTCCCACTCATGCTCTGTGGAACCAATCAGATCTCCTTGGCTGGCAACACCAGCATTGTTAATCAACACATCAAGTCGACCATAGGCATCCATCAAATGCTTTTTCATTGCTTCAATTTGTGTCAAGTTTGTGACATCACAAGGTATAAAAATGGCTTCACCACCTGATGCCTTCAAATCATCAACAACTTGTTGTCCTTGTTCTTTTTGCAGGTCAACCACCACCACATTATGGGTTTTTATCGCTTGCTTAGCCAATGCCAAGCCCAAACCACTGGCGGCACCTGTAATTAACATCACTGGCCTATTTTTTTGAGTCATATGTTTATGGTAAAATTTTTGGTTTTGCTATTCTAACAAACAAAACGAACATTCATTCGAATAATTATGTATAATGCCACCCATGATGCCAAGACCGGTCAAAATATGACAGCAATCAGCCCAGCTTTAGCAGCTGAATTCGAAAAGATTAAAACATTCATGGCCACTGAAGTGTTGCCATTGGAACCACTGCTTTTAACCCAACAGTGGGAAAAGTTAAATCTGGCTTTGAATGAATTGCGTAAAAAGGTCAAACATCATAACTGGTGGTCAACCCACTTTCCCACAAGCATGGATTCATATTCTGTGCATTTGACAGGTTTGCTGGCTGAAGTCATTGGTCAATCCCCCCTCGGCCATTATGTCTTCGGCTGGCAGGCTCCAGATATCGGCAACATAGAACTGTTACACGACCACGCACCAGAACACATTAAAAAACAATGGCTTGATCCTTTAAAGTCAGGTGATATTCGCAGCTGTTTTGCCATGACCGAGCCTAACAATGCAGGCTCAAATCCAACCCTATTAAGCACAAGTGCTAAAAGCGAAGGAGATGACTGGGTCATTGACGGTGACAAATGGTTCACCACTTCAGCAGATGGGGCGGCTTTCACCATTGTCATGGCTGTAACCGAACCCGATGCACCCAAGCATCAAAGGGCCAGCATGATACTGGTTCCCATGGATACAGACGGACTCATTTTTAAACGCAATATTCCAGTAATGGGACACGCAGGATCTGGCTATTTTTCACATGCAGAGCTCTGTTTTAAGTCTTGTCGTGTGCCTAAATCAAACACCATTGGACAAGCCGGTCACGGTTTCAAATTAGCCCAACAGCGTTTAGGACCTGGTCGGATTCACCATTGCATGCGCTGGATTGGCATAGCACAACGCTGTTTTGACATCATGTGTAAACATGTCAAAAACAGACAAATCACAGCCACACAAACATTGGCCGACCAAGCCATGATACAGAGCAAAGTAGCCACCAGTTTTGCTGCGATTCAGGCCGCCAGAACCATGGTTTTGAATACAGCCCAAACAGTTGATGCTGCTGGCTTTGATGCCGCCCGATTTGAAATTTCAATGATTAAATTCCATTGTGCGCAGATGTTACAAACCGTGATGGATAATTGCCTTCAGTCCTTAGGTGCTTTGGGCATGACTGATGACAGCATCGTCGCTTTTTTCTTTCGTGAAGAGCGTGCCGCGAGAATTTATGACGGTCCAGATGAGGTTCACATGCTATCATTAGGTAAACAAATTTTGAAAACCTATTGATGCGAACCAGTTACCAACAATTTTTAATTTTATTTGAACAATTAATTGGTGATGAGTGGATGTTTCTATATAAAAAACATCACCATAAATTAAACCTAAAAAACCAAAACATCGCGACTAAAAAAATTCAAACCATCATTGAAGCCACCACCTATCTGGCACACAAACAAGGCTTTCAATCGATGTCGATGCGAGACCTGAGTGAACATTGTCAAATGAGCATCGGTGGTTTGTATAAATATTTTCAAAATAAAAATCAATTGGCTGCCATGGTGCATACCGGCTTGATTGAGATGGGCTCAGTTTGCTTAAAACAGTTTGCAGACCATGACAAGGACCCCATACCGGAACTGTATGCCATGTTGACGCGTCATTTGTACCTCAGTGAAAGGCTAAAAACTTGGTTTCATTTTGTGTTCATGGAAGGAAAGCACTTAGACCGGGCTTTGATGAAACTTTTTATCCGTTCAGAAATTCAGATGGAACAAGCCATCGAAAAGAAAATCATTGCAGCACAGAAACTGGGGCATTGTGAATGTAAAAACCCAGAATTCACCGCATCTATGATCAAAGCCATGCTCCAAGATTGGTATACCAAAACTTGGAAATACCAAAAAAGAAACATCACCATAGATGATTACGCCGAAAACATGTGGCAAGACATCTGTGCCATGATCAAAATAAACAATGAACAAAGCGACAGTAAAAAACTATATCAGTACGCAACTCGGCACTGAAGCACCGATTACCATAACGCCATTAAAAGGAGGTGCCAGCAACCTGACGTTCAGGGTAACTGCCGGTGAACAACACCTCATATTAAGAACTTCTCCACCGGGCACCAAAGCCAAAGGTGCACACAACATGGAACGAGAGTTTCAATGGTTAAAAGCATTAAAACCCAGCTATGATTTGTGCCCAGAGCCCTTATTTCTGTGCCAAGACTCGTCTGTTTTTGAACGAGATTTTTATGCCATGCAGCCGATTGAAGGCCTGATCATCAGGCAAAATTTACCCGAAGCATTCAATCCAACGCAAGCCCCAGACTTATGCCGTTCATTAATAACTAATCATTTTCAATTACATCAATGTGATGGTCAAGGTTTGCATCATTTTGATAAAGGCCGTGGCTACATCAAGCGACAAATTGACGGTTGGATCACCAGGTATTTGAAAGTCAGGCCAGCACATGACAAGGCCCAAAAAGTGATGGATTGGTTAGAAAAAAACATGCCAGAAGACAACCGTGACTATTGCCCAATTCACAATGACTTTAAATTTGATAATGTGGTGTTTGACAGCAGCAAGACAGAAAAACCTCAAATCATTGGTGTTCTTGACTGGGAATTAGCAACCGTTGGAGATCCTTTGATGGATCTGGGTTGCTCATTGGCATACTGGATACAATCTGATGACAATGACATGCTCAAGCAATGCGCCATGATGCCAACACATTTACCTGAAATGATGAGCCGTGATGAATTGGTGCATTATTATTGCGACCTTGCAGGTATTCAACTTGACGATTACCGCTTTTATTATGTTTACGGCTTGTTCCGACTGGCTGTGATTGCACAACAAATTTTCTTCCGTTATGAAAATGGCCAAAACCCCAACCCGGCTTTTGCAACACTAGGCGCCATTCGCGACCTGATGATTCAACAAGCCACACAACAATTAAAATAAAACATGAACAATACATTTGAAAATAAAATAGTCCTGATCACAGGTGCATCGCGTGGTATCGGACAAGCTGTGGCAGAACAGTTTGCTGAACAAGGTGCCACCGTAATCGTCAGCTCACGCTCTCAAGAAAGCTGTCAAAATGTGGTCGATGCCATCACATCAAAAGGCGGCCAAGCGCATGCCATTGCCTGCCACAACGGCGACCCTGAATCCCGCATTGCCTTGATTGAAGAAATAAAAAAACAATTCACACGACTGGATATTTTGGTCAACAATGCCGCTGCCAACCCTTATTTTGGTAATGTGTTAGATACGGGATATGAAGCGATGAAAAAAGCGGTAGAAGTGAATGTAGAAGGCTATTTTCATTTGAGCCAATTGGCTGGTCAAATGATGCGTGACCAGAAATCAGGCGTCATCATCAATACCGCCTCGGTGAACGGCGTTGTTCCTGGATGGAATCAAGCCATTTACTCAAACAGCAAAGCCGCCATTATTTCCATGACCCAAAGCTTTGCCAAAGAGTGTGCCCAATTTGGCATCAGAGTGAATGCCGTATTACCAGGCTTAACCGACACCAAGTTTGCTTCGGCTTTAACCCAAAGCCCAGCCATGCTAAAAATGATATTGCCTCAAATTCCAATGGCAAGAATGGCCCAACCAGAAGAAATCGCACCTGCATTTCTATTTTTAGCTTCACCTGCAGCCAGCTACATCACAGGTGTGAACTTACCCGTAGATGGTGGCTTTTTGGCTTAAGATTCACAACAACACGGCAGAAACCATCCAAAGAAGGTATGATAAGTAAAACCAAATGATAACGGAGGCTTATATGAACAAAGCAATACTGACAATTATCACTGTATTTTTGACAGTCAGTTATCAACCTAAGGCGGCCGCACAGAAAGTTAAACGCCTGCCTAGTGAACACAACTCAAACGAAGCCAATTACCAGCAAAAACAAAACAAACGAAACCGGCAAAGCAACAACAATGACAGAATCACTTGCAAGTCAAAGAATGGCAGAAGAGCACACTGCCAGATTAACACCCAAGGTGGAATCAGGTTAGTTAAAGAGTTGAGTCGGGGTAAATGCCGAGGCAATTGGGGTTATGACTATTATGGGGTTTGGGTTACCAACAGTTGCCGAGCTAAGTTCACGACCGACCGGTATCAAGACCACTGGGGAAATAATTACAACAAAGACCATATAGTCCGCTGTGAATCTTACCGTTTAGGTAAACAAATTTGCACCATCGGTCACAACTTGAAAAACGTTAAAGTTCAATTAATCCATCAATTAAGTGCCAGAGATTGCAGCGGCAACTGGGGACACAATAACAAAGAAATTTGGGTTATTAATGGTTGTAAAGCCGACTTCAAAATTCAAAGAAACAACAAACCAAATGCCAACCACAGGCCTGGACAAGTAACAAACGAACTGGTTTGCCTGTCTAAAAAATACCGCAGACATTATTGTGATATGCCAAGATTAAAAGACGTCAAATTGGTTGAAGTCATGAGTAAAGCTGAAAAAACTTGTTTCAACAACTGGGGATTCGATGCCAAAGGCATATGGGTCGATAATAATTGTAAAGCCCGTTTTCATTACACACAGAAAGGCAACCGCTCTGGTAACTGGCAAGACAGACAAACAAACAACGTACGTCAACATCCAGACACCCCTCGCCTTCTCAAGTGTAAATCTCGCTCAAACACAAAAAAAACCTGTGCCCGCAACATCAGAAAAGCAGAGTTAAATCGCAGCATAAGCAAAGGTAAGTTCCCATGCAAAGGAAATTGGGGCATTGACCGCTCAGGTGACTTGTTCGTAAAAAACAACTGCTATGCTGAATTTAAGGTTTGGGATTAATCCAAACCACTACCAAGGCTGTTATACAAACAGCCTTCGATTGAGTATTCAATTACGCTTTTGATTTGGCATATAAATTTACAAATTAAGTCTCCATTCAGCTCAGAAGTGTTTAAAATAAAATAGAACACAATTGAGAGGAACAAATGAATAAATTCATCACTTTAATTTTATTGGCACTGTGCTTTCAAGTCAGTGCACAAACAACCAACAGACAAGCAGCAAAACAACTAGAAAAAATGTCACCCTCAATGAATTCTTCAGAGGATGATTACAATCGTTTCAAAGGCAACAAATCCAAATCAACCCAATACCGCCGTGGAGACACTTTCAAATGTGAGTCCTACAATGGACAAAGACAACACTGTTACGCAGACACGTCAGGAGGCATACGACTGAAACGCCAAATCAGCTACAATAATTGCCGTGGCAACTGGGGATATGATTATTATGGTGTATGGGTCACTAATGGGTGTAGAGCAGAATTCACTACAGACCGATACCAGAACCATTGGGGTAATGACTACAGAAATGACGATTTCATCAGATGTGAATCCTATAGCATGAGAAGAAACAGTTGTCAGGTAGGCAACTTAAAAAATGCAAAAATCACTTTGATTCACCAACTAAGTCGCTACAGCTGTCAAGGCAACTGGGGACACAACAACAATGAAATTTGGGTGGCTCGTGGCTGTAAAGCTGACTTTCGTATCAGTCGTTATGACAATGATTATGGATACGGTGGTAACCAACCCGATTTACAAACCATTCAATGTGAATCACGTGGCAGTTACATGGAATACTGTGAAGTACCAGAACTAGAACAAGTTGAAATCATTGAAGTTTTAAACCGCCGAGGAAATGCCTGTAGAGGCAATTGGGGTTACGACCCACGAGGCATATGGGTTAAAAATGGCTGCAAAGCTCAATTTGGCTTTTTAGCATACCAACAAGAAAACTACGATGATCATTATGATGATGGTAATTACCAAAGTAGGTACTTTGATATCAAATGCAAATCCAGAAGCAAACAAGTCAAAATTTGTAATGCCAAAAACTTTGAGCGTGTCGAATTCAAACGTGAGATAAGTAAAGGGAAATACCCATGCAAAGGCAACTGGGGCGTCAATCGTTTTGGCGAATTGTTTGTTAAAAACAACTGTTATGCCGAGTTCAGGGTCTGGAAATAAAAGCTAAATAAGTCGACAAACACAAAGCCGCACATGATGCGGCTTTGTGTTATATTGCTCAAAACCTTTTAATCAAACCACCCATACGTACACAAAATCAGCATGAAACCTTTAATATTTATTGCCGGGGGATCACAAGGCTTAGGTAAAGCCATGTGTGAAAAATACCTTTCTGAGAACTGGGATGTGATTGAATTATCACGCAGTGGCACTTCCAGCCACAGCATCAACTGTGACTTTGCGAATGTTTCACAATCCAACGAAACATTCAGACAACTGTTCAACCGTTACAAAACTGAAAACCGACCTGAAATTCAACTCATCATCAACACAGCCAGCTTATCTCCATTTGGCAATATCGGTGACACTGATGTTGAAGCAATCAGCAAACATTTAAACATTAACATCAACAGTGCGATGATGTTGGTACACCAATTCACCCATGCGTTTCAAACACACCAAGCTAAAAAAACCTTGGGTTACATCAGTTCTGGGGCAGCAAGAAGACCCATAGAAGGCATGGCCCTGTACTGTGCCAGTAAAGCCGCACTAGAGCATTTTACACTCACTTTTAATCAAGAACAGCAACGCCAAGATCATCCTATCAATGCCATGGTTATAAATCCAGGCGTCATGGACACAGGTATGCAGTCTGACATCCGTCAACAAAGTGAAGCAGATTTTCCTTTGGTCAATCAATGGCGTGATTTACATGCCAACAATCAACTGGCAGATGCAAAAACAGTTGCCGAAATTTGTCATCAGCTGATGAATAACCCCCTTACTGAAACGCCTTACCATGTGGCACAGTCTTATTTAAAGTAGTCATTTACAGGTATGTTGTATATTCTTGTAAACTTTTGTAAAGTGTTTGCCAAAAGAGAGGAGTGTTAAATGGAACAAAAATTTAAGGTCATCTATTTAGGGAAATTATCAGATGATGCCAATGAAGGGTTGATTGCCGAGCGTTTTGCTGAAAAATTCAAAATGCCTGAGGCCAAAGCCACAAAAATATTACGAGCGGGCAAAGAGGTGGTGCTTCACCCTGGTGCAGAGCATGTCAAAGCTTATAAACTCAAAGCAGCATTAGAAGGTTTAGGTCTTCAGATGCGACTTGAACGGGTTCAAATAACCCAAACCGCCAAACCACCTGAACTCGAAACGTCTAAAACTGAATCACCTCAACCTCAAACACCAGAATCGGCAACAGAAACACCCAAGAGCACAGCCCCTCAAGAAGATAAATCGAACACTCCTCCTGCACCGAAACAGTCCATAGACACTTCAGCGATGTCTTTAGAACCCATGCCTGAAGAGTCAGAAGATGAAAGTTCCGCAGAAGACAGCAACGACCTATCTCATAACCAAACTGCGGAAAAAAGCACACGTAATGAAAGTGATAAAGACACAAAACTTCAAGTGGGTTCAGACGTCAACTCTCCAAATTGGGACCTTGAACCCATAAAAGAGGAAACCAGCGATTCAGAAGACCAAGAGATTCAGGAAGGTGAAAAACGCAACAAACAAGCCACTGCCAAACAAGAGTTCGTTGACTTGAGTAAACCTTCAATGATTTATGAAAAGAAAACTGAAGAAAAAAATGAAGCGTTAACACAAGAACAAGAGAAGGCAACAGAAACTGAGGAAAAAGAACCTGCTCGTATTATCGGATTAATAAAACAATTTGGCGGAGTTGCTGTTGCTGGCTTGGTTGGTATTTTGTTTTTACTGAAGAAATTTGGTTTTTTAAAATTTTTAAAAATTGGCGGTTTGATGGCTGCAGCGGCTTATGCTGGTTACAACCCAGAAGAGGCCTGTATGGGTAATGGTGATTGTGAAGATGCAATTTCCGATCAAATTGATGCTTGTTGGTCATACAGTGAATTAGATCAATATGACTGGGATAACATGTCTGATGACCAATACTATGAACTCAAACCTCAAGTTGAAGAAAAATTCATTTCCTGCTTCCGTTATGAAGAGACCGGTGCTCAAGTTTTAGAATCGCCCATTGAATTGCGTTTTGATTTGATGGCCATGTGTGATGAACTCAGTACCCCAGTTTCTGGATGTATTGCAATAGCTGAACGACAAATTAAAACATGCTACGACCGCTCTGAAATCATCGAACCCATAAAAGCTTCAGGCTATGATTATTATGGAACCATGTTAACAGACATGCAGTATTATAAAAACTTCTATGGTTGCTTTGAAGACAACAGTGGCAGCATGTTATTTGCTGAATTTGTCGACAACATGGATGTAGAGGCAATTAACGACGCCATGCAACAATTACAAAACGAATTAGACGCTCAATAAAATTCAAGTAAAATAAAAAAGCCCAACAGTAATCTATGTTGGGCTTTTTCATGTTTTGGCTTTACCGTTCAGTCACCATAGCTGATCAAATCATTAATCACTTTAGGTGGCATTTGCAAATGATAACCTTGATTGGCTAAGTTCTCTTTTACTTTAACAATGTCTTCAGAAGCCAGCTTGTCCCGTTTTGCCAAATTCAATTGCATCACCTGAATACAAGGCTCAATCAATGTGCGTAATTCTTGTGGCACATCTTCTAGTTTTTTACCTCGCGCCAAATACAAGTAAGCACCTTCTTTTTTCTTTGAACGGTAAATATAAGCAATCATCATCAGTCCTTAGTATTTGTATTTGTATCAGGTTCAGTGTCTTTATCTGCTTTTTTAGCAGAATCACCTATGACAGTTTTTAAAGGGCAAACTTTTACGATTGGACATTTGGCACAACTCAGTACCAATGCATATGGACAAAGGGTCATTACATCTACTCATGAATAATGACCCCATTTTAACTTTTTAACTGACAATGTGCATCAAGATGATGCAACAACACCGGTAATGCGACAAGATTGCCACTGTGGGTGTGTATCTAAAATCGTGAACTGCCCTTTTTCAACTTCAGCTTTCAATTGCTTCACACCTGTTCTCAAGAAATAAGTCACTTCTATTTTTTCTTTGGCCAATAAGTAGCTATCCCACCGCTTACTGGGTTCGTGGCAAACCACTTCACAGCCTTCATCACCACATTGGAGAATTTCTTTGTGCACCTCAGTTTGGTTGGCCATTGATTGGTTGGCCACAACCATTAAGCCAACAGCCAACATTTTAGATATTGCATTCATCATAAGTCACCTCGTTAATTACTTAGGTTTCTATGATACTGACAACAAATGAATCAGCCATTAATTGTTATGGGAGTAAAACATGACACATTTCACATTTCAGTTCCATATGGTATTTAGCGTGCCTGTTATCTAATCAATTGTTTTTAATCGCTTGCCATTCTTTCTGTGTGTTCACGTTGGTAAATTGTACAGACTGACCTTCTAACTCAACCAACTTTTGGGACAACTGTTCAAACAACTGATGTATTGCCAACTGTTTATCTTCCAGTTGTTTGGTCAGAATTTGACGAACTTTTTTTGTGTTTTTTAATATCAACGGAAAATGCTGACCTTCAAAACGAGTCACTTCTGAATCTTCAACCACATCAAGCAAACCCGCAACCAACTTTGAATTCAACAAAGGCATATCAACCGGCACAAAGAGTACATTTATGCCATCATCCAATGCCCTCAAACTACTAGACATACCTGATAAAGGTCCCAGCCCTGATTGTTCATCTGCAATGCCATCTGGCCCACTGAAATACACTGAATCCAAACCCGCATCCAACAAGACTGACCTCATAAATGCTTTCAGTGGCTTGCCTTTGTAAATCAACTCAGATTTATTTTGTCCCATGCGTGACGATTGCCCTCCACACAAGACCACACCTGCTGTCATGAGACAGTCAATGATCCAGGAATCATTGGTAATACCGCCAAATACTCTCCAGCCGCTATGTGTTCGGCCTCTTCAGGCAGCACCAACCAACAATTTGATTCAGCGAAAGAATGTGTTTGAAATGAACCTTGACCTGTCAGCATATTGGCTTGCAGCTGTCCCGTTTTACTCAGGCTGAGCTGGGCTTTAGCAAAAGTTCTGAACCCTTGCTTCTTATCTATGTTGCACATGGTCTTGGCTAATATAGTTGCTTCAGGTGGCATGCCCTTGATCATGCGCAGTAAGGGTGTCAAAAAGAACCTCGCACCAGATGCAGCTGCTATTGGGTTTCCTGGCAACCCGAAGTACAAGGTACCATCTGGCAATTCAGCAAACAAGATAGGCTTACCCGGACGCACTTTGGCTTTATGAAAGTGTACTGTGGCACCTCTTTTTTTCAAAATACTGGGTATGAAGTCATACCGCCCCATAGATACCGCCCCCGTACTGATGATGACTTTAACTTGTTTCTCTGCCGCTTGGTTCAGCAACAACTCAAATGCGGCTTCGTCATCTTGACAATTGGCCTCAAATGTCACATCACAATCAATTTGAGACAAATACGCACGTAAAAAAGGTTGATTAGAATTGTGAATTTTACCGGCTGCCAAACCTGAACTGTTTTCATCGTCAGATAATTCATTGCCGGTAGAGAATAAGGCCACTGGCACTGGTTTTTTGACGCTTATTTTTTTTACACCCACAGTCGCCAAGGCCATGATGTGTTGGGCTTGAATCACTTGATTAACACCAACCACCGGTTGTCCAATATCATAATCAGTACCGGCCTTTCGGATGTTCTGACCTAATTCAACCGTTTTCTCGAAAATCACTTGGTCACCATCAACATGCACAGCCTCAACAGGCACCACCGCATCAAAACCTTTGGGTACAGGCGCTCCAGTCATGATTTCCCAAGCTTGCGCAGGCGCTGTCAAACCTCTTGAAACGCTGACATCATCACTGTCACCCGCTTGAATTCGTCCTGTGATTCCTAAACTGGCTTTTGACTGTTGTTGCAGCTGTTCATTCACCTCAGAAGTCACCACGGCAAAGCCATCCATGGCAGAATTATCAAATGAGGGCACTTGGATGGGTGAGTTCACTGGTGCAGCTGTCATGTGGTTTAAAGCCAATGGCAAGTCAACCGTTTGCTGTTGATCCCATGGGTGATTAAGAGCGACTTTTGTAAGAATTTCTAGCGTTTGTTGGTAACTGATCAGGGGTTTCATTGAATTGACAATCGTGTTGTTGTTTAAATTGGCAGCTTTGTGCGATTTCTTTATCACAGTACTCACAAAGCATTTTCATGTTCTTTACTTGTATTTGTTGCTTTTCAGAAGTTAAACCTTCTTGTTTAAAAGATTTCAATGAACGAGAAAAGGTTTCAGGCTTCATATCCAGCAATGAAGCAATGATGGTCTTTTCATACGGAAGCATAATGGTGTTGGGGTTTTTTTGTGCCACAAATTGTTTCAACAAAAAATGCCCTACACGCTCTTTGGTCGATTTAACTCGGTTGGCTTCAACCTGTTGTTGGTATTGTGTCGAACTTTGTGACAAGTACTTTAAAGAGTTTAAAGCCAATGTTAAATCCTGATTAACTAAATGGCGATAGATAGCAGCAGGAAATGACAACAACCTCGCTTCAACACTGACTTGTGCATTGTTACTGTAATTTGAACTTTCAAAAATCGATGATTCAATAACAACATCACCACTTGAAAGCATATGCTCTATTTTTTCTGTACCTTCTGCACAGTTTTTGAAAATTTTGATCCAACCAGATATAACAACATAAATCCGAGAAGCCTGTTCGCCTTCTAAAAACAACAAACTGCCTTTTTTGTAATCCCTGACATTACTGGACTGGAATAATTTCTTTTTAACTCCAGTTGATAAATTACGAAACAACAAATAATCTTCAATCAATCCAATTTCATCTTCATTAAATAAGCGGTTTTCGCCTTTTGCAGTATTCCTTACGGGCTTACTGAATAAAGCTGAAATGAATTTTTGCTCCAACTCATACATCATATCCATTTTCTGGCTTACCAATTCAAACCAAAATTTGGCTTTGATATTAAGCGTATGAGAACTGGTGATTTGTTTGTGAACCGCTTCTATTTCTATGTGTTCGATGTACAAGTGATTAAACAAATTTTTCTGGTCTTCATCTGCCAAAGCAAGAAAAGTTCGTTTATTGACCTGTTGTTCATTCAACAGCATTTCAAAACCATGTAAAAACATGTCGCAATCAAACTGCTGCATATTGATACCCATGGTACCTAATGCACGCTCTCTACCAATGCGGTCTTTCCATTTAATAAAGTTACTCAATGCAGAAATTTGTACCGATTTATTGGGTTTCAAAGCCAAAATTAATTCTATTTGCAAAAATACCAAATGGCTGATTAATTGGTGTGTATATACCATCAATGCTTCACTGGCATTTATGGTAAATGATTGACCAGAAACCCGATATGGCACCTGACTTAAAAAATGATTCAACGAACGGTTGATTTTATCCAAGCTTTTTACCAAAGACACATTTTCCAGCTGAGCACTTTCGTTCACAAGTTCACTGATTTGATTCATTAAACCATCACTTTCAATCACACACGATTGAAACAGGTTTAAATTGTCATCTGTCGGGTCACTCAAATACATACAAAGTACACCTCGCTCTGCCTGAAAAGCATGAGTCGTGCAGCTTATTAGTTGCAAAAACTCAAGGGCTTTGGTTTGATTTTTCATACGCCGCATTTTATCAGAAAGCCCAAATGTTTACCTTATTTTTTGTAATTACAAGGCCACCCCAAATGCAGAGAAAATCAACTTCACTTAACGATTTTTGAATAATTGATTCAAGTCAATTATATCTCTTAACAAAGTATCCAAAATGGCAACACCGGAAATTTCATTCAAAGAGAACTGCTATGAACTTACAAAACGTATCATCAAGCGACCAAAACAGAGCCCTGGGGATAAGCACCCTGGCATTTACCGTGTGTTTTGCTGTATGGACCATATTCTCCATCATCGGCATCAAAATCAAAGCCGAATTGGGTTTGAACGACACGCAGTTCGGCATTTTGGTTGCCACACCTATCTTAACGGGCTCATTAAGTCGCTTGTTCTTAGGCATTTGGACTGATCAATACGGTGGACGCTTGGTTTTCACTGCACAAATGTTAACCACTGCCGTGGCTGCTTTTTTCCTGACCAAAGCCAACAGCTATGAAATGTACCTCTTAGGTGCTTTGGGATTGGGATTGGCTGGCGGCTCATTTGCCGTTGGTGTGGCGTACGTTTCTTCATGGTATCCTGACCACAAACAAGGCACAGCATTGGGCATCTTTGGTGTCGGCAATGTGGGTGCTGCCATAACTAACTTTGGCGCACCTGTTTTATTGGTCGCTGTTGGTGGTGTTTGGCAAAGTGTGGTTTTGGTCTATGCAGGTGTGCTCGCAATTACCGGTGTATTGTTCTTTATCTTCACAAAAACTGACCCAGCACATACCGGTGCAAAAGGACAAGCCAGACCATTTATGGAACAAATGAAGCCACTGAAAAACTTACAGGTATGGCGCTTCTCACTTTATTACTTCTTTGTTTTCGGTGCTTACGTGGCTTTGGCTTTGTGGCTGCCTCGCTATTATGTTGGCGCGTATGGACTAGAACTCGGCACTGCTGGTTTCTTGGCAGCGTGTTATGCCCTTCCCGGTTCTGTCTTCCGCGCTTTGGGTGGTTGGCTTTCTGACAAAATTGGTGCTCGTCGCGTGATGTATTGGACATTTACTGCTTGTGTGATTTGTACTTTCTTTTTGTCTTACCCTTCAACTGACTACACCGTGGCAGGCATCGAAGGACCGATTCATTTCAACATCAGCATCCCTTTGTGGTTGTTTGTGACTTTAACCATTATTTTGGGCTTCTTTATGTCATTAGGTAAAGCGGCGGTTTACAAACACATCCCACACTACTACCCAGACAATGTTGGCTCTGTAGGCGGTATCGTTGGTTTGATAGGTGGCTTGGGTGGTTTCATCTTACCCATCACATTCGGCATCATGAATGATTTAATTGGTGTTTGGACAAGCTGTTTTATGCTTTTGACTGTGATCATTGGAATCGCTTTGGTTTGGATGCATTTCGCCATCATCAAGGCCAACAGAGAAGCCAATCCCAACATGGACAAACCTGAATTCTTACCTGAACTCAGAAACGTTAATAACAAATAAATTTACACCACCGAAGTGATTGACTATCCAATCACTTCGGTTTCTCATTTAAGGAGCATAGCTATGGCTAAAGATTTAAAAGGTTGGAACCCAGAGGACGAACAACAATGGGAATCCTATGGAAAAAAAATTGCCAACCGCAATTTATGGATTTCAATACCCGCACTGCTGTGCGGTTTCGCCGTTTGGTTGTACTGGGGTATCATCACAGTACAAATGATGAACCTGGGATTTCCCTTTGAACAAGCTGAATTGTTCAGTTTAACCGCCATAGCAGGACTGTCAGGTGCCACCTTGCGCATCCCGTCAACATTCTTTATCCGCATAGCAGGTGGAAGAAACACACTGTTTTTAACCACTTCATTGCTCATCATACCTGCAGTAGGTACAGGGTTTGCACTCCAAGATACCAGCACATCACTTTGGGAGTTCCAACTTTGGGCCCTGTTCAGTGGTATTGGCGGTGGTAATTTTGCCTCATCAATGTCTAATATCAGTTATTTCTTCCCTAAGAAAGTACAAGGTTATGCCTTGGGAATGAATGCAGGCTTGGGTAATTTTGGTGTCACCACCATGCAAATTTTGGTGCCTTTGGTGATGACTTTTGCCTTGTTTGGTTCTTTCGGTGGAGATTCACTGACCTTACTTGGGTTCAGTGGTACATTGATTGGTAAAATCCCTGCTGGAACAGAAACTTACATTCAAAATGCTGGCTTTGTCTGGTTATTGATTCTGGTGCCTTTGGCATTTGCCACCTGGTTGGGCATGAACAACATCAAAGACGAACATGTATCTCCACACATTGGTTCTCCATTCATGGCTTTTGCTAACATCATCTTCATGTTAGGCGGTGGTATGGTCACTGCTTTGTTTGGTTTGTGGCTGTTGTTACCTGAACACATGAGTGGTTCTGGATTAGAGCTTAACAAAGCTTTGGTGCTTTTAATCGTCATTGTTTTGACTGTGGTTTTATTAAAATTAACACCGGGACCTATTGGCCGCAACCTTTCACGACAATACAAAATTTTTGGTAACAAACACACCTGGGTCATGACTGTCATTTATACCATGACTTTTGGTTCATTTATTGGCTTTTCAGCTGCATTTGCTTTGTCTATCAAGGTCATCTTCGGCTTTCAACACATCATGGTTGATGGCGTGATGACTCATGACTTGGCCAATCCAAACGGACCCAGTGCCTTGATGTATGCTTGGATGGGACCGTTTATTGGGGCATTGATTAGACCTATCGGTGGCATGATTTCTGACAAATTAGGCGGTGCCAAAGTAACTCAAATCATTTCAGTCATCATGGTACTCAGTGCCTTGGGCGTGGCATATTACATGCAACAAGCCTACCAAAGTGCCACACCTGAGCAATATTTCGTGCCTTTCTTGGTATTGTTCCTGACTTTGTTCTTGGCATCTGGAATCGGCAACGGATCAACTTTCCGCAGCATCGCTGTGATTTTCAACAAAGAACAAACCGGCCCTGTTTTGGGCTGGTCTTCTGCAGTTGCTGCTTATGGTGCATTTTATATCCCACAAGTACTGGGTGAGAACATCAAAGCCGCCACACCTGAATATGCACTGTACGGCTTTGCCGGCTTTTACATGGTCTGCATCATTTTGAACTGGTGGTTTTATTTGCGCAGCAATTCTGAATTCAAGAACCCCTGAATAATTAAAACAAAAAATAAAAAAAGAACAATGAAATATTTCATGAGTAATAAAAAACACAACTACCGAGGTTTCCTATGAGTCAATTTTTAGACCGGTTAACTTATTTAACCAAACAAAAGCCAGAGACATTCTCAAAAGGTCATGGCATCACCACCGATGAAAATCGTGATTGGGAGCGTGCATACCGCAACCGTTGGGCACATGACAAAATCGTGCGCTCAACACACGGCGTAAACTGTACCGGTTCATGTAGCTGGAAAATTTATGTTAAACGCGGCTTGGTGACATGGGAAACCCAACAAACGGACTACCCGCGAACCCGCGAAGATTTGCCCAATCATGAACCCCGTGGTTGTGCACGTGGTGCTTCTTACTCATGGTATTTATACAGTGCCACGCGCTTGAAATACCCGATGGTGCGTGGTCGCCTGATTCGTTTGTGGCGCAAAGCCAAAGCTAAATACAACGACCCAGTTGAAGCTTGGGCATCAATTCAAGCGAATGAAGTCGATAAAAAGTCATACAAAGAAATTCGTGGCCTCGGCGGTTTTGTACGTGCTGATTGGGATGAAGTCAATGAAATCATTGCCGCATCGAATGTCCACACGATTAAAGAACACGGCCCAGACCGAATCATTGGATTCTCACCCATTCCTGCCATGAGCATGATTTCATATGCAGCCGGTAGTCGTTACCTGTCATTGATTGGCGGCGTTTGTATGAGCTTCTATGATTGGTACTGCGATTTACCACCAGCATCTCCTCAAACCTGGGGTGAGCAAACTGACGTGCCCGAAAGTGCTGACTGGTATAATTCATCTTATATCATTGCCTGGGGTTCAAATGTACCTCAAACACGTACACCTGATGCGCATTTCTTCACAGAAGCGCGTTACAAAGGCACCAAAACAGTTGCGGTGACTCCAGATTACTCAGAAGTGGCTAAATTATGTGACCAATGGATGCCAGCACGTCAAGGTACTGATGCGGCATTGGCGATGGCCATGGGCCACGTGATCCTGTCAGAATTCCACCGTGACAACACCAGTAATTACTTCGATGATTACACACGAACTTACACCGACATGCCGTTCTTGATTCGCCTAGACGAACATGAATCTGGTTATGCTGCCGGTCGAACTTTACGTGCCAGTGACGTCAAAGCATTGAGTGCACAAGACAAAGCCGAATGGAAACCTGTTTTGATTGATGAAAAAAGCAATCAAATTACAGTCCCCAATGGCACTGTAGGCTCTCGTTGGAGTGAAAACAAAGGCAAGTGGAACTTAGAAACCAAAAATGTAGACAATGGCACTGAAATTTGGCCGTTGAAATCATTGGTCAAAGACCATGATGACGTGGTTGAAGTGTCCTTCCCATATTTCGCCAACGAAGCACATGAACAACCAATTTTCAAACACACTGAGCATGAAGATATTCTGAAACGCAAAGTGCCAGTTCGTAAAGTCACCACGGGTGACGGCAAAGAAATTCTGGTTGCTACCGTATTCGATTTGATGATGGCCAATTATGGTGTCGATCAAGGTTTGAATGACAACAACTGTGCCAAGTCTTTCAGTGATGACATACCTTATACACCGGCTTGGCAAGAAAAAATAACAGGCGTGGACAAAGAAACCGTGATTCGCATTGCCCGTGAGTTTGGTGACAACGCAGACAAAACACGTGGCCGCTCGATGGTTATTTTGGGCGCAGCGATTAACCATTGGTACAACATGGACATGAACTACCGCGGCATCATTAACATGTTGATGATGTGTGGTTGTATCGGTAAATCAGGTGGCGGTTGGTCACATTATGTGGGTCAAGAAAAACTCAGACCACAAACTGGCTGGCAGCCGCTGGCCTTTGGCTTGGATTGGCACCGCCCACCCCGTCACATGAACTCAACGTCATTTTTCTATAGCCACTCTAACCAATGGCGTTATGAAAAATTACAAGTCGATGACATTTTGTCGCCTTTGGCTGACAAAAAAGATTGGAGCAACTATTCACTGATTGATTGTAACGTGCGTTCAGAACGCATGGGTTGGTTGCCATCGGCACCACAATTAAAACGTAATCCATTGGCCTTAACCAAAGAAGCCAGTAAAGCAGGCTTATCAAGTTCAGATTATGTGGTTAAACAATTGACTTCGGGTGACCTGAGCTTCTCTTGTGAAGATCCAGATCATGAAGATAATTTCCCAAGGAACATGTTCATTTGGCGTTCAAACATCTTAGGTTCTTCTGGTAAGGGTCATGAGTACATGTTGAAACATTTACTTGGCACCCAAAATGCCGTGATGAGCCAAGACGTCAAAGAGATGGGCCACGAAATCCCATCAGAAGTAAAATGGCATGACAAAGCACCAGAAGGTAAGTTGGACTTGGTTGTGACATTAGACTTCCGCATGTCAACCACCTGTTTGTACTCTGACATCGTTTTACCGACGGCCACTTGGTACGAGAAAAACGATTTGAACACATCAGACATGCATCCTTTCATTCACCCACTTTCTCGCGCGGTTGATCCCGCTTGGGAATCACGCAGTGACTGGGATATTTTCAAAGGTTTTGCTAAAAAATTCTCTGAAGTGTGTGACGGCCATTTGGGCACAGAAAAAGATTTGGTTGCCCTACCTATTTTGCACGACACACCCGCTGAGATTGCTCAAGCTTTGGATGTTAAAGAGTGGAAAAAAGGCGAATGTGAAGCCATTCCAGGCCAAACCATGCCTAACTTTATTGAAGTGGAACGCGACTACCCTAATACATACAAAAAATTCACTTCAGTGGGTCCTTTGTTGGAAAAACTGGGTAACGGTGGTAAAGGCATTTCATGGGATACCAAAAACGAAGTTGAGTTCTTAGGTAAATTGAATCAAAAAGTAACTGATGAAGGTGTCTCTCAAGGTCAGCCAAGAATTGAATCTGACATTGATGCCACCGAAGTGGTGTTGTCTTTGGCACCTGAAACCAATGGTCAAGTGGCAGTCAAAGCATGGGATGCCTTAGGTAAATTCACTGGTCGAGATCACACACATTTGGCCAAACCTAAAGAAGAGGAAAAAATCCGCTTCCGTGACATTCAAGCGCAGCCAAGAAAAATCATATCCTCACCTACATGGTCAGGTTTGGAAGATGAACACGTTTCATACAACGCCTGCTATACCAATGTACATGAGCTGATTCCTTGGCGCACATTAACAGGTCGCCAACATTTCTATCAAGACCACAAGTGGATGCGTGATTTCGGTGAAGGCTTCTGTGTTTACAAGCCACCCATCAACACCAAAACAGTGGCACCAATTCAAAAAGTCAAAAGTAACGGCAGTAAAGAAGTGGTATTGAACTGGATTACCCCGCATCAAAAATGGGGCATTCACTCAACCTATTCTGAAAACTTATTGATGCTGACATTGAACCGTGGTGGCCCAGTGGTTTGGGTTAGTGAAATTGATGCTCAGAAGATTGGTGTCAGAGACAATGACTGGATTGAGCTGTACAATGTCAATGGTGCGATTGCAGCCCGTGCTGTGGTATCACAACGTGTACCTGAAGGCATGAGTATGATGTACCACGCACAAGAGAAAACCATCAATACGCCGTTGGCTGAAAGTACGGGTGCTCGTGGTGGTATCCATAACTCGGTGACCAGAACTGTGGTCAAACCAACCCACATGATTGGTGGCTATGCCCAATTGTCTTACGGTTTCAACTACTACGGCACCGTCGGTTCAAACCGCGATGAATTTGTTGTGGTTCGCAAGATGGAGAAAATCCAATGGGAAAAAGAAGAAGCCAAGTTGGCAGCCGCTGGAGGTGAACAATGAAAATCAGAGCACAAATAGGTAAAGTCCTGAACTTAGACAAATGTATCGGTTGTCACACATGTTCTGTGACCTGTAAAAACGTTTGGACATCGCGTGAAGGCGTTGAATACGCTTGGTTTAACAACGTAGAAACCAAACCTGGCATCGGTTACCCAGATGACTGGGAAAACCAAGCCAAATGGAATGGTGGTTGGGAACGCCTCAAAAACGGCAAAATCAGACCCAAAATGGGAGGCAAATTAAAACTGTTAAGTAAAATTTTTGCCAACCCTGATTTGCCTGAAATTGACGACTATTATGAGCCGTTCTCTTTTGATTATGCCAACTTACAAAATTCACCAGAGGTAAGTACACCACCTACGGCACGCATGCATTCTGCCATCACTGGCGAGAAGATGGAAAAAGCCAACAAAGGTCCAAACTGGGAAGAAATTCTCGGTGGTGAATTTGAAAAACGAAGCAAGGATTACAATTTCACCAACATTGAGAAAGAAATCTACGGCCAGTTCGAAGAAACTTTCATGATGTACTTGCCACGTTTGTGTGAGCATTGCTTGAATCCATCTTGTGTGGCCACCTGCCCTTCTGGCGCGATTTATAAACGTGAAGAAGACGGCATCGTATTGATTGACCAAGACAAATGTCGCGGTTGGCGCATGTGTGTCTCGGGCTGTCCTTACAAAAAAATCTACTTCAACTGGGAATCTGGAAAATCTGAAAAATGTACTTTCTGTTACCCACGAATTGAAGCCGGTGAACCGACCGTTTGTTCTGAAACCTGTGTCGGTCGCATCCGTTACTTGGGTGTAATGCTTTATGATGCTGACCGCATCGGTGAAGCCGCCAGTGTTGAGAACGAAGAAGATTTGTATCAAGCACAGTTAGACATTTTCTTGGATCCAAACGACCCTGAAATTCAAAAGCAAGCGATCAAAGACGGTGTACCACCATCTTGGATTGAAGCGGCTAAGAAATCACCTGTATACAAAATGGCGATGGAATGGAAAATTGCTTTCCCATTACATCCAGAATACCGCACTTTGCCAATGGTTTGGTATGTGCCACCTTTGTCACCCATCAAAACAGCCATGCAACAAGGCTTGATTGATTCAGACGATGGTGTGTTCCCTGAATTAGATCAATTGCGTATTCCAGTTAAATATTTGGCCAACTTGCTGACTGCAGGTAAGGTTGAACCGATTGAAGTGGGCTTAAAACGCATCATCTTATTGCGTGAATTCATGCGCCGCAAAACGGTACTGGGCATCACTGACCATGACTTATTAGCAGAACACGGTGTTGATGAAAAAATGATGGACGAAATGTACCGCTCTATCGCTTTGGCCAATTATGAAGACCGCTTTGTGATCCCAACCAACCACCGTGAGTATTCGGGTGAAACGCCATTTGACAATGAAATGGCCTTTGAAAGCCGTTCATCATGTGGGTTCAGTTTTGGTAACGGTTGTTCTGGCGGTAGTGGCGATAAGTTGAAGCTGAACATTTTTGACTCATCTAAACAAAAGAACACCATGAGCGGTAAGGTTCGTGGCCAAGGTACCAACAACCTGCCCAAAGGAGAATGAGATGAAGACTTATAAAGTATTGAGTTTATTATTGAGCTACCCGCGTCAAGATTGGGTTGACCACGTGTCAGAATTCAAAACCGTTTTAGCAGAAGAAAAGTTACTCTCAAAAGCCAAATTAAAAGGCTTGAATGAACTGATTGATCGCATCGATTCGAGTGATTTGATTGATTTACAAGAACAGTATGTGGCCACGTTTGATCGTGGCCCTGCGCACTCTTTGCATTTGTTTGAACACATCCACGGCGAATCAAGAGACCGTGGACAAGCTATGGTCGACTTGATGGAAATGTACAGTGCCAACGGATTTGGCATGAGCACATCAGAACTGCCTGATTTCTTACCTGTATTTCTGGAGTTTTTGTCTTCAGGTACAGCCAAAGAAGCCAGTGCTGTGTTAGGTGAAGCAAACAAAGTATTGATGCTAATCAAAGAACGTTTGGCCAAAAAGAAACTGGATTATAAACACGTCTTCGCTGCTTTGAATGAAATGGCAGACGGTAAAGTGTCACCAAAATCAATGCGCAAAGAAATCAAACAAATGGTGGCCCAAGAGAAAGATGAGGTCACTTTTGAAGACATTGACAACCAATGGGTAGAACCCGAAGCATTTGGTAAAAACCCTTTCAAATCAAGAAATTACTTGAATCAAAAGATTAAAGTGAACATCAATGAGTCGAAAGGGCCAGCCATGCCACCTACAGGAGGATTACAATGAATCAATTTTTATTCGGCATTTATCCGTATATTGCCATGACGGTGTTTTTGTTGGGCAGTATTTTTCGCTATGATCGTGATCAGTACACGTGGAAAGCCTCATCAAGCCAAATGCTATCAACCAAAGGCATGCGCTTGGGCAGCAACTTATTCCACGTCGGCATTATTTTGTTGTTCTTTGGTCATTTGGTCGGCTTGTTAACACCACAAAGTGTTTACCACCTGTTCATGACAGCAGAAACCAAACAGGTTATGGCAATGACAGCTGGTGGCATCTTTGGCACTTTGTGCTTCATCGGCATGGTGATTTTAATTCACCGTAGATTGACCAATCCAAGGGTCAGAGCGACAACAAAATTCTCTGACATCTTTATTTTGTTGCTGTTGTTTGTGCAATTGATTTTGGGCTTGCTAACCATCCCAGCTTCGGCACAACATCCAGATGGCAGCTCTATGATTGCTTTGGCTAATTGGGCGCAACACATCGTCACATTCCGCTCAGGTGCTGCAGACTTTATCATTCATGAAGCGTTGATATTTAAATTGCACATCTTTTTGGGTTTGACCATGTTCTTGGTATTTCCTTTCACTCGATTGGTTCACGTATGGAGTGCACCCGCGAAATATTTATTCCGCAAAGGTTATCAAGTGGTCAGGAAAAGAGGTTAAAATCTCAAAATAACGGCATGTTGTTGTGGCATGTAAAAATACAGTCACAGCAACATGCCTATTTCAACTAAATTTGACACGAATAAAACATGAGTATGCACCAACCCAAACCCTTTGAAGCGTTGAATATCGCCGTTTTGACTGTCAGCGACACACGCAATGAAGACACAGACACCTCTGGTCTGTCATTAAAAGAAAACGCCACTGAGGCGGGACACCACGTGGTTGACAAAAAAATCATCAAAGATGACTTGTTTCATATCAGGGCTGTGGTTTCAGATTGGATTCACCGTTCGGATGTGCAGGTGGTACTGATTACCGGCGGCACTGGATTCACACAAAGGGATTCCACCCCCGATGCAGTGATGCCATTGATCATGACTGATGTGCCTGGCTTTGGTGAATTGTTTCGCCAAGTGTCATATACTGAAATCGGTACATCAACTGTTCAGTCACGCGCCTTTGCTGGCATTGCCAATGGTACATTGATTGCTTGTATGCCCGGTTCAACCAATGCCTGTCGTACAGCATGGAACAGCATATTAAAAGAACAGCTGGATGCCAGTCACAGACCATGTAATTTTGTTGAACACTTGCGCCCTGCCGACAATGATGCCAGCGTCAGCTCAACTTGTGGCACACGTAACTGAACACCAAACCATGTAAAATCTAAAATATGAATCACGAACCCTTAACAGATCAGCTTGACAGGCCTTGTAAAGATTTAAGAATTTCAGTCACCAACCGGTGTCAGTTTCGTTGCCGCTATTGCTTACCCGCAGAACATGTAGATGTCATGCGCGCGCAAAGTGCACCTGAGAACAACCTCAGCTTCGAAGAAATCACAGCATCTGTTGCCGCTTTTGCAGCCATTGGTGTGACTAAAGTGCGTTTAACCGGCGGTGAGCCCCTGTTGCGCAAAAATCTGAAGCATTTAATCCGCGACATTAAAGCCATAGACGGCATAGAAGACATTGCGCTGACCACCAATGGTGCCTTGCTTCCACCTGTATTGGATGATTTAATAGCCGCAGGTTTAGATCGCATCACCATCAGCTTAGATGCCATTGATGATGATTTATTTAAAGAGATCACCGGCACCAAACACACCGCCAAAGAAATCCTTGATGTGATTGAGCTGTGCAACCAAAGCAGCATCAAACAAGTCAAAATCAATACAGTTGTTCAAAAAGGTGTGAATGAACACCAAGTTTTACCGATACTTGATCACTTTCGTAACAGTCGTGTTGTCGTTCGTTTTATAGAATTCATGGACGTAGGTAACATCAACAAATGGCAAGAAGCCAAAGTACTGCCCTCTGCTGAGGTGTTGAAAATCATAGAAAAGCACGCTGACTTTGAAAGCAAAACACCCACCAGCAAAGGTGAAGTGGCTAAGCGTTATGGGTTCAGTGATGGCTCAGGTGAATTTGGCATGATTTCATCCATCAGCCAACCTTTTTGCAGTGACTGTAACCGCGCTCGACTGTCATCCGACGGTCAAGTGTTTACCTGCTTATTCACCGCTCAAGGGCACGACCTGAAACCCTTATTGAATCAGCCCAAAGAATTGAATGATTTTGTCAAAGACATTTGGCAACAGCGTGATGACCAGTATTCTGCCCAACGCCATAATGAAACCAAAACGCAGTTACCAAAAATTGAAATGTTTGTGATGGGTGGTTGAGATGACAACAGAAAATAACCCAAAGGGTAAAACATTGACCCACATAGATAAAAATAACCAACCCACCATGGTTGATGTCAGTGAAAAAGTGATCACACTCAGGCGCGCCGAAGCCATCACGCACATTGAATTACCACCTGAAGTACAAGCTGTATTGGAAGGCGGAGAAATCAACAGTAAAAAAGGCCCCGTTTTTCAAACAGCCATCATTGCTGGCGTCATGGCGGCAAAGAAAACACACGAGCTAATCCCCTTTTGTCACCCAATCAATATAGAATCTTGCAAAATAAACATCAAAGCCATCAGCCAAAGCCAATTAGAAATCCGTTGTGTTGCACAATTACACGCCAAGACCGGTGTAGAAATGGAAGCCTTAACAGGCGCCTCTGTGGCGGCCTTGACCGTCTATGACATGTGTAAAGCCCTGAGCCACGACATCGTTATTTCTCAGACACGATTGGTACAAAAATCAGGTGGCAAGTCCGACATCAAAAAGTAAGAAATCACAATGTCAGACATTGAGGAAACTAAAACAATGAATAACATCACCTTAGAATTTTACGGCCGCCTTCGTGCGCAATTTTCAGCACAAGCACCTGCCTATCAAACAGAACACACAACTATTGCTGACGTCTATCAGCAACTTTGCAAAGTCCACAAAGTGCCCCAAGCCAATGACATCAAACCCATCATCAACGATGAATTTGCCAACTGGCAAGATGAAATTAAGACCGGTGATGTGGTTGGCTTTTTACCACCCGCGTCAGGAGGTTGATATGTTCACGCTTAAAGACACTGCGATTGACCCTGATGCTTTAAAAGCCCAAACAGAAAACCCCAAAAGTGGTGGATACGTCTGCTTTGAAGGCTGGGTTCGCAACCACAACAATGGTGAGCATGTAGAACAATTGCACTACTCCTCACATGAAAAACTGGCACTACAAGTCGGCAACCAAATCATAGAACAAGCCAAACAAAAATTCGACATCAATGAAGCCGTGTGCTGTCATCGCGTCGGCGAATTGGCCATAGGCGATATGGCAGTATGGGTAGGCGTCTCAGCCAACCACAGAAAAGCCGCATTTGAAGCTTGTGAATACATTTTAGAAGAAGTTAAAAAAGAAGTGCCCATTTGGAAAAATGAACATTACACATCAGGTGAAACAGGCTGGGTTGAAAATAATTTTTAATAAGCCAAGCGTGAATAAAAGTCACCTTGAATACATCACCACATGATGTTCTTGGTTCTTTTTGGCTTGGTACATGGCAAAATCAGCACAACGACGCAGTTCACTGAATTTACTCGAATGATAGGGCGCTATAGAAACACCAATACTGACCGATACCGGAATGTGGTCTTCTTCATAGAAAAAACCAGCAGCAATTTTTTGTGCCAAACGGTTTGATAATTCAAGCGCATCATCATGGTGCTTGATTTTGTCACAAATCACTACCATTTCATCACCACCTATTCGACAAGCTTCATCACCTTTTCTGATGATAGATTTAATGGCCCCAGCAATAAACTGTAAGCAACAATCCCCCGCTTCATGACCATAATGATCATTGATAATCTTAAAGTTATCAACGTCTAAAAACATAACTGCTACATGACTGTGTTTCACCCTTTGCGCAATTAATTTTTCAATTTTTTTCTCTGCAAAGGTCATCAAAGACAGGCCTGTCAGCTGATCAAAAGAAGCCAAATGCTCCATTTTTTTATGTTGCTGTTCCAAGTTTCTAACAACAATCCCAAGCGCTTTCTTATATTCCAATAATGACATACCTATAAAGAAAACCACCACAATTGAGGTGAAAATAAATATCATCCAATGACCAGGATCCATACTGATGGCTTGTTGAGAAAAAGTTTGGACCACATGACCTTGAGCATACCCCCAAGCCAAACAAGACAACGCCAAAATGTTAAATATAAAAAAGCTCCAAAATGCCCGCCGGTCAAAAAACATGCCGATTATTAAAGCCGTCATGGGAATGATACTGAACCCAGCAGCCATCAATCCATATTTAAAAATACCTAAATAAGCAATGCCGCCACTGACTAGAGTAATGAGCGAAGTTTTAATGTATAACGGTAATTTTTTCCTAAATAAAGCCACCATCCAAACTGATAACATCAAAACAGATTGCGATACCTCTACCCAGTCCATAGAAGAAATTTCAGCCCGTTGAAGCTGCATAAATAAGGCAACAACACTCAGCGATATCCACAACCAAATGAACCGATTGATGATTTTATCTAAAATTTTGGCTTCTGTCTTAAGTAAAGTATTTGGCATGGCAATTCATATGGCGCAATGATAAGTGTTTTAAGCTTTACATTTATCTCACTGAAATTTCAGGATATATAAACATGTGTTGGGAGAAAAAATAGTTGTGTGTTAAATTACATTTTTAACTCAATAATCATCAATTTATGACACGCGCAGTTATTTTGGTACTCGACTCACTGGGAGTGGGTGCCAGTGCAGATGCTGACCAATACGGAGACAGCAAAGCTTGCACGCTTGGTCACATTGCACAGGCCTGCCAAGCTGGAGTGGCTGACACTGAAGTCAGAACTGGCCCCTTGTCCATCCCCAACTTACTTGCTCTCGGCTTAGGAGAAGCATTAAAAAACAGTTGGCCACAGTCCGACACTGGATTACAAGATGTCCAACAGCCTAAGGCAGCTTACGGCTATGCCCTGGAGCACAGCTTTGATAAAGACACACCCAGCGGTCATTGGGAAATGACCGGCGTGCCTGTGCCCTTTAAATGGGCCACTTTCCCAAAGACCACACCCTGTTTTCCACAAAATTTGATTAATGAACTCGTTGAGCGCTGTGAGCTTCCTGGTGTATTGGGACAATGCCATGCCTCTGGCACCACCATCATCCAAGACTTGGGTGAAGAAAGCATCAAAACTGGAAAACCTATTGTCTATACATCTGCCGACTCTGTGTTCCAAATTGCTGCTCACGAAACGCACTTTGGCTTAGACAAATTATTGTCAGTCTGTCAAATTGCCAAAGAGCTCACAGCGCCCATGAACATCACTCGTGTGATTGCCCGACCCTTTGATGGTGACCACGCCCGCAATTTCCAACGCACACACAACCGCAAAGACCTGACCACCGCACCCATTGAAAACACACTGTTAGATGCGATGAAAGCAGCCAACCATCAGGTGGTTTCTGTTGGGAAAATCAATGACATCTTTGCTGGTCGTGGCATCACAAAAAGCATCAAAGCCGGTGGTAATATGGCGTTGTTTGATGCCATGCTAGACGAAATCAAAACAGCCCAAGACAACACGCTGATATTCGTCAACTTTGTCGATTTCGACAGCTTGTATGGTCATCGACGTGATGTGGCAGGTTATGCCCAAGCACTTGAGGACTTTGATACACGTTTACCAGAACTGTTCAAACTCATGACTGATGAAGACGTGGCACTCATAACAGCAGACCATGGCTGCGACCCCACACAACCGGGATCTGACCACACCAGAGAACACGTGCCCGTTGTCTTTTTTGGCCCCAATATCAAGGCGCAAAACATAGGTCAACGAGACGGTTTTATGGATATGGGCCAAACCCTAGCCCACCACTTTAAAATCAAACCATTAAAACATGGTCAATGCATCCCTTTATATGAGTAATCATCAGTAATCACTGTTGGCATATGGTTCTGCTTAAATAATCATTTTTTAAGTACAGCAGCCATCCAATCAATCAAAACTTGTGCAACATCAGAATTGTAATGTTGACCTGGGTTTCCTGGGGAGTATGACCCAGCACTCATGTCAGCTTGTAATGCTTGCATGTCATCATACCGCATCAACCCATGGTCGGTATTTTTGATGACTTTTGCAGTCGCCGTTACTTTGTTGCCTTCATTCACAACTGCAACCAAATCATGTGCCCAGTTTTCGCTTATGGCTTGGATGTCGAATTCACCATGAATCGCCAATACCGGTTGTCGGCTATTTTTCCAAGCAGTTTTCAAGTCATAACGGTTCAAATCCCTGAAAAAACTGAAGTGCCTTTGTAAAATTTGTTCACCTTGTACCGGTAACAAGCCAGAATCCCATCCGGCTTTGTATGATGGATTATTCTGTAATTGTGACCAGCTTTGGTTTGAATTCAACCAAGCGGACAGTAAAGGTTGAATGTTTTTTACATTGGCCTCAGCTGTGGCTTTTGGTGTACCCATCATCACAGATTGCTCACCAAAAATGTCCAACATATACTCATACCATGGTTTGATAACAGCCCCATAAACAGCGACACCTGCCAATTGGTATTTTTCTGCCAAAAACGGTGCATAAACCCCACCCAAAGAATGGCCAAAAATAAACACCTGCTCAGCGTTGACAAAATCATAGGATTTCAATGCTTTAATACCTGACTCAAACCCCGCCATTTCGGTACTAAAATCTACTTCTTCACATCGCTTTTTGCCTTGGCTGTCACCTACACCTAGTTTTTCCATTTTATAAACCACCATGCCACTGAGTACCACTGCATCTAATAACTGTTGCATGGTCAGATTGGGCACCATGGCATGGTCTATTGACTGACATGTATATCCTTGAATGTAAAACATGGCTGGCCTTTTGTCGCCTGATTTCATGTTTTTAGGCTGGTAAACAATAGAACGAAGGCTGTCACCTTGGTGCTCAACGACATCGTATAAGACATCGTATTCAGCATGAGATTCTCGTGCCTTACCTTGCATGGCTCCTTTTAATGTCATGGCTTTATCTTGACGTACAATCGCCACTTCTATGTTTTCACTAACCCCAATTTCTTTGACCAATGCGATGATTTGTTCAAAACTACTGATGGGCTTTTGGTTTATCGATTGAATCACATCTCCTATTTGTAAACCAACCGCATCTGCTGTGGCTTGAGGAAGAACGCGCTGCACAACCACGTTTCCAGTTGTATCAGCTTGCGCCACCAAGCCTAAAAATGATTGTGGTTTTAATTTTTCTGTAGCACAGACAGGTGAAGTCAATAATATCGCTGTCAATATAAATATATGGGTTATCTTTGTCATTGAATAGTCTCCGATTGGGTGTATATTGTTTGATAATCATTTAAAGCAAGAACTGACATGCCACTGAGCTTCAACAGTTGATGATGAAACTGGCGGATGTCAAAAGCATGACCCTGTTGTTTTTTGAGTTTGGTTTTTAATTGTTCAATTTTATGTTTGCCAAAAACATAGGTATTGACTTGCATGGGCCAACGTTTCATTCGGTTAATTTCTCGCAACATCACATCAACGCCTTCTGGAAAGTGCTGTTGCCAAAACTTTTTCGAATATGCCACGGACCATCCTTTACTGTGTATACCCACATCAATCATGGTACGCATGGCACGCAATGCTTCCCACTTAAGCACAAACTGATGTTGTAAAGGGTCATTCAAAACCCCCAGGTCTTTTCCTAAAGTTTCTACATATGCAGCCCAACCTTCTACCATCGCCATGCGGCCATTGGCTAGCCAGTCTGGGTTCAGTTTCAACTCGGCACAGTCTATAGTGTTGTTACTCATCATGCTTTGATAATGGTGGCCTGGCATGCCTTCATGTAAATAGAGCCAAGGGATTTGAGCCAAATCATACCTTTCATCTTGTGGGTGGTAATACATGGTTTGGTTGCTGGGATCATAATAGCCAGGAGCGGGAAAGTCTTTGCCTTGAATAGAACGTGCCACCTTCAATTGTTTAAAACCTGAACTATTAAGAAACAGGGCTTCAAAGTTTTTCTCTACCGCGCGCTCAATTTGCTGAAAGGTCTTTTGAATCCCTCGGTCATCATTTGCAGCCAGTGTTTGTTGTTTAGGTTGCGTTTGATTGTTTGCGGATTGCCTATATTTGTCAATCGCAGTTTTGAATGAAGCTTCACCAACTGAATACAACTCATCAGGCGATATATCCTGCCCCAACCAAACCAAAGTGAGCCATTGATACCATTTGTCTGCGTTCTTCATTTCATGCAATCGGCCACTGAAAGCCTCATCACTTTTATGCCATTGCTGTTGTAAACCGTGAAATAGCTTTTGTGCTTGCACGCCCTGCTCTAATATTTTGACCGCCTGTTTATGGCACGAATTTTGTGGCTCAAATTGTTTCATGAGTTTTTCAAGTTGAGCTATTTCTTGCGCTTGATCTGGCACATTGGCATGCTTCATTCTGTGTATAAAATCAGCCCACGCCAATGGTGCCTGGGTTATTTCTATTCGATTCGCAGTGGCGGAAATTTCATTCCACTCAACACCACTGTTTGAATCAGCGACCAATGACATCATCAAAAGCAAAAAGAAAAAAGGTGTTTTAAAAGCTTTCATCGGTTCAAAAAATCCAAAACTGGCTGGGTAGAAAATGGAGCAAAAAATAAGCCACCTCCTTTTTCGTCAGGAATCGTATTTGAAACTATCCCAACAACATACCCTTCACCATTCAAAACCGCTGCGCCACTCAACCCACGCAATGAACTGGGATTGATGCCATCAAGCTTTATCAAAAGATTATTGCCCTCTGAACGAACAAATCGACCAGTAAAACGATCTTGTTGACAGCTTGCTTGCGTTGCATAAGTACACCCAAAAACAGTGACATCAGCGCCTGCCTTCAAATCTTGATCAGACAGTTTTAATATTTTTAATTTTGAGTCATTCTTTGTTACCTCAAACAACAGCCAATCATCTTGTAATACCTTCATATCCAGTGCTTCTTGAGTGTTTGCATTTAACATTTTTCCCAGCTCCACTGTGCCGCCGCTTTCATTAAAAGGCTTTAAAAACCAACTCGATACGACTTCATCAACATCAATTGAACTCAATCCTTCACCCATAACTGCCAGCAGCACATGTTTGGCGCTAACAGCATAGGTTTTTCCATGGTGTTCTATTAAAAAACCGCTGCCAACAAAGTCTTTGCTGTTACCCGACTTTGAAAAGGTGATGGCATTGGCCGCTGAATAGCGAAACTCGCCTGTTAAACCCTCAGATGCCATTAACAAAAGTAATAATATGTGGAATGCTTTGTTCATGTTTAATTATTGTTGCTAAAAACACCACAGCATAGTCATACAAGATATATAAGAGATAAATCCGACCCAATTTATCCTTTTCTCCTCACTTAACTGGCCATTTTTAATGTTTTACGGTACACAGAAGGAGAACAACCCTCCACTTCTTTAAAAGCTTTGTTAAAAGTCACTCGGTTGTTAAACCCACTTTCTGATGCAATGCGTTCCAAGGTGAATTGTGATTTAGCATCTTCAATCAACATTCTGGCATGATTCACTCGGTGTTGGTTAATCAGCTGGAAAAAAGTGCTGTCCATGGTTTGGTTGATGACCTGAGAAACCAAATGTTTGCGAATTCCCAACTGCTCTGAAAATGTTGTTAAATTCAAGTTTGAATCTAAATACAACTGCTGAGAATTCAAAACCCTCTTGATTTCCTCTGCCATCACATAAGCGGTGTCTTCATCTAAAATCGAATGGTTGTATTTATCGCTTGAGCCAGTTTCAACTAACGGCTTTTGCAGACTGGCAGACGTGACTTCTGCTGAGGCAATCCCTTCCAAAACCAAGTGTGGCTTTTGTAAGCCCCAATAACCCATCATTAAAACGATCGCTGACATCAGCAACAACCAATAATCACTGACCACTGCCAATGTGCCCAAGCCAAAAAACTGTTGGCTCAAAAACAGCACAAGCCAAAATACCTCCAACACCATCAGCATCAAGCACAATTTCTTTTGCCACCGCAAACAATAAATCGCATCATCTGCACGGGTGTCCATTACTTCAACAGCAGCGGTGTTCAACTGACGCCAAGCCACACCAAGGTAAGTGGCCAAATGCAGCTTAATAGACAATAATAAAAACACCCACTGCAAAGGCAAAGGTGCTGAACTGTTGGCACCTTTATAAGAAGCAATCCGAGTCACTTTTTGCGCCGCAGGTAATATCAGGTCAGGTAATTGAAACGCAAACAATACCAAAAAAGGTAACAGCTGCAAGACCCACTTACCTTTTGACCACACCGCCAAGCCCGCCATGCGCCTGACATAAGCCAAGAACAACGGACCAATAAGCAGCGCCACTCCAGAAAGCCAGTCTATTAAATGTGGCACATAACGAAACAAACCAGACTGAATCAAACCCGCTTCCAACAACTTATAAGCCATAACAGATAACAATACCGCCAAAATGATACCTGGTGGCTTGCTTAAGCCTTGTTGTTCCCACGCACTTTTGAACAAAATCACCGCCATCAAAGCCGCATGACTGAACGCCATAAAATAAATCACACTGAGAGGAGAAAACGCCATCCGATATTTAACTTTTTAAAAAAACCATTATTCAACACGACTGAGACTAAATCATGTGTCATTAGTCAGTTCAGAGTTATGCAAAGGTCACAAAACCTTAAAAAAAACAAAAATAATGATAAATGGGAACGCTTTTATCAACCCAATAAAGACCATTCATTAATCTGAGCCTTTTTAACAGGAGCAGACAAAATGACAAAAACCGCTTTAATCATCGGCTTAATGGCGGCCACCATCAGCCACGCCAACTGTACAGATGGCAACAAAACAACAGCAGCAAATCCACACACCTCCAAACCTGAAGCCATACAGTTTGGAATCCAATTAAACACCATGCAAACCCAATTGAAAAACTTGTGTCAGCGAGTCGAATACAAAGAAATCAAGCCGCCACAAATTCCAGGCACCAAAAACAGACAGGTACAACTCGATTGTCATGGCTTTGAGTTTGCCGGCGGTGAACGTCTGGCTGAATTTGTATTCAAAGACGATGCTTTATTCCTGACTTGGGTATTGGTCAAGGCCGAAGAATTAAACAAACTGGAAAAAAGCATGACACAAACCTATGGACAAGCAAGCCATCAAAACCAAATGTTCTCAGCCTACACTCAACACCACACCGCCCTCAGGAAAGACATACCAGAGGTGCTTTTTTATGCCGATGAAGCCGCCGCCCAATTTGAAGCATGGTTTAAATCAGCAGAATCTCAATAACCGCAGGAGCATAACATGACATATAAAAAACTGTTAATCATCACCTTAATCTACTTGTCACAAGCCGCCTATGCAGCTCATGATAACGCCTATTTTCGCCACCTTAAATTCAGGGAAACGCCCTTCAGCCCTTACCAAGGCATCCACCCCATCGATAAAAAAGAGGCCAAAGAAACAGCACACTATCGCTTTGAATACGATGACCAAGGCCGAGTCACCAGTGTTGCACACATGATTGGAAAGCAAATCATCAATGACAACGGCAATTGGGACACTTTTATATGGTTTGCTCCAAAAGTCAGTATGACATATAAAAAACACCAAGAAATTCACCATTACCACAACACCAAAGACGAAAGAATTTCAGCACACGGTAAAGTGTACCAAGCCACTTACCAGCTCAACTCAGAAGGCAAACGCATCAGCCTCAGTTTCACTGATGAACAGGGCCAAGCCAGTGAAAACGCATGGGGTATCAACCGCTACCAGTGGCAGCACAAAGACGCCCAAAACATCATCGAAAAACGCTTTGACTTGAAAAACACACAAAAACCCCTGCGTCCAGTATTTCCTTTTTACGAAACCCACATGACCTTTGACCACAAAGGCCAGATACAATTCATGAAAAACTACGGCACAGAAAGCCAACCAACCAACAACGACTCCGGCGCCGGCATCGACCGCATTTTTTACGACCTAGAAGGTAATTTCCAACGCTGGCATGTCTATGACAAAGATGGAAAACCCGTCAACGGCAACCGCCCCATGGTTCACATTGGCGAGCATCTTTACGACGACAAAGGCAATAAAATAGGCATGCGCGGCTTTAACCCGCAAGGCCAGCAAATAAAATTTTCTTGGGGCGATTTTGAAATCCGCAACCAATACGACAAATTCGGCAACCAAGTCCAAAGCCAAGTATTAAACGAATCAGGAAAACAATCCCACCGCATCACCGTCGAGTACAGTAAAAATGGCCTGCGCCGCGAATGGCTCAAAGCCTACAATGCAGAAAACCAATTATCAGCATCGCCCATGCTCAGTGGTGCAGCGGCACTGAAGTATCAATACGCTGATGATGACCTGATACCCAGTGGGCGCGTACCATATGATAAAGAATTGAAAAAACTACCCCAACAAAATTAGACCTTTAAACCCAACCACAAGACCTGCCATGGACGGCAAGGTTTCGGCATACGATTGCAGCTTAAATAACAGACTGCCAGCGGCCCGCTGGCACTGAAACCCCTTAAACGCCAATGCTTAAGATTTAGTTGACACTGACTTATCGCGAAAAAATAAAAACCGCAAAACAACATAGGTTAATAATGGTGCCATAAACATCCCCACCACACTGTGTAATAAAAGCCCCCATTCACTCATGTGTTTCGTCGATTCAGAAACAAACACACCCGCCGCCACCGGACCTTGAGCAAACACATTCGAAATAAAGTTCCAGCCAAAATGCAAACCAATAGGCAAAGCCAAAGAACCACTTTTATGAAAAGCAAACGCCCAAACCCAACCGGTTAAACCAGTTCCCAAAAAGACAAACAACATGGGAATCCATTGCCCCAAAATGCCATAAGAAAACCAATGGTAAACCCCAAATACCGCCGCCGAAATCAACAAAGCCCAACGTGCACCTAAAAATTGAATCGCAATCACCAACAAAGCGCCACGGAAAATCAATTCCTCAAACAGCACCGAACGCAAATGCCAATAAGCCACCTCTGGCCACTGCCCCCAATTCGCCCCTTCAGCCAACTGCCACTCCGTGCCACTGATCCACCACCTGACCACATAAACCAAACCACACAACAACACCATCAAAGCAAAGCCACAAAACAACTGCTTCAGCCGCAAAAGCACAGGCGACCAACCCAAAGCCGACAAATTCTGCTTCAAAACAAAATGCAACAACAACCAAGAAACCAACAAAATAACCACATTCCCCAACATGCACACCTCCCCAGCAAATCAAACATTATCTCAACAAAAACCCAACAAAAACACCGCCAAAAGTCCTGAAAACACCACCCAAACCAGCCACAAGCCCGCCTTGGCACGATTGTGTTTAGCCTGTATTGCTATATCACCTATAAAACACCGCCTTAGATTGAATTAAGTGAGGTGTGCTTGTTGCGGTGCAATGGGCAGGGGTGAACCCTGCAACTACATTTGTTTGGTGGTGGTTTGATCTGTAGTCACACCCCTTGCGGGTGTCTGTTTTGGTGGTGGTTTGAACTGTAGCCGCACCCCTCGCGGGTGCCTAAATCACCATTCCGTCATATTCCAACTTGACCTACCCCCATCACACTCGGGCTTGACCTACCGCCGTCATACTCGGGCTTAACCTACCCCCGTCATACTCGGGCTTGACCCACCCCCGTCATACTCAGGCTTGAACTACCCCCGTCATACTCGGGCTTGACCCACCCCCGTCATACTCAGGCATGACCTACCCCGTCATACTCGGGCTTGACCCGAGTATCTCCTTTTCTGGTTATATGTTTTGTTAACCTGTTGCGTTGCAAGGCAAGGGCAAGCCTTGCAACTACAATAAAACGAAACAGCAACGGTTAACTGGCAATCAAAGAGATTCTCGGGTCGGAGCCCGAGAATGGCGGATTGAATGGTGCGCTTGAGACGATTTTGTTCAGGCGTCCTTGCCCTCGGCTCTTTGGGCTCACTTCGCGCGGCTGATTTGTTCCTAGCAATCTTCTGTCCTATAAAGCCATGTTTTCGATTATTGGTAGTGCATTTTGAGATGGGCTGAGATTCTCGGGTCGAGCCCGAGAATGACGAAGTGTTAGGTATGGTGCGCTTGACAGGAATGGACTCGGGCTATCCCTGCCTTCGGCTATTTGGGCTCACTTCGCGCGGCTGATTCGTTCCTAGCAATTTTCTGTCCTATAAAGCCATGTTTTCGATTATTGGTAGTGCATTTTGAGATGGGCTGAGATTCTCGGGTCGAGCCCGAGAATGACGAAGTGTTAGGTATGGTGCGCTTGACAGGAGTTGAACCTGTGACCTGCCGCTTAGGAGGCGGCTGCTCTATCCAGCTGAGCTACAAGCGCTTGTGGTTTTGAAAGGGTGAATTATATCATTCTGTTGTGTTTTCGCCAGTGGCTTCTTGCATCACAACAGCAATCTGATTGCCTTTGGGGTTTGTGGTGATTCGGCTGATGTCACCCTGCTTTGGATCAGTAAATTGTTTGATCAATGTCCAGTGCTTTTTGTTGGTACTGACAAATAGGTTCTGACCCTGGCCTGTCCAGAATCTACCTTTGCTGTCTAAGGTGAAGTCTTCACTGCCTGCAATCAAATCCATGACTTTTGTTGCTTTGCCTTTTTTACTTTTGCGGGTTTTAATCTGCCAAGGCTTGGTTTTTTTGTCTACATAATACAAGGCCGTGTGGTTTTTATCTGTGATAAAAGAGCGGCCGATGTTTTCTTCAATTTTCGTGACTTTTTTGTTTTTGCCTTGGTGGTATAAATCTCCGCCACCGGTGGTATTCAGCACAAAGGTCCACAAGTGTAAGCCGTCGTTTTGTACCCAGTTGTGGTAACCAACGGGCTTGAGGTCGCTGTGGCGTTCTGCTTGTTGGTCTTTTTTGTTGTTCAGTTTGACCAGGTATTGATCACCTTGGGCGTCAACTTGTATCACGCTCAAGCCTTTTTTACCTGGAATCGGTGTGGGCGAGTATTCGCTTTCTGGCGTGACCATATAGGCTTGGTTGAGGTCTTTTTTGATGTCGTATTGGTAAATATCGGTTTGGCCATTGCGAAACTTGGTGTAGTAAATCATTTTGCCTTTTTTACCAAAACGCGGCTGTGAATCATAACCCGCACTGTGGGTGATGTTTTTTCCATTCAATAACTCAGGGATTTCGCCTTTGTTGTTGATGTCAAACAAGTAAATTTCACTGCCCGGAATGGCAGGAGTAGCAGCAATGACTGGGCCTTCTTTTGCTTCCTCAGCTTGGCTCATTGTGGCCACTGCCAACATCAAAAAAACATTTTTTTTCATATCTAATTCCTTAATTTTTACTTTCTTAATTCTTTAGGCAAAGGCCCAGCCAAAATGCGGTAAAGCAAAATATACATGTCAACAAAGTATAAGCCAAAGCGCGCAGCCATTCATCATTTTGTATCAGCAGTACCGTTTCCATAGAAAAGGCAGACCAGGTGGTCAATGCGCCCAAGAATCCCACCATCAACAATGGCTTGAGTGTGGCACTGATATCTGGTCGACTTTGTAGCCATGAATAAACCAACCCCATGAAAAAACAACCGACGACATTAACCAATAAAGTCGCCCAAACCAGCGGTTTGTCAAAAATCGCGACCACGATTTGGTTGACCCCATATCGTGCTGTTGCACCCAAAGCACCACCTAATGCAACTAACACATAAGCATTAAGCATTTGAACTTCCTTTGGCCTTCAGTGCTTGCACTCTTTTGTCTCGGATGAATTTTAGCCGCTCACTGATTTGTTTTTCTAAACCTTGCTGCACAGGCTGATAATAAATTTGTTCACCCATGGCATCAGGAAAACCGGTTTGGTCATATGCGATGCCGTCGGTACTGTCATGGTCATACTGGTACCCTTGACCATAACCTTGATCTTTCATCAAATCTGTCGGTGCATTTCGCAAGTGCATCGGCACAGGCTGTGTTCCACCTGATTTGGCCGCTGCTGTGGCTAATTTAAAAGCTGCATAAACGGCATTACTTTTGGGACAAGATGCCAAATAGCTGACGGCATGGGCTAAAGCCAAATCCCCTTCAGGCGAACCCAAACGCTCATAAGTCTGCCATGCATCAAGACACAAACCCATGGCACGTGGATCGGCATTACCCACTTCTTCTGATGCCATGCGCAGAACACGCCGTGCAATATAACGTGCATCACAACCACCATCTAACATCCTTGCCAGCCAATACAAGGCGGCATCGGGATGCGAACTTCTGACACATTTGTGCAAGGCAGAAATCTGCTCATAAAATTCGTCACCACCTTTATCAAAACGTCGTGTTTGGCCCGACGTGACCAATGCCACATCTTCGTCTTGAACGCCCCCATCAAGCACATAATCAGATAAAATTTCTAATAAACCCAATAGTTTTCTGGCATCACCATCGGCGGCTTGTATGAGTACCTTTTGTTGTCGCTCAGAAAGCTGCATGCCTTTGAGTTTTTCATGAGACAAACTGCGTTTTAACAGCACCATTAGGTCTTCTGATGTGATGGCTTTTAGGACATAGACTTTACTTCGTGAAAGTAATGCATTGTTCAAAGCAAAACTGGGGTTTTCTGTGGTGGCACCAATCAAAGTAATCAAGCCACTTTCTAGGTGCGGTAAAAAAGCATCTTGTTGAGATTTATTGAACCTGTGTATCTCATCAACAAACAACACCGTTCTTTTTGGCAGAACAGCTTCTGCTTTAACAATGGCATCTCGTATGTCTTTTACACCAGCCAAAACAGCTGACAGGTTAATTAACTGTGCATCAACACTTTGACTGAGGATTTTGGATAAAGTGGTTTTACCGGTACCTGGCGGCCCCCAAAACAACATGGAATGTAACTGTTTTTGTGCCACCAGTCGAGACAAAGGTTTTCCTTCACTGACCAAATGGCTTTGACCTACTACCTGGTCTAAAGCAGTGGGCCTCAATAATTCCGCTAACGGTGCTTGAGGTTCAAATATGGATTCAAACAAACTGATGGCCTTTAAAACTCACCGCCAGTTTGTTCACTGGGCGCTTGAATAACGTCAACACCTTCAGGTGGTGAAAACTGAAACAGGTCATCCTCTAATTTTGGATTTTTCACACTGTCATGAAATTCGAATATCATGGTTTGGTCTAAATGATTGACCACTTTAATTTGAGATAATTGCTTGTCTTTCAAAGCCAACCACACTGTTTTGACTTCTTCAGATTGTTTTTTTGGAGTCAGGCTTATCCATGAAGTACCGTTTGACTCGGTTTCAAACTTGATGTTGTAATGTTGATTGCTTAAATCTTTATTGATGATTACGTATATGGGGTTAAGCTGGTTATTTTGTTTTTTTACCGTGACTTGTTCTAAGTCTTCATCATAAACCCACACTTTATGACCATCAGCTATAATCAATTGTTCAATGGGTTGTTTATAGTGCCAACGAAATTGACTGGGTGCTTTAAGCCAAACCAAGCCGTGACTTTCTTCACCATGTTTGTTGTCTTCATTGACTTCAAACTGTGTAAACTCCGCACGCATGGTTGATAATCCATCCCTAACTTCTGCCAACAATACCTGCGGATCGGTTTGCGGTGCTTCAGCTGCTAATTGAAAACTCCACATCAAAATTAATACGATTTTTATTTTTTTCATTTTTATTTTATTCCTTTTAATTTCACAAAGTTTAACATTTAATCACTTTAAGTGAGATGACTGGGTTCAATAAATCACTTCTATAACTATGAAATTATTGACAACACTACAGTAATTTTATACTGTAATTTAACAATGCTTAACATTTTTTGAATCACAAACTAAAGGAACGGGGAACCATGAAATTTCTAAAATCAGCCATATTCATGTGGCTGGCTGTACTCACACTCAATACAGCCGAAGCTCAAAATCGTCAATACCACCTATTTGCCGACACCGATAACAACAGTACTTCAGGCTGTACTGTTAATTGGCCAGGTTTGGGAAACAGCATATCAGGTATAGAAAACCGATTCACTATCACAACCGACAGTCAGCTGCCACCTAACATCATTGACACGCAGGTTCATGACTGTCAGGGCAATGCTTTTGGTGCAGGTACAAGTCAAGGCCAAGCTGCCTTAGGCCTTAACACCGGCAATAACAGCAGTGATGTGTTTGAATTTTCAATCAACAGAAATTATTTGGGTATCAATTCATCAGGTAGTGTGCTGTTTTATTTCGCCAGTGAATCCAGTGCCGTTGCAGACGTGGTTTTAGCTGCAAACGGTGGCGGTCCTATTTTTATGGGTTTTGCATTTCCTGTTCCTGCTTTGGGCCTTTTAGGTTTGGTGCTAATGGCAAGTTTAATGTTATTTTTGACCCGTAAAAAAATCAACAAGCAATTGAAAACCACTGCTGTATTGATTTTAGTTGTTTCAAGCGCTTGGGCCATGACCATTATTATCGACGGCCAAACCAATGACTGGGCCAGTATGAGTCCTGCAGCCACAGACCCAATTGGCGACACCGATGGCACTGGCAGCTATGCAGACATCACCAGCATTTACTTGACAAAACAAAGTGATCAGCTGTATTTCCGTATGGACGTGGTTGATGTAGAAAACCAAGCTCCGGTGGCCAACGCCACTTCTGACAGCACATTAGAAGAACAAGCAGTTACTATTACACTGACCGGCTCAGATGCTGAAGGCGCAGCCATTACCTTTTCTCAAGCCACAGCGCCTGCCAATGGCACACTGAGTAATTTCACTGTTATTAATAACACCACTTCTTCTGTGGATTACACACCAGATTTGGATTTTGCAGGAAATGATACATTCACCGTTATTGCCAATGATGGTCAAGTAGATTCTGCACCGGCAACAATCTCAGTCACCGTAAACCCAATAAACGACGCACCCAGCTTTACTTCTGGTGGCAATGTCAATGTCTTAAAAACAGCAGGTCCTTACAGTCAAACGTGGGCCACTGCCATAGCAGCTGGACCCGTTGATGAATCCAGTCAAAACCTGAGTTTTAATATCACGGCCAATGACAATGCAGCGATTTTCACGCAACAACCAACCATTGATGCCAATGGCCTGCTGACCTTTACTGGGGTTAACAATGCCACAGGAACAGCCAACTTGACGGTTGAGTTAATGGATGATGGCGGCACGGCCAATGGTGGCATCGACACCTCTACCGCAGTCAACTTCACCATCACTTTACAGGGCGTTAATGATGAGCCTTCTTTTACGGCAGGTGCAAATCAAACTGTGAACGAAGATGCGGGGGCACAAACCATCAACGCTTGGGCCACCAATGTCTTGGCAGGACCACCTGATGAAATTGGTCAGACTTTAACTTTCAATGTGGTAAATAATACCAATGCTGCTTTATTCAGTGCAGGCCCAGCAGTGGCTGCTAATGGTACATTAAGCTACACACCAGCAGCTGATGCCAACGGCTCAGCAACCATCACAATTGAATTAATGGATGATGGCGGTACCGCCAATGGTGGCGATGACACTTCTCCTGCGCAAAGCTTCGACATCACCGTAAATTCTGTAAATGACGTGCCCAGTTATACCAGTGGTGGCGATATCACAGTTGATGAAGACAGTGGTGCATTTGATATGGCTTGGGCCACAAACATCTCAACTGGCCCTGCCAATGAAAACAGTCAAACTCCAAGTTTTAATATTGTTAATGTGAGCAATGTCAGTTTATTTTCTGTGACTCCTACGATTGATGCCACAACAGGAAACTTAAGCTTTACGCCGACTAATGGTGTATTTGGTACTGCAACAATCACCATCAACTTGATGGATGATGGCGGCACCACCAATGGTGGTGTTGACACCACAGCGAATGCGACTTTCGATATTTCAGTCAGTGAAGTCAATGAACCACCAGTTTTGGCCAACATAGCTGACCCCAGTGTGGATGAGAATACCTTGCTGGCTTTCACTGCAACAGCAACAGATCCAAACGTTCCCGCTCAAAACTTAACATTCAGTTTGGGTGGTACAGCGCCATCAGGAGCCGCGATTACTGCTGGAGGTGATTTCACTTGGACACCTACAGAAGCCCAAGGAACCACCGGCTCTTTCACGTTTGATGTCATTGTCACTGACGACGGCACCAACCCCAGTAACCTCACTGATTCACAATCTATCACTGTGACTGTCAATAAAGCCAACGAAGCACCCGTGCTGTCTGCCATTGGTGCACAATCAGTCGATGAATTGACTTTATTAAGCTTCATGGCCACAGCCACTGATTCTGATAATCCTGCTCAAAACCTGACTTATACATTAGGTGGAACAGTTCCATCTGGTGCGAACATCACACCGGCAGGTGCTTTCACTTGGACGCCTACAGAAGCACAAGGTCCTGGTGTTTACACTTTTGATGTGATTGTGACTGATAATGGCGCCAATCCAAATAACCTCACAGATTCAGAAACCATCAGTGTGACAGTCAATGCAGTCAACACAGCACCTGTATTAGCCGCGATTGGCAATCAAAGCATTGATGAAGAAACCCTGTTAAGTTTCACCGCCACAGCAACAGATTCTGATTTACCGGCCCAATCACTGACTTATAGCTTGAGTGGTCAACCTGCTGGTGCTTCAATCAACCCTGGCAGCGGCGTGTTCTCTTGGACACCCACAGAAGCACAAGGACCTGGTGTATATACATTTGATGTTGTGGTGACTGATGATGGCACCAACCCTATGAATTTAAGCGATTCAGAAACCATAACGGTCACAGTTGCGGAAGTCAATGTGGCTCCAACCGCCAATGGACAAGCCACAACCACAGATGATGCAACACCTATAGTTATTACCTTAACTGGTAGCGATCCAGAAGGTGCCGCTTTAACATTTGCTATTGCTTCACCACCTGCCATCGGTAGCTTAGGCGCCATTTCGCAAATCACGCCAACTTCTGCCGATGTGACTTACACGCCATCTGGAGCGACAGGCTCTGCAGACTTTACCTTTACAGTGAATGATGGTGCATTAACCAGCCCTGCCGCAACGGTTACCTTGCCGGTCACATCTTCTAACACGGCACCAACAGGTGTCAATGACGCGTACAATGTCACCGGAAATGTTGGTATTGATGTGCCTGCTGGCAGTGGTGTCACTTCAAATGATACAGACCCAGAATTAGATACCTTAACGGTTACGGCTTTTGATGCAGCCAGCGCACAAGGTGGTACGGTATCTGTGAACGCCAATGGCAGCTTTACCTATGATCCACCGGCTGGCTACACCGGCGCAGATAACTTTAGCTACACATTATCAGACGGTGCACTAACCGACACAGCTACAGTTAATTTGACTGTTGCCAACAAGATTTGGTTTATTGATAATTCTGCAGCTGCAGGCGATGGTCGTTTAATATCACCATTCAATTCAATCGGTAGTTTTAATTCAAGTGCTAACGACGCTGCAGGCGACGTGATTCATATTGACTTTGGAGACGGTACCACCACAGGTTATGACACAGGAATCATACTGTTAAACAATCAAAGGTTGTTGGGTCAAGGTGTGGTACTCAGCTCCACAAACACTGGAATTACATACCCTACTCACAGCAGAACCCTACCAGCTGCTGCCGGGAATCCAACATTGGTGACCACCAATGCCAACAGCATAACCCTAGGAAATAATAATATAGTCAAGGGTTTGACCGTTGGTAATACAGGTACAGGGATCGCAATTTTGGGTCAACCGTCATTTGGCAATTTGACCATTTCTGATGTGTCTGTCAATGGAACAGGCAAAGCTTTAGATTTAGTCAACGGTACACTTGATGCCACTTTTGATGAAATCAGCTCGATTTCCAGTACGACTGAGGTGATTGACTTATTGGCATTAGATGGCCAACTCACTGTCAATGGAGGCAATATGTCAGGCGCTGCCACCAACACAGTTAGCATCAGCACCAACTCAAGTTCATTCAGAGCTGATTTTAATGGTGTTACAGTGGGCGCTAACAACGCAGCTACTGGCATTAATGGCATCAGCTTCATTTCCTCAGGTTCAGCCGCAGCTGAACTCAATATTAATAACAGCATCTTCACCGGCTCTAAAAACCGCATGATTTCGGCGACCTTCACAGGCTCTGGTGGTGGTTTAGTTAATATAGGGACAGTGTTAGGTAATCAGTTCATAAGAAACCAAGATCAAACGCCATTAACTGGAGCTGTCATTGGCATATTTACGGATGGAGCCGGTGCAATGACCACTAACATTGTTAACAATTCTATATTGGCTGGCGCATTCCGTTTTCAAGGGGATGGTATTTTTGTCAGAAATGCCGATACCTATACAGGTACGCACAGGGCCACTATTGCAAACAACACCATAGGTACACCAGGTGTCAATGGCTCAGCCTTTAACCCTGCAGACAACTCAGGCGATGCCGGCATAGTTTTGATGGGCGGAGATTCCAGCAACATGATCGCACTGATTAATGGTAACAATGTCTATGATTACAACGCCTCTGGAATTGAAGCAGATTTTACGTCCACCGGTGGAAATTATGACGTCACCATTACCAACAACACCATCAGTGACGCACTGGGAACCAGTGGCTTCGATGCTGCAATTGCCGTCTTTGGTGGAGTCAATGCCGCCTCTGCTGTAGATGCCTGTGTACAGGTAGATGGAAATAACTTAAATGATCCCACTAACGAAGAAATTGATGTGGACGTCTTCAATGACGCAGGGACATATAATGACCCAGGGCTTACTACCTTGACTGATGCAGGACTTGAGACACATTTGCTGGGCACTAACACAGCCGCAACTGCAGTAACGTTCACATCTGGCACACTGGGCGGAGGAGCCGGTTGTATTCTACCTTAAGCTGATCATTTAATAATTGTCACATGAATTGAGAAAAAATTTTCACATGTGACAATTATTAAACTTTAAACAATAAAAAGTTCTTTCCGAGAACAACATAATTCTAAATGGTGTTAATTAGCATCATTTGAATGGGGAAAATAGGAGTAAGGCAAATCCAACTTTGCAACTTCTCACACTAAAACAAATTGGAGGATATTCTAATGTCAGAACCTTTTTTAGCCGAACTCAGGATGGTTGGGTTTAACTTTGCACCAAGAGGGTGGGCGCTTTGTGATGGGCAAATACTGCCAATCAATCAAAATCAGAGCTTATATTCCTTATTAGGTACTACATATGGCGGTGATGGGCGAACCAGTTTCGCATTACCTGATCTTCGCAGTCGTGTGGCTGTTCACCCTGGCAATTCTGGTACAGGAACGGACTACTCACTGGGTCAAAAAACAGGAGAAGAAACCCATACTTTGACTGAAGCAGAAATGCCGCAACACACCCACACTTCTTTCGGCGTATCAGACGCAGCAAACACCACAGCACCTTCTGGCAATCAATTTGCATCGACACAAGGTTTATACCATACAGCAGATTCTTTGGTGGCAATGGATCCAACCAATATACGCAATACAGGTGGTAGCCAAGCTCATGAGAACATGCAACCATTTACTGTAGTTAATTACTGTATAGCCCTTCAAGGCCTATTCCCATCACGAAACTAGGAGAAAATCATGTCAGATCCATTTGTTGGAGAAATAAGAATGTTTGCGGGCAATTTTGCACCGCGATCTTGGGCATTTTGTGATGGTCAGCTGCTGGCCATTTCCCAAAATGATGCTTTGTTTTCATTATTAGGCACTGTTTATGGAGGTGACGGAAGGACCACATTTGGCCTTCCAGATATGCGCGGCCGTCTATCAGTTCATGCTGGTAATGGACCGGGTTTAAGTCAACGCAGACTGGGGGCGAAAGGTGGCGCAGAAAACGTGACTTTAACGGCCAACCAAATGCCTTCACATTCACACACGTATAATGGCAGTACTGCCGCAGGTAACCTGAACTCTCCTGCTGGGAATGTATTGGCAGGCCGTGCCAACGATCCCACTTATTTAGAGTCACCCGCAACAGGACAAATGTCATCCAGCTCAGTGAGCAGCGCAGGCGGAAGCCGTTCTCATACTAACCTCATGCCTTATTTATGCGTTAATTACATCATCGCATTATTTGGTATTTATCCAAGCAGACAATAGGAGATTATCATGTCAGAACCATTTATTGCAGAAATAAGAATATTCGCTGGTAATTTTGCCATCAGAAGCTGGGCATTCTGTAACGGACAATTATTACCTATTGCTCAGAATACCGCATTGTTTTCACTGATTGGCACCACCTATGGCGGTGACGGCAGATCAACAATGGCACTGCCCAATTTGCAAGGACGTGCGCCCATGCACCCGGGCAGGGGGCCAGGATTAACCGCCAGACAGCTGGGAGAAAGGGGCGGAGTCGGTACGGTTACACTTTCTGAAAATCAAATGCCATCTCACAACCACGCGCATGGGGTTGGTGAACGCAGGCCAAGAGGCACAGTGCCCAGTGGAACTGCGGTCGTGACAGAAGCAGGTGAAGCCACTTACAAAAACAATGGCTCCAATGTGCCTATGGCCAACCAAGCCATCAATAGCACAGGAGGCAGTCAACCACACAATAATGTACAGCCGTTGCTGGCTCTTAATTTCATTATAGCCCTACAAGGCCTATTCCCATCCAGGAGTTAATTATGAACCGAAGAAAGTTTGCAAAATCAATCATGGGAGGCATTGGCGCAACAGTTATGACGAGCCAAGTTATGGCAAGCACTGTCCAAGCTAAGTCTACCTCATTTCAATTTGAAGCTGGTCATACCATGCGTACTGAAGACGGTTTAAACATGACGCTCAGTGGACATCAACTGCCCACTAAAAACCGTGATCCTAAACAATTTGTATTGACCTTTGATGTGCACAATGCCAATGGATTGCTTCAAGAGAACATTTATCAATTAACTGATCACAAGGGTGTAAAGCATGAAATATTCATGACCCCAGTTAATGAAAACCAACTCCAAGCAGTCTTTAACAGGAGAACGCATGCCTAAAACTTGGTTAAAACTTAAGAAATACCAGTACATTCCAAGCAGCATTTCTTTCCAAGCCATATCCGATAACGATATGGCTTTTCTTTCTGAACTGTACCGCAGCACCCGCTGGGAGGAAGTCATGCAGGCACCTTGGAGTGAGCAACAACGAATTGATTTTTTAGATCAACAATTCAACGCTCAACACACACATTACCTATCGCACTACCCTCATGCTGAAAAACTTTTGATCATTCAAGATAACCAAAGAATTGGTCGCATTTATTTAGATCGCGATGACACATCTATCTGCCTGATTGATGTCGCTTTCTTAACACCAAACCGCGGAAAAGGTTTAGGAACGAAGCTATTAAAAGAGCTCCTTTCAGAAGCACAAACCACCAACAAAAAAGTGGTTATACATGTGGAAAATTTTAATCCTGCTTACCAATGGTATATCAAACATGGCTTTCAACAAATTGAAGACAAAGGCGTTTACCAATACATGGAATGGTATCCACAATAAACAAGGGATTTAAGTGAAAACAGCCTCGTAATGAACACCTTTGTCATCACCAAAGACTGGCACCAAAAACAACTCAAACTCACCCAATTCTTTATGGGACACAGTGTAAACGCCTTGCTCATAAACCGTGGGTGATTCATTTGAAAACACCACGGAAAATTGTTTTCCTTCACGGTTCGCTGCTGGGGCTTGACTGGCTGTTACTTCAACAATTTGACAATTTGACTTCTGACTGCCGACAAATTGAATCTCAAACACATCTTTCTGATTGGCTTCAAATGATTTTTGATCAGGTAAACTCATAAAAATTAAGGCGTATTAATGAATTATTATTATAGCTGATTTCTTGCTGATTATTTATACAGAATGGAAGTATTATTGAATGATTTGCTTTAAAAAGGATTGACGGTAAAACCTTTTTGTTGAAGCAAAGCATGTGCTGTCATCGCAGATAATGACAACTTGACACCCGGCAACAAATCACTTTGATTAACGCCATAATAAGCCGCACTCTGACCACATACATAAAAAGTCACGCCCTGCTCATGCAAAGCCTTAATTAAAGCTTTATTTTTATTTTCTACTTTTTGCTTAGCTTGATAATAAGTATCAGAAGTCAGGTCTTTAACCGCACCGCCATGAACCACCACCGCTAGATTGATGTGTTCTTTTTTAACACCAGCTGCATGGTGCATGTTGATGAAACGAGCAACAGTATCAAATGACCTGTTCACTTCACCCGCTTTGGCTTGTTTTGCCACATCAAAGCTGACTTTAAACTGAGCATTTTCAGGTAATGCTTCCATATCCTCAACTTCAGCAATTTTCCCAAACTCAGGAATGACTTTACCTGCATGAAAATGATCATTTTGCGCCCATACAAATGAGCTGACACATACAGCAAACAACACCAAAAAGTATTTACATAGTTTCATTATTTCACTCTCGTTATACAGATGGTGGCGGTGGCGCCAATACTTCGCGAGCACCATTATGTGCAGGCGCTGAAACGACACCATTTTCTTCAAGTTGCTCAACAATGGTGGCGGCGCGGTTATACCCTACTCGCAAACGCCTTTGAACGTATGAAATAGAAGCTTTGCGACTTTCTGTAACAACAAACACCGCCTTGTCATACAGTTCATCCACATCACCTTCTGCTTTTTCTGGTAAACCAGTGTCTCCCAACATTTGACCATCTTCAGTCAACTGCACTTCATCTAAAATACCTTCTTGGTACTCAGATTCATAATGTGTGGTCAAGTAATTCACCACACCGTGCACTTCATGATCATCAACAAAGGCACCATGGACACGATCTGATTGTGACCGCCCTGGTGGCAAATACAACATGTCACCATGGCCTAAGAGCTGTTCTGCACCACCTTGATCTAAAATCGTTCTTGAGTCAATTTTTGAAGACACTTGGAATGCCATACGTGTTGGAATGTTGGCTTTAATTAAACCGGTAATCACGTCCACTGACGGACGTTGTGTTGCTAAAACCAAATGCACACCCGCCGCACGGGCTTTTTGTGCCAAACGCGCGATCAACTCTTCAACTTTTTTACCAACAATCATCATCATGTCAGCAAACTCATCAATCACCACCACAATAAAGGGTAAAGGCTTTAATTCCTCAGGTTCAAGCCCTATTCCACGAGTCACTTCATCAAAGAAAGGATCCAAAATAGGCTCACCGTCGGCAATCGCTTTTTTGATTTTTTTATTGAAACCGGCTAAATTTCTCACGCCCATGGCGGCCATTAATTTATAACGGCGTTCCATCTCAGCCACACACCAACGTAAGGCATTGGCCGCTTCTTTCATGTCCGTTACAACGGGGGCTAGCAAATGCGGAATGCCTTCATAAATAGACAGTTCAAGCATCTTCGGGTCGACCATGATCATTTTGACTTCTTCAGGTGTGGCCTTGTACAGCAAACTGATGATCATTGAATTAACAGCCACAGACTTACCAGATCCTGTGGTACCTGCTACCAACAAATGTGGCATTTTGGCAATGTCCACAATCACTGGCTTGCCACCAATACTTTTACCTAAACCCAAGGTCAGTGGTGACTTGGATTTATCAAACTCAACTGAACGCAAAATTTCACTCAAATAGACAATTTCACGGTTGATGTTAGGTATTTCAATACCGATATAAGGTTTACCCGGAATCACATCGACAATTCGGACAGAAGAAATGGACAACCCACGAGCCAAATCCTTAGACAAATTAACAATAGTTGCTGCCTTGATACCTGCAGCTGGGTTGACCTCAAAACGTGTAATAACAGGGCCAGGATAGACTCCCACCACTTCAGCTTTGACTTTAAAATCAGCCAGTTTCAGCTCTAACTGCCTTGATAAAACTTCAAGTTCTTCATCACTGTAACCCACCACTTGGCTGGGCGGATTATCTAACAAAGCCAAAGGTGGCAATTTCCCAGGCGGCAAAGAATCAAACAAATTCATTTGTTTTTCCTTGGTCGCTCGCTGGCTTTCTTCTTTAACGGGTTCCGTTTTCTCTATCACAATGGGTTCGCGGTTTTTCTGTACCACGGCATCATTCCTGCGAACGACTTCACGCTCAGATTGTGCTTTGCGACCCGCTTTCCAATCACCAAACTGATCCCACTTGGACTGAAGCCACAAACCCAACCTAATCATCCCCTTACCCACTTTATCCATCAAGCCTATCCATGACAGTCCAGTAAACAGTGTGATTCCAGCTAAGAAAACAGCGGTTTGTATCATGCTGGCACCAATCATCCCAAATCCAGACATGACAGAACTGCCAAAAACTTCTCCAATGATACCACCTCCTGAAAAAGGTAAACCTGCCGTGTTTCCATGCAAATGTGCCAAACCACAACCCGTGACCAGTGCAGCCAAAAAACCACCCACTTTGATCACGGTGTCAAGCCACGTCAACTCTTCATCATCTGAACCGCGATATAAACGCCAAGCAATGATGAGCAGAGCCAAAGGCAAAAAGTAAGCAAAATAACCGAGAAAATGAAACAAGAAGTCAGCTAAATAGGCCCCACTCACTCCACCCAGGTTGTTAATTTGTGACACTTCAGAAGAAGCAAATGACCCCGGATCATTGGGGTTATAAGTGATTAACGACAATAAAAAATAGGCCGCTATGGGCACCAGCACGAAAACCGTGCTCTCCAGTACCCTTTTTTTGATTTGGTGTGAAACTTGCGTCAAATTTACCTCAAAAAAAAGGGTTTTCTATTGCGAAACTTCGCAATAGAAAACCTCTTATATTACAACAGTGCTGGGTGAACTATTTTACCCGAATGCACATTGATGCCTTTTTGTAACGAAGGAACCGAAGCCCAATCAGGCTGTGCCAATCGTTGCACATATGGCAAGATGGCCGCTGAAATCGCTTGTGTCGAAGTTCTTGGAACCGCACCTGGCATGTTAGTCACTGAAAAGTGAACCACGCCATGCTCAGTGAATGTCGGTTCTGCCCAAGTAGTCGGACGTGTGGTTTCTACACAACCACCTTGATCAACAGAAATATCAGCAATCACCGAACCAGGTTCCATGCCTTTAACCATTTCTTCAGAAATAACATGTGGCGCTTTGGCACCGGTAACCAAAACAGCACCAATGACCAAATCAGCATTTGAAATTTCAGATGCCACCAATTCTTGGTAAGGGTACAAAGCCGTCACATTAGAACCCATGGCCATCATTTGAGCCAAACGGTCTTGACGTTTATCAAAAACCACCACATTAGCACCCGAAGCTGCTGCCAGTGCAGCTGAAGCACCACCGGCGGCACCACCACCTAAAACAACCACTTTACCACGTTCTGTTGAAGGTAAGCCACCCAATAAAACGCCTTTACCACCCAGAGGATGATGTAATGTATGTGTACCCACTTGTGTCGCAATGCGACCGGCAATAATCGACATGGGCGCCAATAAAGGCAATGAGCCATCAGTTTCTTCAACAGTCTCAAATGCCACACCAGTCAAACCGATGTCCAACAAAGACTGTGTTAATGCAGGCTCAGCGGCCAAGTGCAAATAGCAAAACAGCAAATGATCTTCGCGCAGGTATTGTAAATCACCAGCAATTGGCTCTTTGACTTTGACAATCATCTCCGCTTCACGGTACAAGCTTTCTGCATCAGCCTCAACGGTGACACCTGCCTTGATGTAGTCTTCATCTGTAAAACCACTCATAAACCCAGCAGTTGCTTGGATATAAACTTCATGGCCTGAACGAACCAAGTCAGCTGCTGCTGCTGGCACCAAAGCCACTCGGCCTTCTAAGGTTTTGGTTTCTTTTGGAATCCCGATTTTCATGAACTGTATGTCCCCATAAAAAACTTTGAAAAGCGCACCGACTCATGCCGACGCAACAAAACGCCTATTTTAGCCAAGCAATGCCAATAAAGGAACAATTGTTTTATCAATGAACAGTCCTTTCAGGTATATCATAGACAGACCCATCATAACCAGTGAATTTAATATTCGCAAAAGCAGAACACTGCATTCCAATAAATCTATTTTACAAAACACAGCCTGCCGTTTATTATGGCTGCTTTGAAAAATTTGAGTACCCATCCATGGAAACAATACATCACAAACTCATCATTGTGGGTTCAGGCCCCGCAGGTTATGCAGCAGCCGTTTACGCGGCCCGTGCCAACTTAAAACCAGTTATCATCACAGGCCTTGAACAAGGCGGACAATTAATGACCACCACAGAAGTGGAAAATTGGCCAGGTGATCCAGGAGATTTACAAGGTCCCGAGTTGATGGCGCGCATGTTAGAGCATGCTGAAAAATTTGATACTCAGGTGGTTTTTGACTACATCAACAGCGTAGAACTGGGTGAACGTCCTTTCACATTAAAAGGTGATCAAGCGACATATACTTGTGACTCTCTGATTATTGCAACGGGTGCTTCAGCTAAATACTTAGGTTTGGAATCTGAAGAAGCGTTTAAAGGCAAAGGCGTTTCTGCTTGTGCCACTTGTGATGGGTTCTTTTACCGCGACCAGCCTGTAGCCGTTGTTGGCGGTGGAAATACAGCTGTAGAAGAAGCCTTATATTTATCAAATATTGCGTCAAAAGTCTATTTGGTACACAGGCGCGATTCGCTGCGTTCAGAAAAAATCTTACAAGACCGTTTGATGGAAAAAGCCAAAAATGGCAATGTTGAATTGGTGTGGGACCATGAGGTGGATGAAGTGTTGGGCGACAACATGGGTGTTACAGGTTTGCGTGTCAAAAGCACCAAAGGTGAAGGCACTCAAGACCTGAAGGTTCAGGGCGTGTTTATCGCCATTGGACACTCTCCAAATACACAAATCTTTGACGGCCAGTTGGACATGCAACATGGCTATATCACCGTAGAATCAGGTCAACAAGGCAATGCCACACAAACTTCTATTGAAGGTGTGTTTGCCGCAGGTGATGTCATGGACCACATTTACAGACAGGCCATCACTTCAGCCGGCACCGGTTGTATGGCTGCTTTAGATGCTGAGCGTTATTTAGACGCACAAGAATAAAGCATAAATGGGTGCGCCGGTGTTTTAAAGTGCTGGCGCCTCAAATTTTCCATGCTACCCTACCTCTATTTACACGAAGACTTTCCGCCGACTGAACAAGCATTAACAGCGCCTGATGGTTTGTTGTGTGCTGGTGCCGACTTATCACCAGAACGCTTGATTCAAGCCTATGAATCCGGCATTTTTCCGTGGTATAACGAAGACGAACCCATCTTGTGGTGGTCTCCATCTGAACGCATGGTGTTATTTACTGATGAAATTCACATCAGCAAAAGTTTTACCAAAGACATAAAAAAACATAAAATTAGCTATTTTTTAAACCGCAATTTCAAAGCAGTCATTGAGCACTGTGCCCACATAGCCCGAAAAGACAAAGGCACATGGATTCACCCCGAGATGATCGATGCCTATTACGAATTGTTTGCACGTAAGCGCGCTTTTTGTCTGGAGGTTGAACTCAATGGTGAAGCTGCAGGCGGCATTTATGGCGTCATCACTGACCATGTATATTGTGGGGAGTCTATGTATTCTTTGAAAACCAACGGCTCAAAATACGCCCTGCTCGGCCTGTGCCAGCACTTACAAAGCATTGGTATAAAGCTTATCGATTGCCAAATTCATAACCCACATTTAGAGAGTATGGGTGCCAAATTAATACCCCGCAAACAATTTTTAAATCATTTAAGTGGCCTATAACACGCAAGCGACTTAACCCAATAGTCTAAGCCATGATTTTTTTAAACAATGCCAATTGATTGTTGGTATTGGTTTTTTTTAAAATGTTTTTAAACTGACATCTGACCGTGTGATCTGAACGTTTTAACTGCTCAGCAGCCGTCTTCAGACAAGAATTTTCATATAAAGAAACCAATAAACGCGATTCTGCTTGAGACAAATTGTATTTACGCTGTAGCGTGCTGTCATAAATGGTGCCCGGTAAAGCTGCACCAAACAAGCCTTCACTGTCGAGTGCTTTTTTGATATGAATTAAATAGTATTGAAAACGCCACAAATCTATACTGGAATATTCTTTTTTATCAGGATGCGGTAACAGATCTATTAACAATTTTATACCGTCACTTAAATTCACATGGCCTACGGCTTGCTTAACCAATGAACAGTCTGCGTTTTGCTTCCTTTCAATGTGCAACTCAACACCTTGAACAGCTTTGTGTCCTAAGATCTCTTCTGGGCTGCTTGCAACTTTTGAAAATGTGTTTTCCATTGCGGTATTTGAAATAAAATCAGCCTCTGCTAGTACCCAAGCAGAATGATCAGTACCCTCAACAGAAACTGTGATAGAAGCTGCAGATAAATCCTCACCCAAATGCTCAGCGACAGAAAGCCAATTACTTTTACCCAAAGGCATGTCGTAAATGGATTGAATAACTTCAGAATTAACAGTGAGCTCGTACATAACAGCACCTTCTCTTAACTTGATATTCCTTAAACCAGGAAAAAACGACTCATCCATGAGCCAAACCAATTTGGTGATCCCTTGCTTCTTTGTGACACCATCGTGAACCAAACGATGATGCCACCCCCTTATGAATATTTCAGCTGTCAAATAATAATTTGAGGAGAACCTTTTCAGCCTACTTATATACAGTGCGTTGAATCTATGATATCTCTCATTATTTTTAAAACTTTTTAGCTCAAAGCCATTTAAAACTCTTTAGCTTCTTGATTAACAAGACTTTTTTAACCAAAAAAAACCCGCAATCAGCGGGCTTTTTTTTTAAAAAGTCCATGGTTTTTAAAAGTGAAAATTAATACCTGCAAAAAAACCATCAATTTCTAAATCAGAAGTCAAATCACCAATATTAACCAAGTCTACACTCAAGGCACGGTAACCAATCACGCCACCCAAACCCATTTTGCTTTCGTAGTTCACACCCACTTCAAAGTCAGTCACATCATTACTGTCAAAACTCAAAGCTTCAACACTGCCATAGACTGAAAAGCCCGTTAAAGGCAGGTCAACTTGCCCTTTTCCATATAACATAGGAATCACATCATCAAAATCCGAACGGTCATCTAACAGTTCCTGATAATTGAAATCACTGTACCCGTCGAAATATTTAAAGCTCAATCCCAAGTCTAAATTTATCCAATTATCTAACACTTCATAATAAAGCATCATATCCACATGGCTGAAATCTATATCGCCGATAACATCTACACTTTGTCCAGGAAAGGCAGCCACGTCACTGATGTTAATCAAACCTTCGGCTTGAACATCGTTTTGTTGAATTTTGATGTTGGGTAAGAATGGTACAGGGTGTTCCAAAGCCGCGTAAAAAATATTGCCGCCGTTGTCAAAATCAATGTCAACACGGTCACTGCTTGAAATATCTGAATTGATGTTACCAGCCATGTCGTGTTGCCAGTTACTGACACCCGCATAAAAACCCAGAACGGTATCGGCCACAGTTGCTTGAGTCATCATCAGAGCAACGAGAATAATTGTTTTTTTCATGTTTGATTCAATTTAAAAACGGCACAGTTTAACTGAGTTCATTGTCTTTGCAAGTATTGGTCAATTGAAATTATTTCTTTCGCAATATTTGCCTTTTGAAAATAGCTCAAACCCGTCATGCCAATGGCTCTTACCCATCATACCGACGCAGGTCGATATCCAGTGATTTAAGAATAAACCAATCAATTATTATAAGGCGCACAGATCAGCAAAAAAAACATTCAAACTGGATTACGGCCTTCGCCGCAATGACGATATCGCCCAATCAACTGCTCACACGAAAACAGAAAAATACGGAACGCCATCGGCTCGTTGGCTCATAGCCTTTTGTGATTCAATATTTGTGATTTAACAATAGTTGTCGCTCTCGCCAATCTGGCATAAAACCATCCATCAAAGCGTGGAACCGCTTGTTGTGCAAACGTTCATGTAAATGTGTCATCTCATGGACAACAATATATTCAACACAAGATACTGGGTATTGTGCCAAGGACAAGCTCAACCAGATGCGCGCATCATGAATGTGACATGTTCCCCAGCGGGTTTTCATGTTCTTGATTCTGCATTCGGCAACTTGTTTACCTACAATTGGCTGCCACTTTTCAATTATACTTTCTGCCTTGATTAACAGCTGGTCCCTGTACCATTGATTCAACAGTTTTTTCCTGTTGGCAGTTGTCGTTTTAGTGCCAACATACATGTACAGTCTTTGATCTTTAGACAAAACTTGGTGTTTGCCTTTGGCGGCTAACACCACCAATTTAAATGCTTCACCAAAAACTTGATGCCATTCACCCGACTTGTATTCAAACTCAGGCTTAATAGCTAAGGATTTAATTTGTGCTTGAGCTGATTCAATCCAGTCCAAGCGATCCAATACAAATTGTTCAATCACTCTATCTGAAACTTGATAAGGCACCGATACCCGAACTTGACCATCGGGTTTTAACACCCGCATATTGAGGTTCTTTATTTTTTTACGCCAAACCAAAACTTCTAAATCCTGAATGTAAAGTACAGATTTTTTTGTGATTTTACTGGTCACACTTAACTTTGTTCTTCAGTTTTCTGAAGCTTTTGACAATGCTGTATGACTTTCACCTGGGATTCATCAATCAAATAATTAATTTTGAAATGCAATATAACTGACAAAACAACTAGCACAACAGTCAATGTCAAGCCAATTATTGGCTTAACCAATGCTTTATTACCATAGGTGATTTTGGTAAGAGACATTGTTTTTGCGCCAGGCAAAGGAAATTGCCCTGACTTCTTGATTTGTATTATTTGTCGTACAAAAACAAACAAGATACCCAGTAACATTACATACACCATCAGCATAATCACAAAGAAGTTTAGCTCCATACCTGAAAACCCCATCCATTCTTTACAAAAACTTTGCTCCATATTCTGAAGCCATGGATTGAATACAAATTTCACAAGCAATAAGAGAGGAATCGCGCCAATAACCAGCCACATGACTTGCTTCAACCTGTCTTTTTTACTGTATAAAGGCGCATAGAGGTGCGCTTGGTCTTCTGTAATGTCATGACTGAACCATTGAATGCGTTGATTTTTTGGCCTTGAAAAATCTAAAAGCAAAGCCAATATTAAAGTGACAACACCCGCCGCCAAGAGCATATAAGTCCAATCTATTTCAAAATTCATATAATCAACATGGCATCACCATAACTAAAGAAACGGTATTCCTTTTCTATGGCATGTTGGTAGGCATTGAGGATGTTGTCTTTACCCGCGAGAGCCGAAACCAACATCACCAATGTGGATTCGGGTAGGTGAAAATTGGTGATTAAGCCATCTATGGCTTTAAATTCATAGCCTGGGAAGATAAAGATTTGGGTGTCACCTTGAAAAGGTTGAATGTTACCACTTTGCGAGGCGGTTTCTAAACAACGCACCGCGGTGGTACCAACGGCAATCACCCGGCCGCCTTTGGCTTGGGTATCTTTGACTATGTCACACACTTCAGGAGTGACTTCTAACCATTCTTTGTGCATTTGGTGGTCGTGGATGTTGTCTGATTTTACCGGCTGGAATGTACCCGCACCCACATGCAAGGTTACATGAGCGAAACGCACGCCTTTGTCAGCAATTTGTGACAACAACTCATCATCGAAATGCAATCCTGCAGTCGGTGCCGCCACAGCGCCTGCCTGTTCAGCATAGACTGTTTGGTATCGACTGTCGTCGTCTTCATCGGCTTTTCTGGTGATGTAAGGTGGTAATGGCATGTGGCCATGGGCTTGCATCAATTCAGACAGCGGTGAGTCTATGGTTTCACACAAAAAGAACATGCCATTGCGCGCCATAACACGCAGTTTGGCGACACCATCAAAGTAAATTGCTGTACCCAACTTGACTGATTTATTCGCTTTGAGCATGGTTTTGGCATATTTTTCATCCAATACACGCTCGATAAAAACTTCAACTTGACCGCCCGTGGCTTTTTGCCCTTTCAGCCGTGCAGGAATCACTTTGGTGTTGTTGAACACCAATAAATCATTTGGCTGTAATTGCGACAATAAATCTTTGAACTGCCTGTCGCAGACTTCGCCTGTATTTTTATCCAAATGCAATAATCGACTGTCACTGCGATTTTCTAAGGGATGTTGCGCAATCAAGGCATCGGGCAATTCGAAATTGAATTCAGATTTTTGCATTGCTGAAACTCTCAGTTGTTTTTATTATTCTGTCTTAATTGGCAGCTGCTTCTTTAACAGGAAAATCGAGGTGTTGAACATGTTTTTCGCCGGCACTGTCTTGATAGATTAAGCAAATGCGCACGTCTTCACCTAACTGTATTGTTTCTTTTGGCATCATCAACATGATGTGTAATCCACCTGGCTTGAACTGCAATTTATCACCTGCTTTGAGGGTCAGTTGCTTTTGTTCTTCCATACGATAAACACCATTCTCTTCGATGCTGCGGTGAATTTCGGCCATACCAAAGGCAGGGCTGAATGCACCCACCAAGGTTTTTTCGGTGTCGTCATTGTTCTCAATGTCTAAATACGCCGCCATCATTTTGACATTCGGCGGTGCAGCACGAAGCCACTTTCCATCGGTTTCAGGGAATTCATAGGCATCAACAGTCAATGCCATCAATAAAATCATTAAGCTCAGTATTATTTTCATAGTGATTCTGCCAGTTGGGCTAATTTTTTCGCTTCTTGCTGTGCTACTTGTGCATTTTTGGCTTCAACCATCACGCGCAATTTAGGCTCTGTGCCTGAAGCACGTATCAAAACACGCCCTTCATCACCCAAAGCATCATCTACTGCACGGGCCGCTTTAACCAATACTGGATGAACCGCCAATTGTTTAGGTGTTTCATTGATCACATTGATCATGGTTTGTGGGTAGAGCTGCATTTGGTCAGCCAATTGCTGTAAATTTTTTCCTGTTTCAATGATGACAGATAACACCATCAATGCACTGACGATACCATCACCGGTACCCGCCAATGCCAAGTTCAATATATGACCAGAGGATTCGCCACCGAGAATCCAGCCGTTTTGTTTTAATTTTTGGTGCACATAGCGGTCACCGACATCAGCACGCTCAAATGGCACGTCCATGGCTTTTAAACCGGCTTCCATGCCTTGGTTCGACATCAGGGTGCCGACAACACCACCATTGAGCTCACCTTTTTCATGTAAGTGTTTGGCCACCAAATAAATCAATTGATCACCATTCACTTCTTCACCTTTGTGGTTGACCATGACCACGCGATCACCATCACCGTCTAATGCGACCCCCAAGTCTGCACCCGATTCCAACACTTTTTCTTTAAGCACTGCGACTTCGGTTGAACCGCAGTCTTTGTTGATGTTAAAACCATCAGGTTGGTTACCAATCACTGTGACATCGGCGCCAAGCTCTTTAAACACCTGTGGTGCGACGTGGTAACTGGCACCATTGGCACAATCGAGCACCATTTTGATGCCATTGAGTGATTGCCTGTTGGTGCTTTGTTTACAAAATTCGATATAACGGCCGGCCACGTCATTCAAACGTTTGGCTTTTCCAATTTCAGCCGATTCAACCATCTGCATCGGTTGCGCTAACATCGCTTCTATCGCTGTTTCTTGTTCGTCGTTGAGCTTTTGGCCATTTTGATTGAAGAATTTGATGCCATTGTCATAAAACGGGTTGTGGGAAGCACTGATTACAATTCCCGCACTGGCATGTAATGTTTTGGTTAACCACGCCACGGCAGGTGTTGGCATGGGGCCAAATAAAATGGTGTTAACACCAGCTGAAGACAATCCCGCTTCTAAAGCAGATTCCAGCATATAGCCTGAAACCCGTGTGTCTTTTCCGATGACCACTGTGTGATTTGGCATGGTTTTGCCGAGTACATGACCGGCTGCATAACCCAAACGCAAAGCAAATTCTGCCGTCATTACTTTGCCACCTACTTTACCTCTGATGCCATCGGTACCAAAATATTTTTTTTCTGTGGCTTTATTTTTGGGCTTATTCATTGTTCATTCCTATCAGGTGATGTGAAGTAGTCAACACGTCATGTGTCGCTTGCACATCATGGACACGGAATATGTCCGCGCCTTGTAAATAACAAAATTGTGCCACAGCCAGTGAACCTGGCAGCCGCTCATCTACATTTCTATTCAATAAATCACCAAACATGGATTTTCGAGAAACACCTATCAAGACAGGAAATCCCATTTGTTTGATCGTGGCGGTATTTCTGAGTAATTGTAAATTATGTTCCAAAGTTTTACCAAAGCCAATGCCTGGATCTAAGATGATGCGATCGGGGTCCATGCCGTAGGACAAACAAGCTTCCACCCTTTGTTCAAAATAATCTAACACAGTTTGGACCACATCATCATATTCAGGGTTGTCTTGCATGTTTTCGGGCAACCCTTTTTTGTGCATTAAACAAACGTCCACATCATGTTTGACTGCCACTTCTATGGCATCGTCGTCGCCATGTCCTTCAAGGGCATTGACGTCATTGATGAAGTTGGCACCGGCATGAATGGCTACATCCATCACTTCTGCTTTACTGGTATCTATTGAAATGGTGAGGTCTGGATGGGCTTGTCGCAAGGCTTTGATAACTGGGATAACGCGAGACAATTCCTCGTCTATTGAAACCAAGGCGGCACCGGGTCTGGTGGATTCACCACCGATGTCAATGATATCAGCACCTGCAGCAATCATTTCTTCAGCTTGCACAAGCGCAGCATCTAATTGATTGAATTGTCCACCGTCTGAAAACGAATCGGGGGTGACATTAAGCACCCCCATAATTTTAAAATCTTTAACCACAATGAAATCTATTAGGTTTGTTCAGCGGTGTCTCCAAAAGGACCTGCCTTTTTGTCGCTTTTGCTGTCTTTGTTACCGCCGTCATTGTCACTGTCATTGTCTTCACTGATCCAATCTTCAGGTGGTGAAGGCTCTTTTCCAGCCATGATTTCTTCAATTTGCTTGGCATCGATGGTTTCATAGGTTATCAAAGCCTTGGCCATCACATGTAATTTATCTAAATTTTCATTCAAGATTTTTTCTGCGCGGGCATAATTTTTATCAATCAACGTTCGCACTGCCAAATCAATCTTATCAGCGGTGGTATCAGACATGTGTTTGTGTTGTGTCACTTGGCGACCCAAGAACACTTCACCTTCATCTTCTGAGTAAGACAGTGGGCCCAACTCGTCAGACAAGCCCCACTTGGTCACCATATTCTTAGCAATGGCCGTGGCACGTTCAATGTCATTTGATGCACCTGTGGTCACAGCATCTGCGCCGCCGATGATTTCTTCGGCAATGCGGCCACCATACAAACTTGAAATTTGGCTCTCTAAAGCGGTTTTACTGTATGAATAACGGTCTTCTTCAGGCAAATACATGGTCACACCCAGAGCTCGACCTCGAGGAATGATGGTTACCTTATACACTGGGTCATGTTCTGGAACCAAATGACCAACGATGGCATGACCGGCTTCATGGTATGCCGTGTTGCGCTTTTCTTCGTCTTTCATCACCATGGATTTACGTTCAGCACCCATCATGATTTTGTCACGTGCTTTGTCGAAAAGCTCCATGTCGATTTCAGTTTTATCAAAACGTGCGGCAAACAAAGCGGCTTCATTAACCAAGTTAGCCAAATCTGCACCTGAGAATCCTGGTGTACCACGTGCAATCACCAAAGGACTGACGTCATCTGCCAATGGCACTTTTTTCATGTGTACTTTCAAAATGGCTTCACGGCCTTTGATGTCTGGCAATGGCACAACCACCTGTCTGTCAAATCGACCGGGGCGTAACAAAGCTGGGTCTAATACATCTGGTCTGTTAGTCGCTGCAATCACAATCACACCCTCATTGCCTTCAAAACCGTCCATTTCAACCAATAACTGATTTAAAGTTTGTTCGCGCTCATCATGACCACCGCCTAAACCGGCGCCACGTTGGCGACCGACCGCATCAATCTCATCAATAAAAATGATACAAGGTGAATTTTTCTTGGCTTGTTCGAACATGTCACGTACACGTGATGCACCGACACCTACAAACATTTCTACAAAGTCAGAACCTGATATGGTAAAGAAAGGCACACGTGCTTCACCAGCAATCGCTTTGGCTAACAATGTTTTACCGGTACCTGGCGATCCCACCATCAAAATACCACGAGGAATGTGACCACCGAGTTTTTGAAATTTGCTCGGGTCACGCAAGAAATCAACCACTTCGCCGACCTCTTCTTTGGCTTCTTCGGCACCGGCCATGTCAGCAAAAGTCACTTTGTTCTGATCTTCATTCAGCAGTTTCGCTTTGGACTTACCAAAACTCATGGCGCCGCCCTTGCCGCCGCCACCTTGCATTTGACGCATGATGACAAACCACAAACCCAAGAACAATAAAATTGGGAAAATGGTTTCAAAAACACGCCAAAAAATACTGGTTTCTTGCGGTGCTTCAACCGCATATTTGACGTCATTTAAGATCAAATCATCTTCAAGGTGTGGGTCATTTCCCGCTTGTACCTCAAACTGTTCACCACTTTTTGTTTTGGCTCTTATTTTTCGATGTACTGATGTTTCTGGATCAATCAACACTTCTTCAATTTGGCCATTTTGAACCATATTAATAAAGTCAGAATAGACCACTTGGCCTTTTTGTTGTGGTGCTTGTAACATGCTGCCAAAGACACTCATCAGTATCATCAGTACAACCACCCACAGTAATATGTTTTTTGCTACGTTATTCAAATTGCTTCTCTTTAATTTAAATTACTTTATAAATTCAGTTTTAATGATCCAGTCATTTAAAGCCTTGGGCCACGGCAAACACTTCTCTCGAACGCGCTCGCGATGATTTGGGTTTATATATGGTCACTTTTTTGAATGCCTGTTTCATGTTTTGGATGTGCTCATCAAAACCAGCCCCTTGAAACAACTTGATGGCATGGTTACCATTTTTGTTCAAGGCTTGGTGACAAAAATCCAAAGCCAACTCTGCTAAATACATACATCGTGGCTGATCCATGGCATTCATTCCAGATAAGTTTGGGGCCATATCCGATAAAACAAGGTCTATTTTTTTATCGCCTAACAGCGTCAATAATTGATCATAAACTTCGTCCGATGTGAAATCACCTTGGATAAAATCCACCCCTTCAATGGGTTCAATGTCTAGTAAATCTAGACCCACCACCATCGCATCTGACTTTAAATGGTACTTGACTACTTGACACCAGCCACCCGGAGCGGCACCCAAATCAACCACAGCCTCAACACCTTTGAGCAGGTCAAACTTAGCCACCATTTCTTCGAGTTTAAATGCTGAGCGGGCGCGGTAACCACGTTCCTGTGACAATTTGACAAATTCATCGTCAAAATGTTCTTTTAGCCATTGATTTGAACTTTTACTTCTTGCCATCTGATAAAATATGCGGAAATTATGGAAATTTTACCACCAATGACAAACAAAACGAAAAAACAAGCCGCTCCTTTGAGCAAAAATGCGACAAAATACCTGCGCGGTGTCGCGCATCACATCAGCCCTTTGGTTACAATTGCAGACAAAGGCGTGACAGAAAATATCTTGACAGAGCTGGACATCTGTTTAGAACGCCATGAATTGGTCAAAGTAAAAATCAGAGCCGACCGTGAAACACGCAAAGCAATGGCTGAAGAATTGATCAAATCATCGAATGCACAAGAAGTTCAAAGTATTGGCCAAGTACTGACTTTATACCGCGCCAATCCAAAAGACGGCGTTTACGAGCTTCCAAAATAACAACCCAGTAATCACATGCAACTCACTGAACACGGAAACGACCATCCGAATTTAATTTCACAAGCCGAAACGGGCTTGTGCCATACCGCAGGACAAAGCTACAACCAGAGCATCATTGTGCCTTGGGATGCACCCATTGAAACTGTGGGAACAAAAACCGTTAGGGAACTAGATGAATCATTGGTTCAAAAGTTATGTGATTATCAACCTGAAATCATTGTGCTGGCCACTGGCGAGCACATTGAATACCCAGACACTGACTTGTTACTGCCCTTGGTGAAAAACAACATCGGCTTAGAAGTGATGACCAATGCCGCTGCCGCCCGAACCTTCAACGTATTGATGTCAGAAAACCGTCAGGTCTTGTGCTTATTTTTGATAGCTTGAGACCGTTTCTTCGCTACATTCTTTAACAGCTTTCAACGCATAAACCAAAGGTATATCATTGCCTTTATGCTGAAGGTGAAATTGACCGGCCTGGCGTTCTTCCATGTTATCAAAGCAATCATATGGGCTGTAATCAAACTCTTCAAAAGCTTGAATACTTAAACCTGCACATAACAATGCTGAGATAACTTCACCAAGCGGGTGTGACCACACAGCAATGGCTTGTTTTTCTTCAGACTTGTTTTCTGTGTAAACCGTTTCAGTTTCAACATCGGGTTCAAGCTGATGAAAATATGAATACCCATCAAGCAAATCATAGACAGGATGAAATTCTGCCATAAAGAAAGTACCACCTGGCTTAAGTTGCCTGGCCACGCCTTGCGCCCAAGCTTTGATGTCTGACAGCCAACAAATGGTCCCATATGAAGTGAACACCACATCGAATTGACGGCGTTTTTGTAGATAATTGATGACATCATCACATATAAAAGTGGCGTGTAAGTCGCACTGTTCACTCAAATCTTGCGCTTGCTTGATCGCCACTGATGACAAATCGACGCCAGTAACCTTTGCCCCCAACCTCGCCCAAGACAATGAATCCAATCCAAAATGGCACTGAAGGTGTAACAAACTTTTGCCTGAAACATCGCCCAAAGCCTTCATTTCAATGTCATTCAAAGTGTTGTTACCGGCTTTAAATGCAGGCACATCATAAAAAGACGATTTGACATGAATTTTGGTTTTGGCATCCCAAGCTTTTTTGTTTAGCTTTAAATAATCCATGATCGTTGTTTATTGAAGTTGTAACATTCCAACATCAATCAATCGTTCCTCCCATGCTTCAGGATCATTAGGAATGTCATATAAATTACTGATTTCCTTCAATGCTTGATAAATCCAGCCCAATTCTTGATCGGTGCTGTTCGGGTCATGTGCTAACTTAATCAAGGTCGGCAATGCAGCATAACGCTCTATAACTTGCAAAGTGCCTGTTTGAGCTAAGCCACAGAATGCCCGCTCTTGAATATAAGCTGATGTATCATTTTGCGCCACAAACAACAAAGGCTCAATGATTTCTTCTCCACCAAAACGAGCAAGTGCCTCTACCGCCCCTTGCCTGACTTTATCGCTTTCACTGCCAATGGCTTCTATCAGTACATCATAAACCTTTACACGATCAACACCACGAGCAGCAATCGCTGCCATGGCCCACAAAGCTCCTGCTGCATTCTTTTCAGGTTTACGCTCAAACTGTCTTATCAATCGATCGACTTTTTCGGGTGTTTTATCGACGTCATATTGTGCCAAATACAATTCAAACCCCGCCATTCGAATTTCAATCAACGGTGAATTCAAAGCGGTAGTGGTTAACGTTTGTAACCGTGGGTTTGATTCTATTTCTCCATGCCAATTTTCGGCGTACTTTAAAATATAATCTGGCGCACCTTCAAAACGATTAATCGCCAACTCCAACGACCTTTCAGCACGTTGCTGAAAAGGCAGTTCTTCAACCATGGCCGTATAAAAAGTGTCAAACTTAGGCTGTGTAGACTCTCCAGAGGAGAACAGTGGTTCAATAATGGAGCGGTATTGCTCAATCACATAGGCACGCACAGCTTCATTACTGGCCAATACACCCGCACTGAGGAAGAATGATAATAAGATAAGTGTTTTTTTCATCAATGCAGTATATCAAATTGAGCACAATGAGAGACAGTTGATATTTTCAAGACAAAAAAATACCCTCGATTGAGGGTATTTTTAAAATTCAGCTTTCAAGATTTCTCTGGGCGGTTTATCTTTGACGTGCTTTCAATTTTGGATTTGATTTACAAATCACAAAAACTTTTCCACGGCGACGAACCACTTTGCAGTCTCTTGAACGAGTCTTGGCTGATTTCAAAGATGATAAAACTTTCATAATTTACCGCTTGTTTTTAAAAGTCCGTGAATTATACCCACACAGTTGAAATGTGCAATATATTTTATGAAGTATTTAATCTTGAAAAGCCCTTTCTTCCATCAACCCTACCAAATGACCGTCCGGATCACGTAAAAAAGCCATCCATAAATCATGATCTGCCATCTTAACAACAAAATGTGGTGCCTTCTCTACAGCAACATGTTGTAAATCAGTTTGCTCAAACCAGCCATTCAAATCATCTAATTGATAGTAGATAACAGATGTGTGATGGTCCTTAGTATGTCCCTGTAATTCAGTTAACATCAGCCTGACTTCGCCACACTGCATAAATGCCATGCCACTGTCAGTATCAAAAAGCAGTTCCAAACCCACAACCTCACTGTAAAATGACACTGAACGATCCTTGTCACTGCAGCTGATGGCCAACTGACCTATTTTTTGCGGCTTGCTCATGATGCTGGTGTACCATATAACTGACTTGATCGTTGATACAACAGCCATGAAGTAAAAATATATTTATCATCAGATACCGGTTTATTTCCCCTGTGAGTATGGGTAAAACCAGCAGGCGCTATGACCAATGAACCACGCTTGGGTTTGACACTGGTATTTTGAAAATAAAAATCAGTCTCCCCCCCTTCTTCTACATCATTCAAATAAAACATCCACAACAATGTTCTGTGCAAAGAGTCGTTATATTCGTCTTTGGGGTGCGGATAAACTTCAGAATGCCAGTAAAAATACCCGCCTTCATTCTTTTTATACTTTTGAATGTTGATTGAACCCAGCCTATATACTGCTTTAATCATGTTTACTAAAGCCTCGTCAGACAGGTTGGGAATGTCTACATAAGAAACAGACTCAACCCCGTTTTCAGTTTGTACCTGAACAGAAATGGCACCTGCCAACAGGAATGGGTGTGCCCTGACATACTGCACCAATCCTGTAAGCACTGCATTTTGTAACACATTAATATCTTCTTGCCACTCAGAAAAATTATTGATCGTGATGTCGCTACTGTTCTTTTTGATTAAATCCACACCCTGTCCAGTAGCACCTGGTGCAGCATGTTGACTTTGATTGAATTTTTCAATTGCCTTTTGGCAAAATGCTTCCGATAAAACGTTCTCGTAAACGCCAATAAAATTTGTCAAAATAGCCACTCAGTTTTAATAAAGCATATTTATAAAACAGTTACGCAATTTTTTCCAGCAGTTTTTGATTGATATAATGCCCTGTCTGCTCTTTTAACGACTTCCATGTATGGCTCTTTACCTTTGCACTGGCTGACACCAAAGCTTAGGGTTACTTGATGATCTTGGATTGACCCTGACATATTAATTTCGGACAAATGAATCCTGATGTTTTCACACGTTTCAGCCGCTTCATCAACACCAACGCCTAATTCAACAATGGCAAATTCTTCACCACCCCAACGACCCACTTTTTGAGAGTCACTTAAAAATGCCAACAAAGACTGACCTGCTTTACTGAGCACCTCATCACCGGCCACATGACCATAGGTATCATTTATTACCTTAAAGTCATCAAAATCAATAATAATAACAGCATACGTCTCATTATTCTTATGAGCAACTTCATGGATTTTTTCCAGCTGACGCTGCATTCCTCTTCTGTTATAAAGCCCTGTCAAACCATCCCTAATCGCCTGCCTTGTTAAGGCAACATTCAAAGACTGGTATTCTTCCAGCCATTTTTTTACACCTATAAAAACAAAGGCATAACCCAATAACTTTAAACTCTTCTCTATAATGGCTGTATAAACCTCACCATGATAATAAAGCTGATCAAATGAGTCTGCGAGTAAAGCGACGAACGCCAAATAGAATCCCCATGACAAGTAGGGGTGATAAGGTTTGTCTTTTAAATCATCTACTTTAAAGTAAAAGAAAACCGCCATTATGGCTGTAAAAGACTCTGTCAACAAATTAAAAAACCGTATATCTTTTACTGGCTCAAACATCCACGCGCTGAATCCCAAAGAACACAAAACGGTAACTATGATAATGATGGTTTTTTGCATTCGCACTCTCTATTTAATGTTGCAACTGCAACATTTTACACACACGTGTTAAATCATAACCTCACAGAGCAAGAAATGACATTTTTTGAACACAATGTCACAATAAATAACAAATACAGACTCCAAAGAACAGACGAACAAGCATTTTTGGCAAATTTTTGTCAAAAAAAGGCAAAAAAAAGGGCCTCTAAAATGAGGCCCGAAGCTATTAGCTGAGGAAGAGGGAGGAAAAACCTCAGCAATTGGTCATGTGAAATAAATCACATGGTTGAAGTCTTGCGACTTCAGGGAACAATGAAAAAAAACTTATGTTCTCTTCATAATCATTTTACTTAATGATTATGAACAAAAGATGAATACACATTCGTCTTTCATAAACCTTAGAACCATCTTAATAAGAAAAGTTCAAAGCATTTTAAGAATTTTTTGTTGAAAGGCTTTCCCCCTTCAACGGCTGCCTATTTTAAGTAAAAAAATAAAAAAAACAAACGAATTGTTTTTGCCTTTCGGATAAACTACACTTATCCGAAATTCACAAATATACAACACATGGCAATCAAATACCGCAACATACCGCCACTTAGAGCAATCAAAGCTTTTGAAGCTTCAGCTCGTCATTTAAGTTTCACTAAGGCAGCAGAAGAATTACACGTCACTCAAGCCGCCATCAGTCACCAAATAAAAAACCTGGAAAATATCACAGGAGTGCCTTTGTTTAAAAGGTACAACAGAGCACTCAAATTAACTTTTGAGGGTCGCATGTATTTGATTTCTGTGCGCAATGCCCTAGAAGGTATAGAGAAAGCGACCAGACAACTAAAAAATCAAGATGCATCTGGTACATTAAACATTTCTGTTCTGCCTTCTTTCGCCACGAAATGGCTATCTAAAAGGATATGGAAGTTTCAACAGCAACACAATGAATTAGATGTCAGAATTTCAGCGTTTGAATGGTTAACTGACTTCAAAAAAGATGACTGTGATATTGCTATCCGTTATACAGCGGAACCTCATTACCCAGGATTAAAAGCTGAGTTGTTTTTAGAAGAAGAAGTCTTTCCTGTGTGTAGCAAGCAATTATATGACTCTTTTGAGGGCCGATTATCTCCAGACAAATTACTCAAAGCAAAGTTATTGCATGAGGACTTTACCACTGAAGATTGGCATGAGTGGTTTGAATTGGCAGGACTGACAGCTCAAGTCAACCTACGAGGCACGCGATTCAGTCATACGGTTACAATGTTAGAATCTGTAGAAAATCACCAAGGCTTTGCCCTCGGAAGAACCACACTGGTACAGGATGACATTGAACGGGGCTTATTGGTAGCGCCATTTGATATTAAGATGAAAAGTCAAATGTCCTATTATTTGGTTTACCCTGAAAGTCATGAAAATGACACCAAGCTACAAATCATTAAATCTTGGCTATTTGAGGAAGCAGAAAAGTTTCAGTCTCAAGGTAATCAAAAATTATTTTGACTACATTCGTAAATAATGTATAACTTTCTGCAATTATTATTTCCGTTCAAAACGACTCAGCTTGTGAGTCATGCGTTTGATGAAAAATTTGAGGAATGGGACAAACCATCACGCCAAATACAAATATCGGCCATAGCCTTTCTCACAGCAATTCTATATATGCTTTTTTCAATGCTGAACAAGTCTTGGGCAACCGAAAATCTACAAAACTTGATGCTAAAAGTTCATTTGTTTGTGGTTGTCCCAATGCTATTAGTCATCAGCTTTCTTGCTTTCCGCAGAAAATATTACAACACCGTAATGAATATCCTGGCGGTTTCTCCAATCATTTCGATTATTTGTCATGCTTACATAATCAGCAAACTCCCCTACCAAGCACCCTATCAGATGGAAGGTTACATGATTATTTTTTGGACGTTTGTTATATCAGGGCTCACATTTAAGCATGCCTTAATCAGTGCTTCCTGCTCCGCCATAATTTTATTGACGACCGCCTATTTCTATATAAATCAGCCCGATTATTACACCATGCACGTTTTTTGGGTATTCTGTAGTTTTTCATTTGGCTTTTTAGGTGCTTTGATCTTTGACCAATCTAGAAAAGCCGTTTACAGCAGTCACCAAGAATTGCATCAAATTGCAATTACAGATAATTTAACGGGTGTTTTTAATCGAAACCAATTAAACCAGGTCTTAAAAGCTCAAATTGACAAATGTACAAAGGAAAGTCATTCATTTGGCTTGATCATTTTGGACATTGACCACTTTAAAGCAGTCAATGACACTTTTGGTCATGACATAGGGGACAAGGTGTTACAGCAAACAGCACAATTGTTATCAGAGCTTACTCAGAATGATGACATTCTATTTAGGTGGGGCGGAGAGGAGTTTATTATTGTAGCCCTTGACGTCAATAAACAAAGCCTTATCCAGTACTGTGATGTAGTAAGGAAACAGTTCGAACAAGAAAGTTTTGGCACAACTGAAAGTATGACTGTCAGCATCGGTGCTACACTTTTACAGCCGGAAGACACTCAGGACAAGTTAATTTCACGTGCTGACAAAGCACTTTATAAAGCAAAAGAAAACGGGCGCAACAACTGTGTTTATATATAAATCTGTGAATTGAAATACTGAGATGTAGTGACGTTTTGCAGTGGTGGACACGACTGGGATTGAACCAGTGACCCCTTCGATGTCAACGAAGTGCTCTCCCGCTGAGCTACGCGTCCACTGCAATATTAAGGCATCTTTGATTAAAAACGGCACTTAAGAAAGTGCCGTTCATCAAAGAGGAGCGTATTCTATTAAATAGAATCAAATAACTCAATACTTTATGACTCTAAATATAATTTTTCTTTATTACGGTAGATTTCTATCTCAACTTGATCATCATTTTTCAAGGCAGACATTTTTTTAACCACATCTTTGGGCGAGTTGACAACCTCACCATTGATGCTTTGAATGACATCACCATCTTCTAAGCCCAGTTTATTATCGGCATCAACTTCTAAAACCAAAACGCCTGAATCGACACCAAAATACTTTCCTAAATCTTTTGTGACTGTAGAAAAGTGGTGCTTCTTGCCCAACCATTGATTCATTTTTCCATTTGAAAAAAAGTAGGCATCAGCTTCACCACCAGTGGTCATCACACGAACTTCATGGTCACCTAAATTCAAATGCTCACCCAAAGCTTGGCCATCTTTCCCATCAAACTTGAATGTAAAGGCACTCGGACCATGGATATTTTCTATTTCAACCTCACCGTCTTTGCTGATCCATTGGTGAACATTTTTCATCAAGACATCTGGTGAATTAACCACCTTGGCCTCAACATCCACTACCATTTCATTTCCATTTCGATCAACAATCACTTCAATCAAGTCACCTGCTTGATAGTTGTTCTTTGAGAAGTCATTCAAACCCATGCCCTCTTTTCCCGTTTCTGCACCATCGACTGAAACGATCACATCACCTGCTTGAATACCTGCTTCTGCTGCACCACTTTCTGGCACAACCGAGATGACATCCCATCCAGCATCACTCACAGAAGCCATAAAACCCAACCTGGGCTTATTCTCATCAATGGACACAGCACGGCGGTCCAATTTAATTATTTTTTTGTGAACTTGGCCTTCATCAGCCTCTATGCCATGCTCAATCATCAGGTCTTCAATCAATTGGTTCAAATCCTCGTCCTCACCAACCTCCATGGTTTCTTCGATGACTTGAACTTCACCATCCACGTCCTTCTTGATAAAGACTTTGGCCACGCCGTCCTCTATATCTACGTTGATGTCATTGCTTTTTTGGACAAACATCATTTTATGGTTACCATGAACAATGTCTTCGTCACTTAAAACAATGTCTTCGTCACTTAAAACAATGACTTCTTTATGAACCTCAGCTCCTTCTGCATTGATATCAATACCATGTTCTGCCATCAAAGCATCAAGCTTGTCTTGCATGTCTTCACCATCGGCCAAATCCAAATTTTCATGTATTTTTGTCACTTTGCCATCGTTATCTTTGATTATCAGGACTTTACCTTGATTGCCCTCTACCTTAACATCGACATCTACCGTTTGAGTCTCCTCTGCTAGAGAGGATAAACTGGCTGCCATCAAAGCGGCTGTTATGGCTGTTTTTAAATAAGTATTATTCATGTTCTTTCTCCTAAATAAGTGGTTGGCTTGTTTCAATTGGCGGCATCAATTTTTTTTGTAAAGCCGCCAAATCATCCAAGACCTCAAGTTTTGCATTCAATAGCGCCAGCGTCTGTTGCTCATCAGTGCTCTGCGCAATGTTGGTATTAAGCTGTACCAACCAATTTTCTATAGAAACCATTTTCTCTAAAATATCTGAGCCCGGCTCAGAGTGCTTTACTGACTGGCTTAAAACTGCCAGTTCAATCAAATTAACTTTCTTAATCAACTGAGCCATCTGATCATTGACTGTCGTTTTGTTGCTTTCAGTCACCAAAGGTGGCAACAACATCCATACACTGACAAACAACACAAACATGGCTGCCATAGGTAACCACCACTGTTGCTTCTTTTTAGCATGATGTAACTGATCCATGATTTGATCAAATTGCTCTATATCAGGCGTCATCACTGGCGCTTGCTTTAAAACTGATGCCACATCAATTGTTGTGTTTTTGGTCATTATCCTGCTCCTGATGGGCCAACCATTCGGCCATTAACTTTTTACTTCTAGATAATTGTGACTTAGAGAAACTGACAGACATTTGATACCAGTCTGCAATTTCTTTGTGGCTGAAGCCTTCTACTTCATAGAGCCAGAGAACACTGCGTGACAAGGGTGGCAACTTTTGCAGCAACACATTCAAATCATGTGCAAGATTAAGGTCAATATTGACAGCAGTTTGTTCAGGAAGCTCCGCAACGGACATTTGACTTTCTCGTTGGCGGTGATTTTTTTTGATCAACTGTAGGCTTTGGTTCACCGCTATCTTTCTTAGCCAAAAACCAAAAGCCACGTCACCTGAGTGTTGTGCCATTTTTTGAAATGCAGCAACAAATGTATTTTGCAAAACATCCAAAGCATCTTCACGGCTTTGTAGCATACGAAAAGCCAAATTATAAACAGCTGATTTATATAAATCGTAAATGCGACGGTATGCCACCTGCTTGCCTTTCTGCGCTTGGGCTTTGGTCATCTCATCTATGTCTATACTGAAAGGGCTCACGGCTTAATTAATTTGTTTATTACCTATAAAGATAACAGTTTGGACCGAAAGGTCGCAGTCAAATCAAATATTTTGAAATATTTTTTAAAAACAAGTGGGTATCGAAATCCAAAGCCCTGTGTTCACATGCATCCCTCATGCTACTGGCTTTTTGTGGTGTCAACAAACTGACCGACGCTATAATTGATTCAACCAAATGCTCATCGTCTGCATAAAAACCTGTTTCTTGGTTAATCACAGATTCCAATGGACCTCCATGATCTGAACATATTACAGGCTTCCCAGCGGCCATTGATTCGACAGGTGTCATACCAAAATCTTCATCTTCTGGCACATAAATCGTTGCCAAACAGCCACCCAATAGGTCCAACAATTTTTCTTCACTGAGCCAGCCTGTGAATGAAATATTGTCATGACCCTGTGCTAATTTCTGTAATGCCTCAGACTCTGGACCTCCAGATGCAATCACCACTTTTTTGTCTGGCATTTTTTTGAATGCTTCTACAATAGATTTTATTCGCTTTAAACCATCTAATCTGGCCAATGAAAGAAAATAATCGCCTTGAGCTTTCCATCTGAATTGCTGAGTATCACATGGTGGATAAACCACTTGGGCATCAAGACTTAAGGTATTTTTAATTCTCTTTTTCACATATTGTGAGTTGGTCAGCACCACATCCATCTGATTGACCGCTTGTTCATACTGCGGCTGAAACCATGTGTTCAGGAGGTGCAAAGCCTGCTTGCCCAGCCAAGATAAATCTTTACTGTAATGCGCCTTCTTATCGTAAACAAAACGTGGTGGTGTATGACAATAAAATACGTGCTTTTGTGCATTGATGTTATTAATAGCCAGCGGACTGGCCACGCCAGAATAAATCACATTGGCATATGCCTTATCAAGGCGATATTTTTTAAATGCACGAGCCAGTGACCATGTCTTTATGCCTGACAAACCACTTAAGCCGTTTAAGTTTGTGACTTGACCTGACAACTGGGATAAATCAAAACCCTGTTCACTGATGGCTCCAGTCACCAAGTCACTGTTTAAACCCAAACATAAATCGTGGATCAATCGCTCTCCACCACCTTTGATTAAAAACAAATCATGTAAAGTTAAAACTGAGCTTGGGTTCATAGAAATGACAACAATGGATTGTGAAAAAAAGCGTAATGGTATATAAATACCGTCTTATTTTAAACCAAGCATCAGGACATGAAGACATTAATTGTCATTCCTGCCTTTAACGAAGCAGACAATTTACAAAAGCTACTGCCTCAAATCACTCAATTACGTGGTCTTGACATTTTAATTGTAGATGATTTCAGTAGTGATGGTACAGCGCTAAAAGCTAAAGACATGGGTGTAACTTGTTTGTCTTTGCCGGACCAACTGGGTGCTTGGGGGGCAACACAAACTGGCATTCGGTATGCATTAAGCAATGGCTATGACCAAGTCGTCACAATGGATGCAGATGGGCAACACCTCCCTGAGGAAATAGCCACCTTGTTAAACAGTAAAAGCCAAGACAACAATGTCATCATCGGAACCTTTCCGAAAAGGCTCAGTCGATTGAAAAAAATGGCTTGGGGGTTCTTCAAAGCATTAACCCTTATAAAAATTCAAGATTTAACATCTGGCTTCAGACTGTATGACAAACAAGCCTTGACTTTATTGTCTGGTGAACGTGCCAGCTTGTTAGATTATCAAGATGTTGGTGTTTTACTCCTGTTGTTAAGATCAGGCTTAACCATTTCTGAAGTTCCTGTTAAAATGTACGACCGTCAAGATGGAAAGTCTAGAGTATTCAGCTCATGGTTGGTTGTGATGAAATACATGATTCAAACCACCACCTTGTGTATTGCCAACTTTGGAGTTAAAAAAACGAAATGACAAACATTGTAATCTTAGTAATTGGCGCCCTGCTCTCTGTGACGATTTTCTATATGGTTCGCAAAGATAAAATGCACGGGCCATTTGCTACTTGGTGGTTGTTTGTGGCATTGGCCACTATCATTTTAGCCGCTTTCCCTCAGTGGGTAGATCTCATTGCTGGGCATTTAGGCATCGTTTACCCACCCACATTAATCCTGGTTCTTGCTGTGGCGTTGATATTAATCAAAATGTTGACCATGGACATGGCACTGACTCGTAAGGAAAGAAAAATCAGACGCTTAACTCAACGCATGGCAATCATCGAAAACAAATTGGATGAAGTCCTCCAAAAAGACAGTTAAGCAATCCATGAACATCCTGCATCTTGGTAAGTATTACCCGCCCTATCATGGCGGTATGGAACACTACTTACAAGACCTGGCCGAAGCACAAGTTGAACAAGGTCATCAAGTCACAGTGATGGTACACAACCACGAATTTGGCAAACTACTTTCTCAAACAAAAACTGAACATGTCAACGGCGTAAAAGTCATTCGATTGAAATCAACCAGACCCATCTGCTTTACTCCCCTGATGATTGGCCTGGGCAGAACACTCAATCAACTACTTAAAGAAAACAAATTCGATATACTTCACCTACATTGGCCCAATCCATCATTGGCTCTGTTGCTATTCAATAAAGCATCAAAAAATCTGCCTTGGGTCTTACGCTGGCATTCAGATATGGTGACTGAGTCATCATCTAAATTGCTCAAATTTATTTATGCACTGATCAAACCGATTGAACAAGCAATAATCAAAAGGAGCCAATTGATTTTATGCAGCAGCCCTGTATACATTGAACAAGCTCCTGCATTACTAAAAAACAGAGAGAAATGTCACGTGTTGCCTTTGGGTATTAAACCGATGCTCAAATCAAATGATCAATTACCCACAGAATGGGCAGAGCAACAATGGCCAAAAAATAAACTGAGGTTGTTTAACTTAGGTCGATTAACGTTTTATAAAAACCAAAAGCTTTTGATAGAAGCCAGCATACATCATCAGTCCCAACACACTTTAATTGCCGGTAGTGGCCAACTCAAAGCCCAACTGGAAAAACAAATCAAAAAAAATAAGCTACAAGAAAACATCAAGCTATTGGGCAACTTGAGCTGGCCAAAAGTCAATGCCTTGTATCAAAGTTGTGATGTTTTTTGTTTGACCTCAAATGACCGAGCGGAATCATTTGGCGTGGTGTTACTCGAAGCCATGTGGCACAACAAAATCATATTGGTAGCAGATACCTTGGGGTCTGGCATGTCTTGGCTGGCCCAGCAATATAACAAAGGCTTCATTTTCAAATCTAATGACGCCCATGATTTCATTAAAAAATTAAATCACATTGAAGAAAATTTAGGGTCAATTCAGGCATTGCCTGAAAATTTTCAATGGCCAATTAACCAAACGGCTTCAGACCTCAACCACTTGTACAAAAAAATAAAAAAGGAGACACCATGAAAAGAAAAACATTGTTCATTGCCTGCGCCATGTTCAGCACCAGTTTGCTAACTGCTTGCAGTGATGAAAAAGTGATCACTGCCGAGCCTTCAAATGAATCGGCTCAAACTCAGATAGCAACTGAAACAACTCCAGTAAATCATAAAACAAAACAAGGCACCGAAGTCAAAGCAGTAACTGGCAACAAAACTTTAATCAACAAGTATGCCACGTTTGAGTTAAGCAGTGACTTATCCCATTTATCAGACAATCAAAAAGCCATGATTCCTTTGTTTATCAAAGCTTCACAAATCATGGATAAGCTATTCTGGTTACAAGCTTATGGTGAGCAAGATCCGTTTCTGAAATCTCTTGGAGATGAAGAGTTGCGCCGCATTGCAGACATCAACTATGGCCCATGGGATCGTTTGGATGGTGACAAACCTTTCATCGATGGCGTAGAAGAGAAGTCTTTGGGCGCTAACTTCTATCCAAAAGACATGGACAAAGCTGAATTCGAAGCACAAGCCACTGATGAATTAAAAGACCTGTATACCAATGTAGTCAGGGGTGAAGAAGGTCAATTAATGGCTGTACCTTTCCACCAAGCCTATGCCAGTGATTTGAAAAAAGCTTCAGACTTTCTGCAACAAGCGGCCAGTTTAGCTGAAGACGAAGGGTTTAAAAAATATTTAACACTCCGAGCCGAAGCTTTGGTCACAGATCAATTCAAAGCCTCTGATTTGGCCTGGATGGACATGAAGTCGAATAAAATTGATTTAGTCATTGGCCCTATAGAAAGTTATGAAGACCAATTGTTTGGCTACAAAGCTGCCTATGAAGCCTATGTGTTAATCAAAGACCTTTCTTGGAGTGAAAAGCTGGCAAAATTTGCGGCCTTTTTGCCTCAACTACAAAAAGAACTGCCAGTACCTGACGCCTATAAAACAGAAACACCAGGAACTGATTCAGACTTAAATGCTTATGATGCCGTATATTATGCCGGCCACTCTAATGCAGGCAGTAAAACAATAGCCATCAACTTACCAAATGATGAATCCGTGCAATTAGAAAAGGGCACTCGTCGCCTACAACTTAAAAATGTCATGCAAGCCAAATTTGAGAAAATCTTGGTACCCATTGCAGAAGAGTTAGTGGCTCCAGAACAAAGAAAGCACATCACATTCAATGCATTTTTTGCCAACACCATGTTTCATGAAGTGGCACATGGCTTAGGCATCAAAAACACCATCAATGGCAAAGGCACTGTACGAACGTCATTGAAAGAATATGCCTCATCTATTGAAGAAGGAAAAGCTGATATTCTTGGTCTATATATGGTTGAAAAACTCTATAAGATGGGTGAATTAGATGACAGCGAAATGATGGATTATTACACCACTTTCATGGCTGGAATTTTTCGCTCTATACGTTTTGGATCGAGCTCAGCTCACGGCGTTGCAAATTTATTGAGGTTCAATTATTTTGCGGATAACGGCGCCTTTAACTTTGATGAGGTAACTGGACATTACTCGGTAAACGCTGAAAAGATGTCTGCTGCCATTGCTTCTTTGTCAGAAAAGATACTGACGCATCAGGGTAATGGTGATTATGAAGGCATCGCTGCATGGATGAAGAACAAAGGTCAAATCACACCTCAATTGAAGCGCTCTTTAGATGCCATCAACCAAGCAGGTATTCCAGTAGATATTGTCTTTAAACAAGGCCGACACATCCTTGGTTTATAAATTCAGATATAAACCTTCATTCGGATTAAAGGGTTGGCTCGCCAACCCTTTTTTGTTGCCAAACCACAAATACTTGAGTCAATAAATACATAAAGACGGGGACCAGCTGTAACACAATTCGATTAACGGCAGTATAATTCTCTGCCCACTGAGAAGCGCCTGTAAAAAAGAACAGAAACAGAAAAGCAGTAAACGATAATACAAAAAATGTTTGAGTAACTTGTTCATGTTTTGGGTGTTTAACCAACAACCAAAACAACACCACAAATGGCAGAAAGTACCACAAAAATCCCCAGTTGTTCTGTAAAAACAAGCCTGTAAACACTTCATTAGCAACCGGTGCAGGCATTAACAACATCTCAAAAACTGAACCAAATTTGATGAATTCTTGGCTGATAACCACCGTTCGACCTGCCCAACTGAATGACCATGTGCCTATGAAAAACCAGACTGTTAAAAACAAAGCCACCAAACTCAATACATACCAACGATGCTTTCTGATCAAAAATTTAGAAACCAGTTGTGCCAAAAGCATTAATCCCAGCCAAACCCAGCCTTCTGTTTTGAACAATGGCAGCATAGAAAGCAACAATGCCAACCTAATACCGTTGGTAACTGTGTGACGTTTATTCCACTCCGAAAGTGCTAAAACAGCAAGCAGTAACAACATTGACAGCCAAATGTCTGCATACCCTTGTAGATTGATGTGATTATTTAACAGCGGCATACACAAAAACAAAATGGTGGCACAAACTGTTAACACCCAATCAGCACCAGCTTGATGTAGCCTCAATAAAACCAAATAAACCAACCAAAAATAGCAAAGGCCATATAAATACCCAAGGACTTGATTGTTCTCATCACCCAAAACTTGGCCAATATAATAAAGCAAAGGTAAACCATCTGGATATTCAGCTGTCACATTAAACACGGCTGCCTTGTCACTTAGCCACTGAACTGATGAAACCATTTCCACAGAAAGACCATGGCTCAACCATTGCTTGGCTTTTAACTCCCATCCCAACCAACTGTCCCACGCAATCAATGGCATTTCAGGCTTAAGAAATAACCAATACACCAAGTATAAAAAAACCATTACACCAAACAACAACCAGTTATGGTTTCTTAATAACTTCAGTTTCCGCCATAACGAAGGCAAAGCAGCCATGAGTAAGGGTAAAAATACCAACAAAATACTGATATTTAAATCAAGCCACTGAATCACATTCAAAGCATGAAGCATGATTCCCATACCAATAAATATTTCAAATCCATTGATAGCGCTGTCTGAAAACTTGTTATCAAAAACCCTTAAAAAGGCAGTGCCCAACAATGACCAAAGCAAAATAACAAATATGGCAATCAATAGCATCATAGTTTCACCACACAAAATTGGTCATTAGATAATACCGTTTTGATATGCTTGGGAATGTACGATTTTTTTGAACTTTGACAGTCTGGCAATATATTTCGAGTCGTTATCAAATACACCTCATCCAAGTGATTGACTTTTTTAAATGCTGACGCATCTGACCAATATACATAATCATAAGTCAGAACCCCATGAAGGTGATAACGCATTCTACTTTTAATAAAAGCATCAGAAGCTTTGATAAAAACGGCAAATTCATGTGGCTCAGCTTGATCAATCCAGTCAACAAATTCAGCGGTAAAGTCATGGACTTTCCTGTCCAGCTCATTGATGTCTTTATTGGTATTTGGTCTTGGGTAATCAATTATTGTTTGCTGTTTCAACCTGTATTGACTGACAACAAAATATGCCGATGTTGGAAGCAACACCATTAACCACAAATACATCACCTGCTGTATTGGTAGCGATTGAAACCATGCCAACAGCAAAACCACGGTTAACCAAACTGCCAAACCCAACGCCAACTGTGGAAACAACGATTGTTTTTGCCAAAAGTTCAGTGAAGACAATTGATATTCAGCGCTATTCGACATCCAGGCTTTAACATAATACCATCGACTTACGATTGAATCTGAAGATAAAAAGAGTCCATCAAAACCCATGTCCTTGTTGACTGTGGTGTGCAAGCCCAAGTCCCTTTTAGAATTTACTGAAATCTGCAACTCCATTGGCACAGATGACTCGTACTCGACAAAAGACAACTCAGGTAATTCAACCACAAAATCATCAGCTTGCAAAAAATCACCATTAAACAAAGTCTTCCTGCCTTGCATGATTTTCAATGAAACTTGATACAATGAATCTGCTTTGGCTCCAGAAAATTTCAAGTACTTGTATTGACCCAATGCTTTTGACTGTATCGTGTATGAAAAAGATACAGGGCCAAAGGGGTTAGCGCTGATTGAGAAGTGGTCGCCATTGCGGTAAAAAACACCAGGCTCCACATCTAATTTTAAGGTGATATTTTGTTCTTTGTGCGCTACAGAGCCAGCATACAGCGAAAGAAACACTGTGCCTGTCAAACCCCCAATCACAACCAACCAAAATACCAAAACCTTTTTATTCATTTAAGCCCTTCCAGTGCTTTTATTTTTGACTATTATATGCAAATAAAGTCCCATTGACCATGCTCAAAACCGAGACTCAGTTCATAAAACCACATTTATGCATTGAATAGTTAAGCATTTTCACATTACAATCGTGTAAACCATTGAAAATAATGATGCATTTACAACGCAAAGACAACAACGAAACAATAAAATTCCCACTTAAAGAGCAGGTCATAGTGGGCAATGACTTTGATTGTGACATTCAAATCAATCACCCTGATTTGCATGGCAAGCACTTTATGGTTAAAAATAAAGACTATGGTTGTGTTCTGGAAGTCTTTGAGGGGACGGTCTTTTTAGATCAGAAGCAAGTCATGAAACAATGTATGATTGAACCAGGTGAGACCATTGGCGTTGGAGATTTGTGCTTGACATTAATTGATGATGAATTTATCCCCAAAGATTCTGCCATCAACCACACCCAAATTGATATTAAGAAAAACACCAAGCACAGTGCGGTTTTTGGACTCCGAAGTTTCGATCGTTTAAATGCAGGTCATTTCATTATCAATGACTTTCATCATGCAGATGGTTGGCATGTCATCCGTCAAGACAATGACTTACACTTTATTGACAGCAAACACAAAACCAGACTCAATGGGCTGAAGGTCGCACAAGCAAAACTCAGCAACGGAGATGTCATCACAAGTTCAAACTACAAATACAAAGTAGAGTTACCAGGCACTTCAGGGTATTCAAAATTCAGTCCGTCTCACCCTAAAAATGTCATGTTAAGTGAACAGGTAAGCAAGCAAAAAACTAACAAACCTGCCACACAAAACAAGCAATTCATCAAAAACAACTTATGGTGGATAACACTTTTGGTCGGTTTGTTGCTACTCATCATTTTAATCATAAACAATAAGCAATAAAAAAGGGCCTCCAAGCCCTTTTTTATTGCTGCCATCACCTCAGCTTATTTAACTACCTCAAAAACAGGTGTATATTCACTTCCGGGTAACTTCATGCGTTTTTGCTCAATAAATGCTTGTAACAAGTCATCTAACTTATGCATCAGCTCACGATTACCGTTGATTTGGTAAACGCCTTTTTCCTTGATTTGCTGTACACCAAACTCTTTAACATTACCGGCAACAATACCGGAAAAAACTTGTCTCAAAGAAGCTGCCAACTCACCAATGGGCCTATCCAAATGCAAGTTCAAAGCCGCCATGTTTTCATGAGTAGGAACAAAAGGAAATTGTAATGCCGGATCTATTTCTAGTCCCCAGTTATAGAAATAACTGACTTCATTTTTGGAACGATATTCCTTCACTTCATCAATACCTGTCATCATTTTTTGCGCAACTTGTTCTGCATCATCAATAATAATTTCATATAAACCAGCCACTTCTTCACCCAGTGCAAAGCGTATAAATTGATCAATTTGATGAAAATAATCTGCTGATTCTTTAGGTCCTGTCATGATAAAAGGAAAAGGTTTTCCCTTGTTTTGTTCATTAGACAAAATACCAATCAAATACAAAATTTCTTCTGCTGTTCCAACACCACCCGGGAAAACAATAATGCCATGCCCTAATCGAACAAAGGCTTCCAATCGTTTTTCAATGTCAGGCATGATAATCAGTTTGTTCACAATTGGGTTGGGAGCTTCTGCAGCAATAATACCAGGTTCAGTTAAGCCAATAAAACGCCCTTCCTTAATACGCTGCTTAGAATGCCCTACAGATGCTCCTTTCATTGGTCCTTTCATGGCACCAGTGCCACAACCTGTACAAATATCTGCACCACGTAAACCTAATTGATAGCCCACATCTTTGGTGTATTGGTATTCAACTCGATTAATAGAATGCCCACCCCAACAAACAACCAAGTTAGGATCAATTCCATATCGATGAACTTCAGACCGACGCATCAATTGAAACACATAATTAGTGATCTCAAATGAATCCAGCAATTCATCAGAACCATGCTCTGTGTGCTGGTAAACAATGTCTCTTAGTACAGAAAAAATTGAGTCCCTGATACCTGAAATCATTTTTCCGTCGACAAAAGCTTGTGCTGGCGCATTGATAAACTCTAAATGGATCCCCCTTTCTCTTGGCACCAAGTTCACATCAAAATTTGGATACCTTGACAACACTGCCATGGCATCATCATCTTTGGCATCACAGTTTAAAACCGCTAAACAACATTTCCTGAACAGTTCATAAACACCGCCTTGTCCAACTGCCATCATTTTATTGACTTCTTCTTGTGACAACAATGTCATACCGCCACGTGCTGCAATAATACAGCGATCTATGGTTTTAACCTCTTGATTCATTATAATTCTCCTTTTTTAGGGTCAATATGGCCAAGGCCCAATGGCCTATGTCATATAACCAGTATTATGTTATGCTTTGATTACAATCCACAGTCATTGTGTTGAAATCATTTTTTGGCCGCATTCGCATGGAATTTTGAAGACAATGAACGAGTCATCGAGAACATTCGAATACCACCCTTATCATTAATTTTTATTGGGTGGCAGTATTCACATTGATTTTTCAGAATACGGGCAAATATATTACATATAATAATCTTCAGATGCAAAATATTTTTTTATGACAGAGATCCCAATACTTTTTTTCTTCGTTGCTTTGGCTTATTTTTGGTACAACCAAATGCAAGCCTTAGACCACGTTAGAGCAACAGGTAAACACATCACCAAACAAAAACAATGGGTATTTCTTGACGACTCAATAGTGCAAAAAAAACTGACCATAAAACCCAAGGCAGGCAAGCTTTGTTTTTACAGGGAATTTGAATTTGAATTCTCAGACACTTCAGCCAAAAGGTATCATGGCACCATCACACACCATGGTCAAAAAACCACAGAAATTCAATACTTCATTGCAGACTCAATAGAAAGTATCAAGCTGAATCATTAAGACCAAAGTGTTGAAAGCAAGAACAGTGCCAACCCAAGGAATATCAAAACTGACACCCTATCCATCCACCATTTGAACCGAGCTTTCTCAAAAAAATGAGACAAACTTTTATCTGTCAACCATGCCAAAGATCCAAAGACCAACACTGTGACGAGTGAAAAAATCACGCCCAACCACAACAAACGCAAACCGGCACCAGGCTCATCTAATTGTGCAAATTGAGGAAACAAGGCAAAAAAGAACAGCAGCACTTTAGGGTTCGTCACATTCATGATGACACCACGCCAATAGCTGGCTTCTACAACACGTTGCGGCTTTAGCATGTCATCCGAACGATGTAACCAGGTCTGCCACGCCAAATAGAATAAGTATCCAGCGCCAAGAGTCGTCACCAGTTTTACTGCCCAGGGTGTGGCTAAAATTAAAGCCGTCACACCCAAGGCTAATAACAAAGTATGAACCAAACAACCCGTAGCAAAACCTAAAGTTAATTTAAATGCAGACAGGAAACCTTGTCGGCCGGCCGTCGCAACAACCAACAATACATCAGGCCCCGGTGTTAAGGCCAATAACACCGAGGTGATAAAAAAAGAAAAATATAAGGTCAATGAAACTTAGCCTTGGTAAGGTTCTACTTCATGCACTTGATCGCCTAACAGTTGCCACAAGGCTTGTTGTTTAGCGTCTTCAATCACTGTAAAGTGAAGTGCCAATTCTTTTTCATCCGAGCGAATCACCTGTGCCGTGACATCAAAATTGAATGATTGATTAACCACAATTTCTAAGATACAGCTGTCACCTTTATTTAAAGTTTCAATGTGATCTTCACTGATTTTTTTGAGTAGAATTCCCGAAGCTGAAATGTTTTTTACCTCTGCAATCAATGAATGACCGCGATGCAAAACCAAGCACGAAGCTATTATCTTTTTTCTGGCAAACCTAACACCTTCTTCATTCATATCACTTACTCTGGTTTCATATAGGGAAATAAAAGGACATCTCGAATTGAAGCAGAGTCAGTAAACAACATCACCAACCGATCAATTCCAATACCCTCTCCAGCAGTTGGTGGCATACCATACTCTAATGCTCGGATATAATCCGCATCAAAATGCATGGCCTCATCATCACCTGCTTCAAACTCTGCCACCTGTGCCTTAAACCGCTCAGCTTGATCCTCAGGGTCGTTCAACTCAGAGAATCCATTGGCGATTTCATTACCACAAATAAACAACTCAAAACGATCTGTAATCTCAGGGTTTTCATCATTGCGTCTGGACAGTGGCGAAATTTCTATCGGATATTCTGTCACAAATGTGGGTTGAATCAGGTGTTCTTCTACTGTCAACTCGAATAATTCAGCCAAAAGTTTGCCTTTTTTCCACTTTTTATCAATAGAAATATTGTTATCAGCACAGTAACTTTGCATAACTGACAAATTGTGACAATCATTTTCAGACAAGCCTTCATTGTATTCTGCCACCAATGAAGCCATGCTTTGTCGGCGAAATGGTTGAGCAAAGTCTAGTTGATTCCCCTGGTATTCGAATGCTGTTTCACCTTTAACATTTTCTGCCAAAGAGCGAAACATGGCTTCAGTCAGGTCCATCAATTCGTTATAGTCCGCATAAGCCCAATAAAATTCCATCATGGTGAACTCAGGATTGTGCTTAGTAGAAACACCTTCGTTACGGAAATTCCTATTGATTTCGAACACCTTTTCAAAACCACCCACTGTCAATCTTTTCAAAAACAGTTCAGGGGCCACACGTAAGAACAACTCCAAATCCAAAGCATTGTGATGTGTCGTAAAAGGTTTGGCTGTTGCACCACCTGGTATCATGTGCATCATCGGGGTTTCAACTTCTAAAAAGTCACGCTGTTCCATGAAGTGACGAATATGAGACACCATACGAGAACGCATTTTAAAAACATCTGCAGAATCTTGATTCATGATCAAATCCACATATCGCTGGCGGTATCGCGTTTCCTGGTCCGAAAGCCCATGGAACTTTTCAGGTAGAGGACGCAGGGATTTGGTGATTAACTCCAGCTCTGTGACTTTGACAGACAACTCATTGGTTTTGGTTTTGAACAACACGCCCTTACCCGCAACAATGTCACCCATGTCCCATGTTTTAAAATCAGCAAATTTCTCTTCACCTACTTGATTCAATTGTATAAACAACTGAATGTCACCCGACACATCTCTTAAATTAGCGAATCCACCCTTACCAAACAAGCGTTTGCTCATCATGCGACCAACAACTTCAACTTCTATCCCTTGTGGATCGAGCGCTTCCTTGTCTATGGCATCATAGTCATTGTGTAAATCAAGTGCCAAATGTGAACGCCTGAAATGATTTGGAAACGCAATGCCGTTTTCACGGATGGCTGTCAACTTAGCGCGACGTTCAGCTATTAATTTGTTATCTTCACTCATGAGTTATCTTCTTTAGTTGCTCTTGAATTAATTCTTTAAGAATGGTTTGTTATTTGAAAACAGGGCTTATTTTACAAACCCTGTTTTAAACTGGCTTCAATGAATTTATCTAAATTACCATCGAGCACTGACTGTGTGTTGGTGTTTTCAACACCAGTGCGTAAATCTTTGATTCGAGATTGGTCCAAAACGTATGAACGGATCTGACTGCCCCAACCAATGTCTGACTTAGTTTCTTCTAAAGACTGAGACTCTGCATTGCGTTTTTGCATTTCCAACTCATACAGCTTGGCTTTCAACTGTTGCATGGCTGTGGCTTTATTTTGATGTTGAGAACGCCCGTTCTGACACTGAACAACCGTATTGGTTGGCACATGTGTGATTCGTACTGCCGACTCTGTTTTGTTCACATGCTGACCACCTGCACCCGATGAACGGTACACATCAACACGCAAATCAGCAGGATTGATGTCAATTTCAAAATTATCATCAATTTCTGGGGAAACAAATACCGAGGAAAAACTGGTGTGGCGTTTGTTACTTGAATCGAATGGTGATTTACGAACCAAACGGTGGACACCAATTTCAGTTCTTAACCAGCCAAATGCATAATCACCAGTCACTTTGAATGTTGCCGATTTAATACCAGCCACATCACCGGCTGAAACCTCAATCAACTCTGGTTTCCAGCCTCTGGACTCTGTCCAACGCAGATACATACGCAATAACATTTCTGCCCAATCTTGAGCTTCCGTGCCACCTGAACCCGCTTGAATATCTACGAAAGCATTATTGGGGTCCATCTCACCAGAGAACATTTTCTGAAATTCAAGTTGTTCAATTTTTTCTTGTAAATCGGCCAATTCTGACAACACCGTATCGAAGCTCTCTTTGTCTTCTTCTTCATCGGCCATGGCCAAAAATTCACGGGTATCTTCGATGCCAGATTTTAATGCATCTATGGTGCTGACTATATGATCTAAACTGGCCCGCTCTTTACTTAATGCCTGGGCTTTCTCCTGATCATTCCATACATCAGGATCTTCTAGTTCAATATTGACTTCTTCTAAACGCTCTTTCTTGTTTTCATAGTCAAAGATACCTCCACAGCGCTTCGGTGCGCTGGGAGAAGTCATCTAATTGAGCAACTTGTTGTGCAATTTCCATGGAATCCTCTTTATTAACCTTCTCTGGTAATTTTTTGTTTCAATTCCCAACGCTCTTGGGCATCAATACACATGGTAGCAATGGGTCGAGCAATCAAACGCGGCAAACCAATCTCTTCATCAGTTTCTTCGCAGTAACCATAATCACCAGATTCTATGCGACGCAATGCTTTATTGACTTTCTTTAACAGCTTTCGATAACGGTCGCGTGTGCGTAATTCAAACGTGTTCTCAGTTTCACGAGAAGCACGCTCTGCCTCATCACTGACATCTCTTGCTTCAGATCTTAGGTTTTCGATGGTTTCATTTGACTCTTTAAGCAATTCTTCTTTCCATTGCTCAATGCGCCTTCTAAAGTATTCAATGTGCTCATCACACATGTATTCGTCTTTATCAGTAGGTAAGTAGCCGTCAGCCAATTCCAATTGGGCAACATATCCTTCTGGCAAATCATTAATGCTTCTTTCTGACATGGTATTCTCCTATTAAATGCCTCACAGCTAAAACCGCGTGCTAAAATATGGACTTATTATTATTTATCAATAGCTGGGCATCATACAGACACCAAACAATTTTTTAAGGCGGTAGTTTATACCTGAATTAAGTAAATTCGGCAACTTATTTTAATGATTAAAGCGATTTTCATCACACTTTTACGTGGCTACCAAATACTCATCAGTCCATGGCTTGGAAACCGCTGTCGATTTTATCCATCATGTTCAGAATATATGATTGAAGCAATAAAGCGGTTTGGGATATTTCAAGGCATAAAATTAGGCGTAAAACGTCTGGCCAGGTGTCAACCCATGTGTGAAGGTGGCATTGACCCTGTTCCTGACATAGACCCCATTACAAAGCAACCCATTAAAGATACTCCTGACCCGAAACCCAAAAACCCTTCCGATTAAATGCTGTTACACAAATATTTCAGTACTTGGGTAAATCCATATTTGATACTGTTTTTCATTAAGTTGCGCCCTTAATCACCCTGTATTTCAACATTCATGACCAATAACCTATTCCACTGCTTTTTAGTTTAACTGATACTGTCGTTCTACAATAAAAAACCCAAACATGAAAAAAGCATTTCTGTACTTGATGTTATTGTCCCAAGCAGCATGGACACAAACCACAATAACAACAAGCAATTCACCCATCACCATTGATGGCATTCTTGACGAAAAAATATGGTCAGAAGCCACTCAAATTGAACTACAGCATGAAGTGGAGCCTTTGGTTAATCAGCCAGCTCAAGTTAAAACCGTTGCCATGTTGATAGATACAGGTCAATCGTTGATTATTGGCTTTGATGCCCAAGACCCTAATCCTGAAAAAATTGCCGCTTTCTTGCATGACCGAGATGCCGCATATCAAGATGACCAAGTGGGTGTTTTACTCGATACATTCAATGATGAACGTCGTGCATTGGGGTTCTTTGTTAACCCTTTAGGTGTTCAAATAGACTTTATAAAAACGAATAACAGTGAAGACAATTCCTGGGATGCCATTTGGAACTCAATTGGCCGAATTACGCCATCTGGTTACCAAGTTGAAATAGAAATCCCTTACAGCGAACTACAAATGCCTTCCCATGACGGCCCCAAAACATGGGGCATTTACGCCCAACGTATCTACCCAAGAAAAACCCGCCAAATCCTTCAAAACGTCATACGAGATCGTGACAACAATTGTTTTTTGTGCCAGTCAGAAAAATTCATAGGTTTTGCTTCTGCACAACAGGGGCGCGATTTAGAAATCACACCCAGCTTTACAGCCATAAGCAGTAAAAGTCGGCCGGAACCAGACCAAGCCTATGACAGCACCGACTCTGATTTTGAACCCAGCCTAGATGTGAACTGGGGGGTGACTTCAAACTTAACATTAAATGCCACTTTGAACCCAGATTTTTCACAAGTTGAATCTGATACCGCCCAATTAACCACCAATCAAACATTTGCCCCTTTTGTGAATGAAAAACGTGCATTTTTTCTAGAAAACAATGACGTTTTTGACAGTCACTTTAACCTGGTTCACACCAGGAACATTGCTGATCCAAATTATGGTTTACGGTTGGTAGGTAAAACAGACGGCAATGCTTATGGATTTTTCTTTACAGATGATCAACAAACCAACTTATTAGTGCCCGGCGTCTTTGGCTCATCATTTACCAGCATCAATGAGCACAGCAACAACATGGTCGGACGGTTCAAACGCGATTGGGGAGATACATCTTCCACAGGTGTCATTGGTACCCACCGCATTGCAGGGGAATATGAAAACAGTGTCATCTCTGTAGACACGGACTATAGAATCAATAACAACCATCGAATCACTGCACAATGGGCACACTCAGAAACACAATACACCGACGAAATCATCGAAGAATTTGATCAACCTGAAGGTCGTTTTAGTGGCAATGCACAATATATGCAGTATCGATTCACAGACGACCACTGGAATATCAATGTTTCATACAACAACCGGGACAATGAGTTCAGGGCTGACTCCGGCTTTATGGGACAAATTGGGTATGACAGAAAAGTGGTAGGCGCAGGCTACACTTGGCGCAGCAACAATGCTTGGTGGAGTGACATCAGGTTTTATTCCGATTGGGATATCTCTCACGATGAAACGGGTCAGATGCTTGAAAAAGAATGGGAAGGAAACTTTCATATTCATGGACCTTTACAGTCCCATATATCAATTGGCGGTGGCGTGAGAGACCGTTTTTGGGAAGGTAAAATATATGCAGAAAATTTTGTCTTTGGTGGCCTTGAATTCAAACCATTTAAAAATTTACGCACCAAACTGGACTTTAATACCGGTAAATCTGTTGATTTCAGTAACAATCGACTCAGCGATTCGATCAGGTACACATGGAGTATTGATACCAATTTAGGGCAACACTTTAAAATAAACTTTGACCACAACTTCCGAAAACTGGCTTACCAAAGTAGAAATGTACTGATTGCTAACCAGTCGGATTTACGACTGTCATACCAATTTAATATCAAGCAACGCTTAAAACTGGTGGTTATTAATACCCATGTAGGCAGGCATTTAAGCCAATACCTCACGCCTGAAGACTTTGATGTCAGAAGTAACAACATATCCACGCAATTGGTATACTCGTATAAATTGAACCCCAGAAGCTTGGTGTACGTTGGTTATTCAGATACCGGTTTAGAAGATGATGACATAGAGTCTTTCACCAGAACCGACAAATCGTTATTTGCCAAATTCAGCTACGCCTTTAAAAGGTAATCCAATACAGCCTGACCCCAGCGGTCAGGCGATTCCAACATGGGAAAATGACCTAACTGAGGTAAGGTTGTTTTAATGGCATTTGTTATTTCGTTGTTTAAAACTTCAGCCATTTCGATGACAGCCACTGGGTCATTTTCTGCCCACAGCACATGTACAGGTAACTGCGTTTGCTGCAAAGCACCAATCCAGCGGTACCAAAATTGTTTCCTTTGCTTGATGTACTGCGTGGTTTGATGAATCACAGCTTTGCCCTTATTGTGGATCATCATATGCCAAAGAGCATCTACCTCATCTTCAGATACTTTAGTTGAGTCAAAGTATATCTGTTTTAAATTTTTGGCCAATGTACTTCTGTTGCTCAAGTTAGCCATAGATGGGCCAATAATACGATTTAATAGCAAACGCTGTATCAACCTCAACTGAGCCAATTCAATGTGCATCGAACCATTACACAAAGTCAAAGTTTTGATTTCAAAACCTGATAACAAACCATGGTTATCCCGAGCCACCAGCTCTGTTGCCACAGAAGTACCATAATCATGCGCCAACACATGTGCTTTAGTGATGCCTAATCGCTCCCAAAGCTGCAATGCCACATCACATTGGTCAATCAAAGTGTAGCTGTAATCTTTCGGCTTATCAGAAAACCCAAATCCAAGGTGGTCATGAATCACCACTCTGAAATGGACTGACAGCATGGTCAATACCTTATGGTAGTCATAGCTGCATGTTGGATAGCCATGTAAAATAACCAAAAAAGGTAATTGACTGTCTTGGTTTTTCGACTCAACCACAAATAGGGAGTTTACTTGAATTTCGACCATTCGACCTTGGGCTATCCATTGTTCGGCTTTGTTTTTCTCGTTCATACCTAAATGATATCATCAGCAGGGCTTTTTACGGGTACAATTCGCCCCATGAAAGAAACCACACAACAAAAAGGCCTGGCCGCCGCCATCTTTGCTTTTGTCTTTTGGGGCTTGGCACCGATTTATTTCAAGATGCTGAACCATGTCGATGCCTTCAACATCATTGCGCACCGTGTGGTTTGGGGCGTGTTGTTTTTGGCTGTATTTTTATTGGTTAGAGAGCGTCAAAGTTTTTTTTCAACATTGAAAATCCCACTCAAAACTTTTTTTGGGCTGCTGATCAGCGGTTTATTGATTGTCTGTAACTGGCTTATTTTTGTATGGGCTGTAACCCATGACCAAATCCTCGCAACATCCTTAGGTTATTTCATCAATCCTTTGGTTAATATTTTATTGGGCACTTTATTCCTCAAAGAACGGCTCACCAAGGCACAAATGATTGCCTTAACTTTGGCCGCTGCAGGTACACTCTACCTCGGTATATACATTGGCCAACCACCATGGATTGCTTTGGCTCTGGCCATGAGTTTCGGCTTTTATGGCCTGGCCAGAAAGCTATTACAAGTCAGGCCACTGGTCGGTCTATTCTGGGAAACCATGTGGTTGGTACCGGCTGCTTTGTGGTATTTTTCCGCCACAATGAACACCCAATTACAAACAACAACATCCACAATGATATTGTTGTTCTTTTCAGGTTTGGTGACAGTTTTACCACTGATAGGCTTTAATTATGCTGCCAAAAGATTGAGCTTAACTTATATTGGATTTTTACAATACATGGCACCGAGTATCAGTTTCATTATTGCAGTAATGTTTTATGGAGAAGCATTCACCCATGGCCACCAGGTGGCTTTTGCTGGCATTTGGACGGCCTTGTTTATCATCAGCTACCATTCATTCAAAGAAAGAAAGCGCAAAAAACTGACCATGGTTTAATTAAACCAAGTCCACAGCGAACTCTTTCAGCCATGACAAAGGTAACACTTCTAAAGTCCGTTGATGTGTGCTGCGGATATAAACCTTGGGTGCAACACCTTGTTCATAAGCCTGTTTCCAACGCAAAGCGCACAAACACCACCTATCTCCAGCGTTCAATCCAGGAAAGTCAAATTCAGGATGAGGCGTTGACAAGTCATTGCCTACAGATTGCGAAAAAGCCAAAAATTCATCCGTCATTTTGACACAAACCGTGTGCATTCCCTGGTCCTCTTCTGCAGTGTTACAACAACCATCCCTAAAAAATCCCGTTTCAGGCGTGCCTGCAGTCTCTTCACTACAGGGTTCAAGTGGCTCACCATAGACATTCAAGCTGGGTAATTTATTCATACACTTTTACTACATAAAAAGACTATCATAACAGTTTTACAATTCATAAAAAATCATGAAAATCGCTATAATTACATGCGCTGACCACCCCCAAGGTGTTTCTGAAGACCAACCATTGTTTATGGCTTTAAAACAAGCACAAATTGATTTTCACATATGCATTTGGAACCACCCCCATGACTGGTCACAGTTTGATGTTTGTTTGTTGCGTTCTGTTTGGGACTACCATGAAAAGCCAGCCGATTTCATACGATGGGCTCAAACCACATCAAAAGTCTGCACGCTATTAAATCCTGTTGATGTGATCGAATGGAACCGTGACAAAAAATACTTAAAAGAATTGAGCGAGCATCAAATCAACATCGCACCCACGATTTGGTTGACGAAACAGACAAACATTCAGTTGTACGCTGAAATAATAAAACTACCCAAGAGCAAAACATATTTTTTAAAACCCACAATAGGTGCTGACTCTTCGGGTACTTTTAGATTCACTCTGAACACCATAGACAAAGCACAAACACACTTAAATCAATGGCTTGATAAACAAGACATGATACTACAAAGCTACCTGCCTTCAGTTGAAAGCTATGGTGAAGTTTCTTTGATTTTTATTGGCAACCAATATTCACATGCCATCAGAAAAATTCCAGTTGCTGGAGATTACAGAGTTCAGGACACTTTTGGTGCAAAAGACATGCCGCATCAACCCAGTGAAAAAGAAACACAAATCGCCTATGCAGTTAACCATTTCATTATAAATAAATTTAAAAAGTTATGCTATGCCAGAATAGATTTATTAATCGACCATAAAAACAATGCGGTGATTAATGAGGTGGAATTAATTGAACCTTCTCTATTTTTTCACCACAAAAAGGATGCTGCAAATACATTAGTTAACGCCGTTTCTTCAAAATTATATTACAAACGATAAATTTATCCTTGCACATACTACGAAACTAACTGTAGAATAAGAGGCACTACTACTTTTTACGTACGAGGATAATATGAAAAAAATTACTATAGTTATAAGTATCTTGGCACTGGCCGCATGCAGTAACAACAAAGGGAATGTGCTGGGAGTAGAATCTGGCGGTGAATATTACTCATTAGACCACGCAGCAAAAGCCGCTGTAGCAAAAAACAATGACGACGAACGATTGGTTTGTAAACGCGTTCAAAAAACAGGTTCACATTTTAAAACCAAAAGATGCACCACTGTTGCTGAGTTAAAAGCTGAGAAACGAAGGGCAAAAGAAATTTTAGAAGAGCGACAATTGCAAGAAACAAGAAGAATGGTAAGAGAAAAAAATAATTAATCAGTCTTTCGGGAGAGGGGATGGATTTCCACCCCTCTTGTATCTCTTAATTTTCACTTCAGTAAACAGTTTTCAGTTGTTTTACTCTAAACATATAAAGATTTTTATTAGTTATTAGGCAAAACTTTCAAAAACGGTTTAATCACCACATCAGCATACACACCAGCCGCCACATAAGGGTCTTCATCAGCCCATGTTTTGGCAGCTTCCAAATCATCAAATTCCGCCACAACCAAGGAACCTGTAAAAGCAGGTGTTTCAGGTTGTGCTTCGTCTGTTGCAGGATGAGGGCCTGCCAAAGTCAAACGGCCTTGGGCATCTAATTCTTTGAGTCGAGCAATGTGCTGATCACGAACAGGCATGCGCAGGCTCAATGAATCAGGGACATCTGTTGAAATGATGGCAAATAACATAGGAAATCCTTAAATATTGCAAATTCCACATTATAATCACCACTTTGAAATCAACAAGCAATACATGTCAGGCACATTAAGAAAAAACATCAAACCAGGCCTACAAGTGGCCGTAGTTCAGAAGCATCACCAACGATCGGGTGAATTAACAGAGGGCGAAGTTGAAAAACTACTGACCAATTCGCCCCAACACCCACATGGTATAAAAGTGCGATTGACTTCGGGCATAGTTGGTCGGGTCAAGGAAATTCTAGACTAAAAACACATGACACAACATATCCTCTATACTTTCAGACGTTGCCCTTTTGCCATGCGCGCAAGAATGGCCTTGGCAAAAGCGGGTATAACATTAGAACTTCGTGAAATCTTACTCAAAGACAAACCACAAGACATGCTTGACCATTCACCAAAAGGCACCGTGCCCACTTTAATCACCGCATCTGGTGAGGTGATAGATGAAAGTTTGGACCTGATGTATTGGGCATTGGAACAAAACGATGCTGATAATTGGCTGACTGATAATGGTATTGGTTCACAATGGATTGACGCCTGTGATAACCACTTCAAAACATTGCTCGATAAATACAAATATGCAGACCGACACCCAGAGCTGAGTGAATCAGAACACCGTAAGAAAACACTGCCTTTTATCAACACGTTAAATGAACAACTGAACAAATCCACTTACCTGACTGGAAGTAAACTCAGCATCGCTGACATCGCCATTTTTCCTTTCATCAGACAATATGCCATGGTGGATAAACAATGGTTCGATACGCAACCCTACCCGGCCTTGCAAAGATGGTTGGCTGAACTTTTGGATTCAAAATTGTTCTCAAGCATCATGAAAAAATACAAACTATTTAATGACGGCCGCAGTTACACATGGCCTGAAGACCTAAATTGAACAAAAAGACATCACAAATTAAAGAGAGCAAACCATGGAAAAAGAAACTGAAATCAAAGCCCGCGTATTAGATCGCTTAATCGCTCACTTAGACAACAACAAAGATGTGCAAAACATCGACCTGATGATACTCGCCAAATTCTGCCGCAACTGCCTGTCTAAATGGACCGTTCAAGAGGCCAAGGAGCTCGGTATCGAAGTTGACATTGATGATGCGCGCCAACAAATCTACAAAATGAGCTACCAAGAGTGGAAAGACAAGTACCAAAAAAAAGCCACACCCGAACAAATGGAAGCTTTTAATAACCGAAATATTTGATTATAAATCTGAGTTAAAATCTTTAGTGCATGCAGGGCACTTAGACCCTATGGCAAGCCATTTTCTGTGTAACTTGCTGTCTTTTTTGCTTATTGCCCACCAGTGCCATTTACAGCCGCATTCTGGGCACTTAATCGAAAAGTTAACCCAGATAAAAGTGACAAAAAACAAAACAAAACCAAAAAAAATGACAAACATGTGGTTTTTTTCCTGAAACACCAAACCATAAAGCATGACCAACATTGCTATCACATTACAAAAAATAAATAACTGTATTTTCCACTTCTGGCCTGTTGCAGTTAATAAACCAACCTTTTCCTCTGACTCACTCATAATACCCTCACCTTTTTGTGGCCAGTGACATTGGAAAATTAACAACACATAGCCATTGAATTACTTATTTATGGTAATTGAAAACAGAACCACCAACAATCTTTTATCAGATTATCAAGTCAAGCTAAACAACAATACAAGAAAGGATTGGGTGGACTGTGGTTTATGCTGCCCAGCTGTACATTGGGCAAAAAAGTGGCACCAACACGGGTGTTGATGCCATGAATTCAAACCTTCTTCTATTTACTCAAAATAGAATTTCGGTCTTTCAACTTTGTCAGGGTAAACCTGATTCATGCTGGCCGCATCGTACAAACGGCCGTTGAGCATGACTTGATTCACTTGGTCAGAATCTTGAATGTTCTGTATGGGGTCGGCATTTAAAATCACCAAATCGGCCAATTTACCGGCTTTGATTGAACCCAGTTCATGGTCCATACCGATGTATTTCGCGCCATCAATGGTGCTGGCTTTCAATACATTCCAAGGGCTCATGCCACCTTGGGCGAACATCCACATTTCCCAGTGCGAGGCCAAACCTTCGCGCTGACCGTGCGCACCCATCAAGACATCAACGCCTTCAGTCTGAAGCTCTGTGGCCACACGTGCATTGTTAAAATGGTTGTAGTCCTCCAATGGCGCTTTGGTTCTGCGTACAGATTTAGGCTCCAACACATTGGCCGGAACAAATTTTGTTAACAAGGGGTGTTTCCACACATCGGTGGTGTCATACCAAAAATTCTCACCCCAAATACCACCGTAGCCTACACCGAGCGTTGGAACATAGGCAGTGTTCGAACCTGACCACAATTGCTTCACGTCATCATAAATATTGGCCATAGGAATCGAATGCTCAATGCCGGTGTGACCATCAACGACCATGCTCATGTTGTGCATAAACAATGAACCACCTTCTGGTACCACCATTAAGCCAGTTTGTCTGGCGGCTTCAAGTACTTGTTGACGCTGTTCACGCCGTGGTTGGTTGTATGACTTCACTGAAAATGCGCCAACGGCTTTCATGCGTTCCAAATGACCAACGGCGTCATCTATACCATTCACAGGAGCCGTAAAGAAATGGGTTGCACCATATAGAATGGTTCCCGTTGAATACAAACGAGGTGCAATAATCAGGCCCGCTTGTTGCATTTCTGATGCAGAAAATACCGTCGCGGTATCAGCCGATGGATTGTGTGTTGTAGTCACACCAAAGGCCAATGAAGCTTGGGCATTCCAATTGTTTTGTGGAATGATGGCACCATTGCCGTAAGGCCCATGCCAATGCACATCAACCAATCCCGGTATGATGGTTTTGCCACTGACATCGATCACTTCGGCATCTGCCGGAATTTGAATGTCACTGCCCACGGCTTGGATGCGGTTGTTTTTTACCAAAACCGTACCATTTTCGATGATGCTTTGCTCTCCATCAACCATTTCCATGGTGATGATTTTCGCGCCTTTCAAAGCCACCATACCATTCGGAATGTCAGTTTTGACTGGCAACTTCACCGTTACAGAGGATACTTTGCTTTCAGCTTCCTTGGATTTGTCGTTCAAAAAATCAAATTGGTCTGATAACTTTTGGCTGTACATCACAGGACCCAAGGCCCAAGACAATTGGCTTGATTTCTTATCCCAAGTCAAATAACTGCCTGCAAATTCTGAGAATTTTTTCAAAGGCATGTTGCTGGCTTTGCTGCCTGTGCCGATGTATTGACCACTTTTGACAAATGGTGTGACATAAACTTGGAAATTTTGAACAAAAGCCAACCACTGCTCATCAGGTGATACACTGTAATCACTGATCCAAGCACCTTTATAATGCTTTTGCATCTTGTTTCCTGACAGGTCAACACTCTTCAACTGAGTTGTTACCACTTCACCTGACACATCTGAACCGACATAAAAAATACGGTCTGATGATTTGTTGAACGATGGAGAACTGCCCGATTCAGCAACTTTGGTGCGTTTGCCTGTTTTCACTTCAGCAACAAAAATACCGGTATCATGCGAATACAATGGCGAGGTCAAATGCCCGCCCCTTTCGGCTGAATAAACCACATACTTGCCGTTTGGAGACATAGACACTTCGGTGTAATGACCAGGTGTTTTGCTGATGGTTTTGCTGCGACCCGATAAATTAGATACTTTAACTGTGCCTAATTTTTCATCATGCCATGAGGTATATACGATTGATTTACCGTCGTTTGACCATTTAGGAAACAGTTCGAAATGATCATTTTGTGAAGTCAAACGTTTGGGTTTACCATCTGGCAAATTGGTCAGATAGATTTTACCCAATGATTGGAACACCGCTTTTTTTCCATCTGGCGATGGTTGTAACCAGCGCAACATTTTGGCATTGAACTCCTCAGGGGCCACGGTATTTTTAACAGTGACTGCTTCGCGGATTTCGCGCTGGTCATCAATGTTGAATGGAATCACTGTCGCTTCACCACTAGCTACATTCAATTGATGGATTTTACCTTTAGCCCAAAATACGATGTGCTCACCGTCATTGGTCCAATCAAATCGCGGGTAAACACCATGAATCGCCCAAGTCTCTTGCATGTCACGCTCTAAACCCTGGTAAATAGGCTTGATTTCCCCCGATTCACGGTCCTGTAAAAACAAGCTGGATTGGTTTCTGATACGGCGCACGAATGCCAAAGCTTCACCATCTGGTGACGGCGTCGGACGCACCGCACCACCTGGGCCTGAGACCCAAGGTTTGGTTTTACCCGTGGCCAATTCTATAGCGAAAATTTGGTAAATTTGGTTATTTGAATCTTTAGAGTATTCAAAGTATTTACCTGGAGTTGAATCTCGCGAGTACAAAACATATTTGCCATCTGGCGTGTAAACGGGTTCGCCCAAGTCTTTTTGCTCATTTGGACGTTTGTTCAACTGAACGCCTTTTCCACCTGTTTTGTGGTACATCCAAATTTCACCCGCACCCAAAGAACGCATGCCGGTAAAATGTTTGCGTGCAACGATGTAATGCCCGTCAGGCGACCAAGCAGGTGAATTCAATAACCTGAACGACTCTTTGGTCACTTGGGTTTGGTTTGCACCGTCACCGTCCATGGTCCAAATGTTGTCGCCACCACCTTGATCGGTGGTAAAAGCGATGCGAGAACCATCAGGTGAAAAAGTGGGCTGCATGTCCCAAGCCATTGAATTAGTGATGTTTTTGGCATCGCCACCTGTTATTGGCATGGTGTAGATGTCACCTAACATGTCAAACACGATGGTTTTACCATCTGGACTGACATCAAGACTCATCCAAGTGCCATTGTCTGTTTTGATGTCTACCATTTTAGACACGCCTGGTGCCTTGTTAACATCCCATTTGGGTGTTTCTTTTTTGGCATCATCTGCCCACACCATACAGGTGGTGAGTAGCATTGCCGTGGTCAAAAATCTTTTCATATTTGTCCCCTTCTATCGGTTTAAGAAAAAATGAACAACAATTATACGTATCTGAGCGTGCTTATCGCATACAATCTGCTTTTTTTCTGCTGGAACCAAAATGGTTGGATTGGGTGAATTTCTTTCGATACTGTGCGCCATGCTCTGGGCATTCGCGGTGATATGCTATCGAAAAGCAGGCGACCACATGCCTGCTTCTACCATGAACCTGTTCAAAATCAGCCTCACCATGCTGTTGATGATTCCCACGGTCATACTCACTGACGGCGCCACACCGCCAGAGATGCCGTTACAGCATTGGGCATTGATGCTGTTCAGTGGTTTGGTGGGCATCATGTTGGCAGATTTATTTTACTTGCGTGCTTTACAAATGATTGGTGCCGGGCTCACAGGCTTAACAGGCAGTTTATACAGCCCTTTTGTTGTCGTGCTTTCCTTCTTTTACCTCGGCGAGCGTTTGAATGCTTGGCAAGTTATGGGCATGGCTTTGGTCATGATAGGCGTTTTGGTCATTTCTTATCGTCGCAAATCATTGACCATCGAACATCCGCCAATTAAGGGCTTTGTTTTTGCCGCTTTGGGCGTATTTTTCACAGCCTTAGGAATCGTTATCATAAAACCCATCAGTAATGAAATTCCGTTTTTTTGGATCATCACGATTCGATCAATTGGTGGCCTTATTGCCATGGTTTTGTTCAATATCTTGATGAAAAAATCACTCAATGTATTCAAAGTTTTTAAAGCCAAAGGCCGCTATTGGTTGATCGTGGGTGCTTTGCTTGGTCAGTATTTATCCACCATGGTTTGGGTGGCAGGTTACAAATACACCTCGGCTTCTGTGGCATCCATACTGAATGAAACAGCTTCAATCTTTATCTTATTTTTAGGCTGGTTGATTCTCAAAGAAGAAGTGAATCAACGAAAAATCCTGGGTGCAGTTATCAGCATTCTGGGTGTTTTGTGTGTGCTTTATTTCAGCAATGGCGGTTTTCATTGAATAAGCTATAGGTTTTCGGTGATAATAATTATCAACATTCACTCGGAGACAATATGAAATTCACATTCGTTGCACTCGTTAGTTTAAGTACCTCTGTAATCGCTGCTGACCAGACAGTCATAGTTAACAGCAACAATTTCAGTCCAAGAGACATCACCGTTTCAGTAGGCGACACCGTGACATTCACCAATCAAGGTGGCTTTCATAATGTCATTTCAGATGACGGCACCTCAAACAACAATGCTTTTCGCTGTGCCAATGGCTGTGATGGGGATGTCGGCGGAAATGGTGATGCAGCAAGCAACTCTTGGTCATTCTCCCTGACTTTTTTCAGTGAAGAGATGATTGGTTACTATTGTGGCATTCATGGTTCTTCTGGTGGCAATGGCATGTCTGGCACCATTAATGTCATCGATGACATCATTTTTAATAATGATTTTGAAACGATACCTGGTTAAACCTGATACCTAAAACAAAAAAAGCCAAGTACAGAGACTTGGCTTTCTTATGCAAAAGAACGCTTGGTTAATCTTCAAAACCATTTCTGAAAATCACATCCAACTCTACAGTGAAATACAGTACCAAACCATCATGATCTGATGCACGCAATACAGTTTGTGTATCTTCACCGAAATCAATGTTGGCATCGGCATTACCACGACCAAATTCGATGTCTACGAAAGGCAATAAAGCTTCGTCATTCAAAACCGCATTGTCTAATACCTGTGCATTGCCTTGATAAACATAAGAATACTGATCAAATGGCGTCATGAATTGAACCGCTTGGGTCATAGGCTCAGCAACAAATAAAGGCTCTGTCCACAAGGTGTTCATTGATTCCACCGCATTACCATCAATCTGACCCATCACATCAACATAACCATCTGAAAATTGGAATGCATTGAAATCACCAATCACAACCACAGCTTCATCGGCATGATTGGCTTCTATGTCTGCAACCATACTGGCCACATCATTCGCTTGAGCCAAACGCTTCAATCGCACACGCTCGCCCTCTTGGGCATCATCTATGCTGCCACGAGAACGCAGGTGAACAATTAACAAATTGACACGAAATTCATCAAAACCAACAGCAACATCTGCTTGAACATGCAGAGGTGGGCGGTCATGCAATAAAGTCACACTCATGTCAGGATTGACAATCGTTGTGTCTTTACCCAGTTGATTCACTGCAGCCAATGAGACATTACTTTGGTACAACACACCGACATCAATGCCGCCTTTGTCATTACCCTCAATCAACTCAGCTTGGTAGTTCAAACCACTGTCTGTATTGATTTTATCAGCCAAAACAGTCAAAGCATTCAAATTTTCAACTTCTTGAACAGCAACAACCATAGGTGCTTTCAATGTATTGACCACGTAGTCAGATAATTTGGCCACTTTTTCTTGAAACTCTTGGGTAGTCGCCACGGCATCATCGTCTTCTTCACCTTTGTCATCTACATCATCAAACAAACGGAACAAGTTAAATGAAGCCACTGTCACTTCTTGGGCTTGTGCAGCTCGAACCACACCTGGCAAGACATTTTCATTGATGACAGTCAAAGATTTTGGCCAAACTTCATATTCGCCAAAGTTATAACCAATCACACCTTCAATTGAAATTTCAGAACCTGCTGAATAATAAGCTGGAGATAGCAACAATTCATCAATATCAACTTCGAACAGCTCAGGATTTCCGTCAAATGTTTGGATAGATCCGCCGCCGCCAGGATACTCAATACCTGGTTCACGTAAAGCCCTTTGAGGACCCGCTTTGACAACCAAGTCGCTGATGTTAGCACCAAAATAAGCCGCATAGGCTGAACTGATATACCCTTGTGGCATATCAATCAACATGCCTTCCATACATTCATACTTGGCAATTTCTTGATCAGTTGAACAAACGGCAACTGTAGGATCAGTTGGTGGGAACGTATCATCAAATGTGATTGCCGTTGGCAAAGCATTACCCGATGAATTCACCACAATGGTGCTGCCAAAGCCAATTTGTGTTGCATCATAATATTCGTCCACCTCACCTGTCACATTGACATCGTCTCCTTCAGCTACGGGCACATTGTTTCCAGTGTAAACATAGATACCATTTGATGTATTCACATCCATGTCATCACGTGCATCTGGTGTTTGCATAAAGAAGCCATTAGTATCCAAGGCTGTGACGATGTTGTTTTCAGTAATCACAGTCAAACCTAAATACGGAGAAGTCAGTCCACTACCTTGAATTTCATAAATTTCTCGCAGTTGCGGTGGCGCAACCACAACAAAAGTGAAATCATAATCTGCCGCCATGTTATCGACGTTGCCATCTTGGTCAGTCACTTCCGCTGCTACTACATTTACAGTACATGCTGCATTGAATGCAAAATCAGCCGTCGGCGTGATTTCAATTGAAGCACCTGAAGCAGGTAACCCAGAGAATGCAATTGTTTGCGCGTCACAGGTCAAAGTCATACCACCGGCAGTCACATCTACAGCTTCCGAGAAATCAACTGTGATACTGGCATCAACAGCCACATTCATATCACCATTGGCAGGTGATGTTGAAGACACAGTAGGTGCCACATCAACTGGTGCCGGACAGCCAGCAAAAACCGTACCATCAACTTTTGTGCCAGGTGAGAACAATGCACCAGCAGAACCTGTTGCCGCACTGTGATCTACATAAGATGAACCAGTGACATCTGGATCTAATGTGCCTGACTGATCAGATGGTGCAAAAGCACTGTAATCTAAAACAGCCACATCGTTATTACCATCATTCACTGTAATCGTGTCACCACCATTATTTAAGCCTAACAAGTTTGTGCTTGCAGTTTGAACAACCGACTGGCCAAAAGCACCGGTTGGCGTACCGCCTCCAAAAACAACCAAACTACAATCGGCAGGGATAATCGAGTTGGCAGGGAAGGTATGACGCGTGCTAGTTGCATCTGAAACAGTCCAACCACTCACATCTAAATCTGAACCTGAGTTATTATACAATTCAACAAACTCGTCCTGCGAACCGTCTCTTGTACCATCCCCATTGGCATCACCTGTTATATCACCTGCTGGATCTGCTTGAAATTCATTGATGATAATTGCAGGAGGTATAACCACCAATGATTCAACAGTAAAACCAAAGCCATAATCGGCAGCCATGTTATCTGCCGTTCCATCTTGATCAGTCACTTCGGCTGCAACCACATTAACAGCGCACACAGCATCATTAGCTAAATCACTGTCTGGTGTAATGACCAATTGTGAACCTGAAAAAGGCAAGCCTGAAAAGCCCACGGTTTGTGCATCACACATCAAAGTTACAGCTGTTGCCGTCGCATCAACTGCTTCAGAAAAATTAACAGTGATTGTTGAATCAACCGCCACATCAATTGCAGAATCAGCAGGTAAAGTCGATGTCACTTCTGGCGCATTATCTCCGCCAACATCACCGCTAATAACTATATTATCAAAGGCCACCTCTTCCTTTGCTGATTCCATATTAACTGTAATTAATATGTCTAAAACCGCGCCTGTTACAGGTATATCAAAACCAAAAGTTTGCATCGCAGGAGACAGTCGGTTAGTCCCATCATTGTGATCTGCAAAGTCCGTACAATCGGCATCCAGCGTCAAAGGTTCATTTGAAAAATCTCCGCCACCAGGTGCTTCGTATGAAAAACACATGCCGTTAACATAACTGCCACCATCAATTTTATATTGAATCATGATGCTGTCATTACTGTCATACCCACCGTTTGCTGACGCACCTGAGCCAGATGCATTTCCTGCACCAAACAGAGCTGAGAATGATAAGTTTTGAAGGCCGGTGATATCAATACCAGTAAACTCTAAAGTTTGATCAGCGTTGCCATTACCACCACCATCGTCAGTATCTTCTGCAGCCCAAAACTGAGCGCCACCAAACCCTGAATAGGCTCCTGATATATTACTGACATTTGATCCATCAGTTCTGCCCCAATGATCACTGCCTGTGCGATTAAACTCAGGGGAAGACACATAACGTGTGCCCTGTCCGTCTGTTTCAAAATCTTCAACCAAAATATCAACAGCCTGAACTGTTCCCAAAGCACCGAATGTCATTGCAGAAGACAACAACCAATGTTTAAATTTCATAAACTCACCAAAATAAAGAGAAACAACCACATAAAAAACTTTTAAAGCTTAATTTGCGCAAAGTAACAAGGAAGCGATTTTAGAATGATTCATTGCTTAAGTCGCTAACGGCGGCATATTAACACTGCTTTATGACAATTTCATTCCAAATTGTCATAACAACTTTAAAGTGACAATAGTTTTGACTTTCGCGACAATCAGTGAACACTTTAAATGAACTTCATATGACAGCAAATATATCAAACAAGGCTTTCATTGACGCGATACCATCCCGTTAAGCTGTATCGAGATCGAGTGGCAGGTAACACTTCATGCGGAAACTCTTCACTCAGGAACAGAATCATGGTGCCAAAAGTGGGCGACACTTCAAACAAAGGACTGGGGGATATTTTGTCATACACCACCAATTGACCACCATCTTGTGCACCCCATTGGGGATTCAAATACAAGACCGAGCTGAGCCTGCGGTTTTTGCTGTTTTTAAATGCATCCAAATGTTTTTTGTAAAACGCCCCTGCAGGATAATGTGCAAACATACATTCATAGTCATACAGACCCAAAAACAAATGTTTGTTGATATAAAGCCGCAAAGCTTCTACCCAGCGGTTATAACGACTCAAATAATTCTCATCCCCAGAAAGCCAATGAATTTTGTCACTTCGAACAAACATGTTTTTCTGAAAGGAATCTTCACGGCCAACACCCGCCCGATCAAAGTCTGTAGGATTTAACTCAATCAACTCCTTCAACAAACAGGCCAAATAATCTGTATCAAATACTTGAGGTAACACCACGTAGCCTTGATCAAGCAAGGCCTCTACAATAAAAGCAAAACAATCCTGAGCCGGATCAGCAAGAGAAACAACTGGGTTCAATAAGATAGCCAAAAGTAAAGTTGACTTATATGCCACATCAACTTTATAAGCTACACATTAATGCCCTTTAGTTAATAAAAACCACGATAATGTTTCAGACATAAGCAACCCACAGAATAAAGCATTTGTTACTTAATTCAAAGGAAACCTTCAAAGCATGCTTTTTATAAGCCTACCGACCAATAAGTTATGCTTTCGAAATTACCAATTGAAGCAGGAAACAATGAGATTACATTAAAATTTTTATCAAGCCTGATCTTGAACCGTGAGTCAGATTTACACTTGTTTGACGCCCATGCCATTTTTTACATTCTTACCCAGCTCTTTTTGTAAAAACAATTCAACAGGCACAAAAGCAAAAGGTATGAATGCGGCGATAAGTACCAGCAACCAGACAACTACAGACCAATCTTGTCTATGGGATACCACCAGTGACAACAAAAAATACAAAAAGAATAACGCACCGTGTGTCATGCCTATGATAAAAACATAGTCCCTGCTGATAAAGCCGAGTGTGACACACAAAATAGCAAGATAAGAACACCCTTCTAACAAACTGGCGACTCTGAATAATTTTAACATGTCATATTCCTATATTTTAGATTGGACAGCCCGTCGTCCAAATGTACTTTAAAAATTGATGCATAGAATAATCGAAGTACACACATAACACCAAATGTTATTTAACGGAGCAATCCACCTGAGGAGACTGTTTTTGACTGCCATTAAAATAACGATTTTATGCCACTGTACAAAGCTTCAGCTGATGACTTCGATTGAACTTCAGTCAAAGTAATTGAATCACAGGACTGGAATATCATGAAGCTTTTCAAAGCTTTAATAAATGCGACATTGATCGCATCTTGGTCATAATTGTGCCGTTCCAATGGATGTTCAAGGTGCAGCATTTTAATTTCCAAACGCCGTTCTTTTCGGTGCGCCTTAGAGTCCATGCGACCTATAAACTTTCCCCGGTACAATAGAGGCAAAGAAAAATAGCCGTATTTTCTTTTGGCCGCCGGTACATAACATTCGATTTGATAGTCAAAATCAAACAGCACCTTGAGTCGGTCACGTTGAATCACAACGTTGTCAAATGGTGACAGGATCATCAGGCGATCATTCAAGCGTGGTAAGCGGCGTTCTAAAGCCCCAGCTTCAATAAAATAGCGCTCGCCAGTAGGTAATTGAATTTCGGTTAAATCACCTGCCGCCAAACGTTCATTAATCAGTTTTTTCACTGCTTCACGCAATTCAGTATTGCGGCGCAGATAGGTCAAACCTTTGAGTGATACCAAACCATGACAGCGCAGTTGTTGCGCTAACAAATGTGTGGCAAACTCAATGACACTCGGCATCTGTGTGTTCACACCTGATGGTAAAACCCGCTCAGTCAGATCATAGACTTTCTGAAACCCTTCTCGACGACTGACCATCAAGTCGCCTTGCATATACAATTGTTCCAAGGCTTTTTTCGCCGGCTTCCAATCCCACCAACCGGCTTGTTTGGTCCTCTTGTCCTCCACGTCGCGCGAACGCAAAGGCCCGTCAGATTTGATTCGGGCCAATAATTCAGCCATCAGTTTTTCATCACGGGCTTTATACCAATGGGTTTGACCACTTTTTATAGCGTGCTTATAAGGCAGAGAAAAACGGTAGTCAGCCATGGGTAAAAAGGCTGCTGCATGAGACCAATATTCAAAAACATCTCCTGAGGCCAACATTTGATTCATCATTTCTGGCTTAAAATTCGGCACCCTAGAATACAACACATGGTTGTGTGCGCGCTCAACTACTGAAATGGTATCGATTTGAACATAACCCAGATGTTCAATGGCCTTGTGCGCTCCTTTTACACTTTTGCCAAAAGGTTTAGCTGGTAGCAAGCCTTGAGACAGCAAAGCAATGCGTCGTAAACGAGCCATGTCGCTTTGGTTTTTAATTATAATCATGAACTGATTTTATCTGTCCTGGATTCAAGTAACAACAGCAGAAACCCAGGCTTTACTAGAGACAACAAGTCTTCCATTAATGTTTATTCTTGATGTGGCTTTTGTGGCCAGGAAACATTACTGAAATATTGAGTTAATACCATAGGTACTTATTAGGTCAAATAAATTTTAAAAATTAAAAAGGCGCTGAAACAATATAAATTCCAACGCTTTTTTTAACTTTATGACAAGTTACTACTAAATCACAGATCATGGTTCATTGTGGACAGATTCCGCACCCAATTTATGCAGGTAATCCAACACTTCCTTAAGATTGGCATCAGGGCCTGAAGTCATGTTTTCTTCTTCAGCGACTTGCATTTGTCTGACCGTGCATTCCCACTCTTGCAAAAGGGAAATCTTATCACTTTTACTTAATTTTGAAGAGTTGAAAATTTCTTCAGCACTTGAAAATGCCGCTGATGAAATTGTTTTATCTGACATATTTGTTCTCCTTTTATTTACGCAAATCACTTATAAGGGTATCAAATACAGATGTAGATTTAAACCACCGTCCAATGTTTTTGTTAGCATCCTAATCAGAACGATTACTGTTATAACAAACTCTCATTAACTTCTGTTTTTAAACTGTTATATAATTTTCAAATTTACATTGTTGGTTAACTGTGCAATTAAAACTTATACACATTAAAAGCATTCACTTGATTGTTGCTCTTGGCTTTTTTACTGTTGCCTTTGGCCTCAATGCGCAAGATTATAAAGCTCAACTAAATGATGCACTGAGCTTGGATCAAAAACACAGGGTAGAGATCAAACAACTCGAATTCAGTAATTCGCAACAAGCGAGCGATAAGAAAGAAATTCAGCGTTTAAAAAAACTTCAAGCGAAATTAGATGCAAAAAACATCGCCACCCTTGAGCAAATCATAAATCAACTGGGTCATTGGCCTGGTATCAGCGACGTGGGTGAGAACGTCGCCAAAATGGCATTGATCATCGTTAAACACGCGCCGATTGAGCAACAACATCACTTTTTTCCTGAAATCAAAAAAGCAGTCGATTCAGGCCAAGTCAAAGCTGAATGGTTTGCCTATTTATTTGATCAATACTTATTGAAACAAAATTTGCCCCAGGCATATGGCACATTGATGGTGGCTGGACAAAAACTGTACCCCATGCAGCCATTAGCACAAGTCAATTTAAATCGCACAGCCATTAAGCTACCAGCCCTGGAATCTGCTCTGGCCAGCAAGTCCAAGTGGTTACGACCCAATTTATTAGAAGAAGACCATTTTGAATTGCTCGATGTATCGGTCTTTGAACAATTTGCAGATTTGGCACTGGCATGCTTAGACAAGGAATACCCCAACAGCATCAAACATGTTTTGCAAAGTGACACTGACGCCCAAACACCCGGTCAAATGCACCCTGCTTTCTTTGGTTGTTTTGACTGGCATTCATCAGTGCATGGTCACTGGCTTTTGGTCAAAGCTTTAAAAACGTTCCCAGATCACCCCGCTTTTCAAAAGATCAAGCCGCGCTTGGCGGCACATTTCACTCAAGAACACATGCAAAAAGAGTTGGCATACTTTCAACAAGAAGGTCGCAAAAGTTACGAACGTCCTTATGGTATGGCTTGGTATTTGCAATTGGTGGCTGAGTTACATCAGTGGGATGACCCCGAAGTTCAGCAATGGCGTCAGAACCTCCAGCCATTAGAACAAGAAATAAAAAACAAACTGAAACAATGGATTCCCAAATTAACCCACCCCATCCGTAACGGCACACATTCACAAACGGCTTTTGCCTTTGGGATGATGCTGGATTATGCCGGACAAGTGAATGATTTAAACTTTCATACATTCTTAAAAGAGCACATCAATCGCTTTTATTTAAATGATAAAAAATGCCCCATAGCATATGAACCGTCTGGTCACGATTTCCTCTCAGCTTGTTTGGCTGAAGCTGATTTGATGCGGCGTGTTTTATTGGAACCAAAAACCTATCAAAAATGGCTCAAAAAGTTTCTGCCACAAATCAAACACGGCAGCGACTGGTTAGCAGTGGCCGTTTCAACCGACCCCAGTGATGGTCACTTATCACACATGGATGGCTTGAACATTTCTCGTGCTTGGATGTTAGAAGGTATGGCATCAAAATTACCGTTGAAAGACAAGCGCAGGGCCATATTACTAAGACAGGCCAACAACCACAGACAAGCTGGACTGGCAGCTGTAACAGGCGAACACTATGCTGGCGGCCACTGGCTGGGTTCCTTTGCCATGTATTACTTGACCCAAAGCGGCCTCAAAAAATGAACAACAACATGAACATCAAACAATCAAATAAACTCAATGATGTCTGCTATGACATCCGTGGACCTGTACTTTCCGCAGCACAAAAGATCGAAGAACAAGGTGGCAAAGTACTGAAACTCAACATCGGCAATCCTGCACCTTTTGGATTCGATGCACCTGATGACATCGTCCGCGACATGATTCACAACTTACCTCAAGCCGAAGGCTATTGTGACTCCAAAGGTGTCTATTCAGCCCGGGTGGCGATTTATCAATATTACCAAGAACGTCAAATCAAGAACCTCAATATTGATAACATTTATATTGGTAATGGCGTATCAGAATTGATCGTTATGACCATGCAAGGCCTGTTGAATGACGGTGATGAAATGCTGATCCCAGCGCCTGATTACCCGCTTTGGACCGCTGCGGTACATTTATCAGGTGGTAAAGCTGTGCATTATTTGTGCGATGAAGACAGTGACTGGGCCCCTGACTTGGCAGATATGGAAGCCAAAATCACTGACAAAACCCGCGGTTTGGTGCTCATCAACCCCAACAACCCCACAGGCGCCGTTTATACCGAAGCGCAATTGATACAAATCATTGAACTGGCCCGCAAACACAACTTGATTATTTTCAGCGATGAAATCTACGAAAAAATCTTATATGACAACACGCCCTACACTTCTATCGCATCCTTGGCCGATGACGTGATGTTTGTGACTTTTAATGGTTTGTCAAAAACGTATCGGGTGGCCGGATACCGCACAGGCTGGATGGTCATCAGTGGTCACACGGAACATGCCAGTGATTATATTGAAGGTTTGAACATCCTGTCTTCTATGCGCTTATGTGCCAATGTGCCCAGTCAGTTTGTCATTCAAGCCGCACTGGGTGGTTACCAAAGCATCGATGACCTGACTCAAGGCAATGGTCGGCTGAATCAACAACGCCTGTTGGCCCATGACATGATCAACAGCATCCCAGGACTTTCATCTACCTTACCCAAAGGAGCGCTGTATAACTTTGTTAAAGTCGATACCGAGCGTTTTGGCATCAAAGACGACGAGCAAATGATTTTGGATTTATTGGTCAGCAAACACATCTTACTGGTTCACGGTACAGCATTCAACTGGCCCAAACCAGACCATTTTCGTTTGGTTTATTTACCGAATAAAGAGGTATTAGAAGATGCCTTATACCGCATGGCTGATTTCTTTAAGAGTTACAGGCAATCATAACGCTTCAATCAGCCGACGCGTTAGCGGTCGGCTGTATTGATGTGTTAAGCTTTTCGCCTTTCTCGAGCAAGATAAGCATTTCTTTCGCTACCAATGCAGCAGGTGGCAAGAACATTGTTGACACTATGCGCGCATCTATGATGACCTCATGTTTATCGGCAATATTGTCTTTATTGATTGCTAGTGCACCGTTTTTACGAAGCTGATCTTCAACGAGAAATGGCAGTAAAGTACCCTGCTTAGCCCAAGACTTCTCCGCTTCCGTCGAGTTAGGGAAGCCCGCAACTCGCTTTCCCTGAACCAAAAACTTGCCATTTTTTAGTTTTACATTCGCAAAAGCGCCCGCTCCGTGCCCACTACTCCCGACTACTCCACCGCCTTCATAAATCTCCGCCATTATATCAAGTAGCTTTTGATTCGAAGCCACGTCAAACAGCGTCCCGTAGCCCCCACCTACAAAGACGGCAGCATAATCCTCAGGGTTAACCTGATTCGGCTTCAGTGAGCTATTAGCCTTGTCCAAAAAACCTTCATACTTTATTGTGTAACTGCTGATACCAAGAGGGTCCATCATAAATGGCACTACTCCTCCGGCCGGAGAAGCAAAATCAACTGCATAGCCATGAGAAATAAATATATGGTACGGAGGCGCGTATTCCCAAAGGTTATTTCTAGCGTCATGCTTATCAGGATCGCCCATATCTTCCAGATTTGAGGCAATGATCAGAATCTTTTTGGCGTCGCCTGCTTGGGCTGGCAGAGCAAAGCCGATAAAGATGATGCCCAATACCAAAACTAAATTTTTCATATTTACTCCATTGATTTAACTTTTGCTCAGAATTAGGCTTAACGCCAAGCTCAATTGCACAGCGGTTGTAGTGAGTATTGTGCAACAATGAGCGCAGCGAATGCACATAAACGAACGTAGACCACTAAGTCAATTGGAGCGCCTAGTTATGTGTTTTTTGTACTTAAACTTTACCAAAATTTCCACCAAGGTTTTGTTACTTCCAATTCTACGGCACTACTTGGGAATAATATTTCTCCGTTGTCAGCGCTGGCATCAAAAAAACCTATAGAGTGCTTTATTGATAGTTCACGCATTTTTGGATAAGCCTCTTCAGCTACAGACCATGAAAATGCGGAATAAATTACGTGCTTACCAACACAATGATCAGTCACCTTAGGATTGTCGTCATCTTCAGAAGCAAGTGGTCCATTCATGGGAGGGAAATATTCAATCATATCCTTGAACCACGCCTGCAACCCTTCGGTTGAAACTTCATTATCTTGATATGAATGATCTTCTTCCCATTCTGTTTGTTGGGCATACCACTTCATAAAGTCTTTTCTTTCCTTTGGTGCGACTGTGGGGTCAAAGACCATTAAGTCATAACTCATGCTTCACTCCTCTAGCACATAACAATTTATTAAATATGCATTGTAGTCATTTAATAAAGACAAATACAGCGAAACACTGGCTTTTGAATTGGTTTTCAACACAATATGGTAAATATTTTACAAAACAAATGGTTTTAAATTTGAATTTCTGTAATAAAAAAGCTGTGATACGCCGATATTTAATCAAACCTTGAATAACATGCAATCTATGTCATTTTATATACATCTAACCCGTGGTGCATTTGGGAGTTTTTCCAACAAAAAATACCGTCATTACCCGGCTTGACCGGGTAATCCATAGCGAAGCGGGTTCAAACGAAGTTTGAAAATATACAATATTCAAAAAAAATGTGATGTTTTTCAATTTTTCCTGCTTCAAATGCACCACGGGTATACACCTATTTAATGTTTATTGGTTAAGTTTTTGACGCAACTGTTTTATATGTTCTGGTTCCTGAACTCGCGGATAACGGTATGGCGGTGTGAAAACCACTTTCAACCGTCATACCGGCGAAGGCCAGTATCCAGTTGGAACAGCAAACAACGCACAGTATTATAGCTTATAGGTCTTGAGTAAGGTCTTGAGTAAGGTCTTGAGTAAGGTCTTGAGTGTTGTGCAAAGTAACCTCTGAGGCTGAAAATCATTTTTCAAAACTGGATTACGGCCTTCGCCGCAATGACGAGATGTGGTGTTGCACTGAACTGGATTACATGCTTGGAAATTCTCTATTGCCCACTCGATTTAGCTGGAACCATTATTGCTTTTATTGCTAATTAGCTGGAGATACTCGTGTCAAGCATGAGTATGACAGTTTGAGGACATACTTTTTGATTGAGCATTTTTTTGAGAGTGAGTGCATATTTTTGGCATGTCCAGAGTTTAAGTAACTCAGCTTTTGATTGACATTTCAAGCACATCAGGTAGTATGCGCGGCATTGTGAATTAAGGGTTTTTACCGTGTTTAACTTGATATCTAAAAGAATGGGCTACAGCGTCAAGAATGACGTGTTGTCCGGTTTGACCGTTGCTTTGGCTTTGGTGCCCGAAGCTGTGGCTTTTGCTTTTGTCGCCGGTGTGGATCCGATGGTGGGTTTGTATGCGGCCTTTATGGTGGGTTTGATTACCTCAATTTTTGGTGGTCGTCCTGGCATGATTTCAGGTGCCACAGGCGCGATGGCTGTGGTCATGGTGGCTTTGGTTGCACAACATGGTGTTGAATATTTGTTTGCTGCTGTGGTGTTAACCGGTGTGCTGCAAATCTTGGCCGGTGTGTTCAAACTCGGCATGTTCATACGCATGGTGCCTCACCCTGTGATGCTGGGCTTTGTGAATGGTTTGGCGATTGTTATTTTCTTGGCCCAATTGGGTCAGTTTAAAATCATTGACGCCAATGGCATTCAACAATGGATGACAGGTCCTACCTTATATTGGATGGTTGGTATGGTGGCTTTGACGATGTTCATCATTCACTTCCTGCCCAAATTGACACGTGTGGTGCCGGCTTCATTGGCTGCCATTTTGATTGTCACGGGTTTGGTGATTGGTTTTGATGTGCCTATTCCTAATGTGATCGATTATGTTCGTTCTAATTCAGGCAACCCTGAGGCCACGATTGCTGGTAGCTTACCCGCCTTTTCTATTCCATCAGTGCCCTTTAATTTAGAAACACTAAAAATCATCTTCCCTTATGCTTTGATTTTAGCCGCTGTTGGTTTGATTGAGTCTTTGTTGACTTTAACTTTGATAGATGACATCACTGAAACTCGCGGTCAAGGTAACCGCGAATGTGTCGGCCAAGGCTTGGCCAACTTCACCAATGGCTTTTTCGGCGGCATGGGTGGTTGTGCGATGATTGGCCAAAGCATGATTAACATCAAATCAGGTGGTCGAGGCCGCTTATCAGGCATCACTGCTGCGATTGCTTTGTTGCTGTTTATTCTGGTGGGTTCTTCGTGGATTGAAATGGTGCCATTGGCTGCTTTGGTTGGCTTGATGTTTATGGTGGTTTTGGGCACTTTTGAGTGGGCCAGCTTGCGCATGATAAACAAAGTTCAGAAGTCAGAAATATTTGTTATCGTATTGGTATCAGGTATCACTGTGATTGCTGATTTGGCGATTGCTGTGATTGTCGGTGTGATTGTTTCTGCTTTGGTTTTCGCTTGGAAAGGGGCCAAACGCATTTTTGTTGAAAGCCATACAGAAGAAGATGGCAGTAAAATTTATATGGTCAAAGGCCCTGTGTTTTTTGGTTCAATTCACAATTTCAATGATCAATTCAACCCAAAAACCGACCCTCAAGAAGTGATTGTTGATTTTGCTCAAGCACGCGTTTATGACCACTCAGGCATTGAAGCCTTGGACTCTTTAGCAGAGCGATATATGCGCAATGGCAAGAACCTGCATTACCGTCACCTCAGCCCTGAATGCCGTCAACTCCTGAAAAAAGCAGGTAATTTAGTTGAAGTCAATGTGATAGAAGATCCAGACTATCATGTGGCAGACAGTCAGCTGGGATAAAGTAACCCAATTGACCACATCCCCAAAGGGCTTGAATCCAACTGGATTTCAAGCCCCTTTTTTTTAAAATTACAGTCACTTTTAAAAGCATATTCATTCGACTGCAAAACAATCAGTCTAATTACATTCTTCCTCTTGATATATCTCAATTAAATTGACATCTTTTATAGGTATAATGTTAGTTATTTGCACACTTTTTTGGAGAACTGAGTGAAACTATCTAAAACCGATGCTTTAAAACAGCTTGAAATTTACACTGATCATCAGTTTGTCATGTCTCAAGACAAACCCATTTCTGGCAAAAAGTTATTAAAACTTTCTGCAGCTGCTGGAGACTACCCTTTTTCAGAAAGGATTGGTTTGTATGACTATGAACAACAAAAACACCTGCTCCAAACAGAACTGCTGAAAGTGCAAAGCTGGGTTAAAGAAACGGGCCAAAAAATCGTCTGCCTTTTTGAGGGTCGAGATGCAGCCGGTAAAGGTGGTACCATAAAACGTTTTATGGAACACTTAAATCCCCGTGCTGCTCATGTTGTCGCTTTAGAAAAACCCACTGCCCGTGAATTGGGACAATGGTATTTTCAACGCTACATTGCTCAACTCCCCTCACAAGGTGAAATGGTGTTTTTTGACCGTTCTTGGTACAACAGGGCTGGTGTAGAGAAAGTCATGGGCTTTTGTAACAATGACCAATATGATCAATTCATGCACCAGGTGTCACCTTTGGAAGACATGTTGGTTGACTCAGGAATCATCTTATTTAAATTTTGGTTTTCAGTGACGCGACAAGAACAATTGAGGCGATTTTTTAATCGCAAGAATGATCCTTTGAAACAATGGAAGTTAAGCCCTGTTGATATCGAATCATTAGGGAAATGGGATGATTACACCACAGCAAAAACCAACATGTTTAAACACACAGATACAGAAAATGCACCGTGGACCATCATCAAGTCAGATGATAAAAAAAGGGCCCGAATCAATTGTATGCGTTTCTTTTTAAGTCAATTAGATTATCCTGAAAAAGACCATTCAATTGTTGAACCTTATAATGATAAGATTGCTGGTTCTGTTGAACAAATATACAATGGCTTTTCACAAGACCGTCAATAAAAAACACCCATGGACAAAAAAGATTTAGAAAAACTGACCAACCGCACAGAAAAAGCGGCCAAACAGGCTGAAAGCCATTTAAAAAGAATAGAAGAAATTTTATTAAAAGTTGAAACTGAATTTGAAGAAATCAAAGACATCAGGGCTGATTTAGCCAAAGAACAAAAGAAAAACATCAAAAAGCAATTGTTAAAAATGTCTCAAAAAGCAGCCAAAAAAGCAGCCAAAAGAAGTGAAGCAATTGCTAAGATAAAAAATCAATTGAACAACTGATGCTTTATTAAGTCAACCTCACAATGTCCGTGAGGTTGACTGATGTGTTTTTAGGCAGTAGCAAGTTTGTACCCAATACCACGTACCGTCTGAATCCACTTGTCCCTCTCATGAGGTTTCAACGCCTTCCTTAAGCGCAACACATGAACATCAACCGTTCTGTCTTCTACAATGGTATTTCGTCCCCAAACATGATTTAGAATATGCTCACGAGCCAATAATTTATTAGGGTTTTGCAAAAACAACTTGAGTAACTTATATTCAGTTAAACTTAAACTAACACCCGATTCATTGACCGTCACTTCATGTGCTGAGGCGTCCATCACAATGTCTTGAAAACTGAGTTTATGACTGGTTTCAAAGCCTTTAGATCGACGTAAATGCGCCCTGATGCGAGCCATCAGTTCAAGCATCGATGCCGGTTTTGTCAAATAATCATCGGCACCACGCTCAAGTCCCTTGATCTTGTCATGCTCTTCAGAGCGTGCAGTTAACATGATGATGGGGACCTCTTTGACCACTTCATCTCGTCGAATCATGTCAATCAAGTCTATACCACTCATGTCTGGTAAACCCCAGTCTACAACTATCAAGTCAGGGTGCACCTGATTCAATTGTTCCAAAGCTTCATTACCAGAGGCCGCTTTGATGGGATCAAAGCCTTCTCGTTTTAAAGAAAACGCCATCATTTCTCTGATGGCCATGTCATCTTCAACAATCAATATATTGGTGTGCATTTCTGGAGGTTCTGTTAAAACTGACATATTAGGGTGTTATTGTGACGATACCATGACAATATCGTCACAAATAAACCAACCTTTAGCAAGTAACTTAAACAGATTCTGCCTTCTTAGCTGTGCGCGCTTCTTTTCTGGCTCCAAAATGGCGCAACTGCCAACGACTTGAAGACCAAGCCCTCAAGTCATCTAACCAGCAATACAAACTCGGCAAAATCACCAAGCTGACCACAGTAGAAAAGGTCAAGCCTCCAATAATCGCACGAGCCATCGGAAAATACTCAGCACCACCTTCACTGCCTAAACTAGAGGCACTGACACTCAATGGAATCAACCCCACAACAGTGGTTGATACAGTCATCAAAATCGGGCGCAAGCGATCTTGGCCACCTTGTATGATGGCATCATATCGGCTTAACCCCTTGAGCCTTAAATTATTAATGTGATCTATCAAAACAATGCCATTGTTCACAATCACGCCAATCAATATCATCATACCAATGCCGGCCATGACATTGAAAGTCGTTCCTGTTATGGCAAACATCACCCATGTCCCAACATAGGAGAAGAAAATTGAAGTGATCACACACAGAGGAAACAGCAAGGATTCAAACATCGCTGCCATGATAATAAAGATGAGGCAAATGGCAATAACCAAGTTCAAAAACAAATCATCTAATTTCGGATTGAATCCCCTGCTGCCACCGTCAAAACTCCAACGGTAGCCAGAATCAAAAGGAAATGCATCAAGCTTAGCTTGGATGCTGTCTTTGACTTCTTTGACATTGGCATCATCTATCACATCTATTTCAATTTCAACCGTGCTTTCGCGGCTCATTCTTCTCAGGCGTTGAGGAGATGAGGCTTGTGAAATACTGGCCACATTTTCCAATGGCACTGAAACACCTTGGTTGTTTTTAATCGGTAAGTTGAGCAGCTGTTCCAGTTTGAATTCGCCTTTTTTGTAATAACGCATCTTGACTGGAATTTCACCCGACTCATTGATGTATTCTTTTAGGTTCATGCCTCGCATGGCGATGTTGACACTTTGTGCCACTTCTACTGGACTTAAACCCAGATTCAGCGCACGCTCCCTGTCAACCACCACCTGTAACTCTTGTTGACCATTGCGCTGCTCCACCTGTACGTTCGTAACTTGCTCCACCTGTCTTATGGAAAACATCACATCATCTAAGTAACGGTCTTTAATCCACTCAGCAGAATCGCCTTGTAAATATACCTTGATGCCTTCATCACCAGAATTGCTTCGCCACCTAAACGAAGGTGCTCCGATGGCAATTTCCGGCAAGTTTTCAAGGATTTCTTTTTTAATTTCAGCCACGGTTTTGGTACCCTGCTCGGCTGGAATCAAAGTGATCATAGAGCTGGCGTTCCCTTCTTCACTGAAGTAACTGTAAACAGAATCTATTTCAAATTTTTCTTGGTTTTCATACAAGTACGCTTCTATGCGGTCCACATCTTTTTTCATGCGCTCAAGGGTATATGTCCCTTTCACATGGTATGGCAGCCAAAAATTTCTGCTTACGGACTGTCCCGTACCATCATCTTCTTTCATGAAACTTTTTGCCACCTGTCCGGCTAAAGACATCAGCACAATAAACCCCACCATAGCCCATCGATGGTGCAAGGTGAAATGCAGTATTTTGGCGTATTTGGCAGTGAATACCAAAGAAAACAAAAAGAACAATGACACGTAAACCAATATGGTGTTGCTGTCACTTGGCATGCCGAATGATTTAGCGACAACCGACCCCAGAATGATGACCATCAATATCAACAACCACTTTTTACTGTCTGACAATCGAGACCAAAAAGTGTTTTTAGGTGTGCTTTCAGCTTTATTTTGAATTTGTTTGTTGATGCCTGTGGCAAACTGATAAATGGCCATGGGAACCACGGTCACTGACAGCATCAATGAAATAACCAAAGCAGCAATGATGGCAACAGCCACATGTATCATAAATACAGCTATCAGATTTTCTTCCCCAACGATTAATGGCAAGAACACACAAATGGTGGTTAAAGTACCTGCAATCACTGGCGTCATGACTTGTTTAACACCTTCGATGATGGCCAAACGCGGGTGGCCCGGATTTTTCTGCTTCTGGGTAAAAATACTTTCGGTAATCACCACCGAATTATCTACCAACATACCAATCGCTAACATCAAGCCCATCAATGACAAATTATTTAAAGTGATGCCAGTAAAATACATCACTGACAAGGTGATAATGATTGATACAGGAATAGACAATGAAATGATCAAAGTCATCGCCCAATTGCGTAAAAACACAAACAAAACCACCAAAGACAACAGCGAACCTGTCACCCCAGCCGTCACCACATCACGCAAAGAATTTTTCACACCTTCAGCTTGGTTTTCCAAGAACACCAGCTTAATGCCTGCCATTTGCGATGTTTCACCCAATTGTGTGATGGTAGCCACCACTTCTTCAGCAACATCCACCAGATTAGCGGTTGATTCTTTGTAGATTTCTAAGCCAATCGAATATTTGCGGTTCAAATGGCGAGAATAATTACGCTCGCCATTCATCAATGTCACCGTGGCAACATCTTTCAGGCGCACATTGTTGTCATTGAGCAATAAATCTTGATAGTCTTCGATTCGCAGGGCTTTGGATTTAGGCGTGATGCGAATCACTTGATCGTTGGTGGTGAAGTTTCCTGAACCCACATTGAAATTCACGTCATTGATTTTACTTTGTAACTCACGAAAACCAATGTTGTAGCGCTTCATGCGTTCATTGTCTAATTTGATGCTGATTTCAAGTGGCTCAATGCCTTGTAAATCTACGCGAGCCACACCCGGTATGCGTTGAACTGGCTTGACCAAGTATTGATTCAATAAATCATAAGCACCTTCCAAATTACGATCCCCTGTAATTCGCAACTTCATGAATGTTTCTTCACCCGCTTCCGCTTTGTTGATTCGAATGTACCTAACATCATCGGGCAAAGAAGGTCGTAACAAATCGACCTGTTCTTTTATTAACATCGCTGTTTCATCGACATCCACATCTGTGGCAAACATCAATCCCACGCCACCGCCATCGGTGCTGCTGTTCGAGTTCATTCGTTCAATGTCACCAATGGTGGCCAATGCCTCTTCTAATGGTCGAGTGATGGTGCGTTCCACATCCTCAGGCGTACCCGCTTGATAAGGCACAAAAACATAGAAGAAAGGCAATTTAATTTCTGGCATCGATTCCAAAGACAACAAACGCGAAGATATCAACCCCATGGTCAATAATGACACAAAAACCATGCTGATGGTGATGGGTCGATTCAAAGAAAAGGCAGCGAATCGACTGACGCCAGTTGAAGCTTCTTCAAATGCTTGCGGTGCTTTATTCGACATCTTGGCGCTCCTTGGTCATCAACGAGAACAAGACCGGAATCACAACCAAGGTCAAAAAGGTAGAAACCATCAAGCCACCCATCACAGTGATGGCCATTGGCGCCCTGATTTCACTACCTGCGCTGGATTCACCTATCGTTATGACCATTGGCATCAAGCCCAACACGGTTGTCATGGTGGTCATGATGATGGGACGCAGTCGTGAATGACCTGCCTCAATGATGGCTGCTGTTTTGTTCATGCCTTGTGCCATCAATTGCTTAATAAGGTCAATCAATACAATCGCGTTATTCACCACAATTCCGGCCAGCATGATGAGACCAATAAACACCACCACCGATATGGTTGTTCCAGTGAGGTACAAAGCCCAAATGGCGCCAATAAAGGCCAACGGAATAGAAATCAAAATCACAAAAGGGTGTACCAATGACTCAAACTGGGAAGCCAGAATCATATAGACTAAAAATACAGCCAAGCCCAACGCAAATACCATGGATTGATTTGAAGCCTCTAAATCTTCGTTCTGTCCAGTCACTTGGGTATAAACCAAAGGATGAATCTCCGTGCTTTGCAGCTTCTCTTTGGCTAATGCCACCGCATCACCCAATGCAATGCCTTGAATATCTGCTGTCACCACGATTACACGCTGTTGATCACGACGTTCGATTTGTCCAGGACCTTCTGCCAAACGCACATCTGCCACATCTGAAAGTCGAATGGGCGAAGTGCTATTGGGGTTGATGATGAGGTTTCTGACATCCTCAACAGAATCTCGCTGTGTTTCTTGAGTTCTTACACGCAGCTCAACTTTTTGATCCTGCCAATGCACATTGGTCTCAACCTTGCCCAACACTTTATTGACCACATTATTCGCCACTTGTGACACATTCATGCCTAAAGATGCTATTTTTTCTTGGTCAAAATACAGTTGAATTTCAGGGTTGCCGATTTCAACTCCGCTGTCCACATTAACAAAATAAGGCGAGCTGGATAAAGATTGCGCCATTTTCTTGGCATTTTCTTTTAACAAATCTAAATCATTTCCTGCTAATTCAATTTCAATCGGCACCGCCAAATCAAAAAATTGCCCCGCGGCCAACTCACTTTGCAAGCCCGCTTTTTGATTCAAGACACTCAATAAGTCTTCTTGTATGCGTTGTTTGTCTGAACCTATTTTCAAGCTTAATAAAATCTCACCTGAGTTTTCACCACCTGATAAGGCAGATGCATCTAATTTATTGCCTTCTCCACTGATGCCGTAAACAAATTGAACACCTTCAATCTCACTGATTTTGGCGCTGATTTTTTTGAAAAATGTATCTGTAGATTCAATCGTTTCACCTTCAGGCAATTTAAATACCACCTTGGCTTTATTGGCCTCTAAGTCTGGTATCAGTTCCATCCCCAACCGAGGTAGTAGTTGTAAAGTCAGAGCAAAAGTGACGACAGCCAATGTCAAAACAACCCAACGGTGATTCAATGCCCAAGGCAACAGTTTTTTGTAGAGCTTTAACAACAAGTTATATAAACCATTAACGCCCTTGGCTGGAAAATACAAAACGAAGCCCAGCAGCTTGCCAAAAAGTTTGAATAGGGTTTTAAAGAACCAAATAATACTTTCGAATAAATTGTTAAAAAAGCCACGCCTTACGCCCCTTATTCCGCGACCAATACGTGTCTTAGACTCATATTCGGCTTGGCCTGTGTTACTTAAATGCGTCTTTTTGTGTGCTTTCAAACTGGACATCATTGGTATCAATAACAAAGCAAATACCAAAGAAACAATCAGAGTAAATGTAACCGTCAGGGCTTGGTCTTTAAACAATTGGCCGGCAATACCCTGAACAAAAATCAAGGGTAAAAACACAGCAATGGTGGTCAGCGTTGATGCAGTAATAGCACCACTGACTTCAGAGGCACCTTGCTCTACAGCCAACAACTCATCCCCTTTGCTTCCTTTCATTTTAGCGGCGATGTTTTCCAGTACCACAATACCGTTATCCACCAACAAGCCCACTGCCAATGCCACCCCACCCAAAGACATGATATTGAAACTGACGCCTGCACGGTACATAAAGAAAAACCCAGCAATAACTGAAACTGGAATCAAAGCACCAATAATCACTGTTGCCCACGCATCTCGCAAGAACAAGAAAATAACCAGAATCGCCAGAAAACCACCGATAATGGCAGATGAAACGACGTTATCAATCGCATCTTTAATAAACAATGACTGGTCGTTGATGATTTTTAGCTGGCTGCCATTGGGTAATTCTTTTTTCAATTGATTGATTTTTTCTTTGACCGCTTCTGCAACTGACACTGTGTTGCTGTCGCCTTCTTTATAAATGGCAATTTCAATCGCTTCCTTACCATTCAGTCGATTGATTGATTTGCGGTCTTTGTGACCCAGTTTAACTTCAGCCAGGTCTTTGATTTTGATGATTCTGCCGTCTTTATTGGCAATGATTAAATCCTTGATTGAATTGATGTCTTCAAACTGATTAATCGTTCTGACCAAAAACATCTGAGAACCTTGTTTGATGGCCCCACCTGTGAGGTTGATGTTTTCCTGCCTTAAACGTGATGAAATGTCACTGATGGTCAAACCCAACTGGGCCATGCGGAACTGGTCGGGTTGAATTTCTATTTCTTTTTCATAACCACCAGATATTTTCACTGCGGCCACACCCGCTACTGGATCTAATTTTTTCTTTAAAATATGGTCAGCGTACGAACGAAGCGCTTTTAACTCAGCCTCACCTTCTATGCCATCCAAACTCAAAGCCAATTGAATGACAGGGTCAGTAGATGGGTTAAAACGCAATAAAATTGGTGCATCCACATCCAAAGGTAATCGCACAGCATCCATGCGGTCACGTACATCATAAGCAGCTCGTTTCATGTCCGCATCCCATGTGAACTCTAACTTCACATCAGATCGACCTGTTGTTGACGTTGAAAACACCCGAGATATGCCTTTTACGACACCAACCGACTCTTCCAGTGGTTTGGTTATCAACAATTCTATCTCTTCAGGTCCAGCATTTTCATACTCGGTTCTGATGGTCATGGTTGGGTATTCTAATGACGGCAATAAAGTCACCGGCATTTCTTTCATGGCAATCACGCCAAATAGCATGATGGTAATAGCCATCATCGAAACAGTGACACGTCGTGTTACCGCAAAATGAGTCAGTCCTTTCATGGGGCCTCGCCTTTGATATGTTGTGGTTTGGGTTTAGTTATAGTTAATGACTTTAACAGTTGAGTCAGGCGTCAAGTTATTTTTGCCTGTGGTCACTACCGTTTGACTGGCCAGAATGCCCGCAGTCAACTCCACCGTATCTAACATTTCATAACCCAATGTCACTGTTGTACGTTTCACGCCATCTTCACCATCTAGCTCATACACGAATGCCATGTCGTCTTCACGAATGATGGCATCTTTATCAACCACAACAACATCTTTTCTTTGATCATAAATGATTTCAGCTTTGGCAAACAGTCCAGGTCGCAAAATATGGTCTTTGTTATCAACAGCTACTGTAACTTGAAAGGTTCCAGAACTGGAATCTATCGTTGGTGCAATGCGTTCAACATGGCCGTCAATTTTCATGTTCTGTACCGCATCAAAATCAAAGCTAACAGGCAAGCCTTTTTTCATCAACAACCAATGGTGCTCTGGAACAGAAATTTTAGCTTGCAAAGAATCAAAATCCACCACATCGAATACTGCTGTCGCATTTTGAATTAAATTGCCAATTTTGACGTGTCTTTTCGCAACCATTCCATCAAAAGGCGCTTTTACCTGTGTGAACGACAGGTTCATGGCAGCCTGATCATAACTGGCCTTTAATGACTTGGTTTCAAAGCGCAAATTATCAACTTGTTCGGTATTGGTTAACCCTTTTTTAAGCATCAACTCAGCTCGCTTAAGGTTATTCAAGCTTTTATCGTAATTCGCTTTGGCACTGTTTAATGACAACTGCTGTGTATCAGACTCAAGCACCATCATGACATCACCTTCTTTTACCAAATCACCCTCTTCTACTTTAATTTCAAGAATGATACCTGAAGATTTGGTTGTTACCGTTGCTTGCCTGTCAGCTTCGAGTACCGCAGTAGATTTAAATGTGGCTATGGCATCACCTAACATGGTTTCTGTGGTTTCTACATTGATGACAATTTTTTCTTTATCCTTGTCTTTATCTTTATTTTCTTTATTGGCATTGGCTTGCCCACCGCAACTGGACAGTAACAACGACGAAAAGGCCACAACAAAGGCCATTAACACTTTTTTACTCATGATGATTTCTTTAGATTCCGTAGATTTAATGATTATAACCATATAACGGCTTTATTCATGTGCCTTAAGTCATTTAAAAACAACCCTTCAATCAATAAAGCATTTGATTTAGCCAGCCTCAACTTTGCTGGTCAGTTATTTTTACTGCTCAATTATTTCAAACAGCCCGTGAATTTTTGATGAAAACGTAAAGTTATTTGAAATTTTGATAGACTGTCCATATATTGCACAGACAGATTTTCATTGAGCCTCGGTGCTCACAAACATTGATAGGAGTGAATCATGTCTTTTGAATTACCAAAATTACCTTATGCTGAAAATGCATTGGAACCACACATTTCTGCTGAAACATTACAATACCACCACGGCAAACACCACAATGCTTATGTGACCAATTTGAATAACATGGTCAAAGGCACAGAATTTGAGGGCATGTCACTTGAAGAAATTGTGATGAAATCTGACGGCGGTATTTTCAATAATGCAGCTCAAATTTGGAACCATACTTTTTACTTCAATGGTTTCTCTCCAGATGGCGGCGGTGAACCTACTGGCGTTTTAGCTGACAAAATCAATGCAGCCTTTGGCGATTTTGCTACTTTTGTAGAAAAATTCAATGCTTTAGGGTTGGCTACCTTTGGCTCTGGCTGGGTTTGGCTGGTTCAAAATGATGCAGGAGATGTTGAGTTGGTCAACAGCTTCAATGCAGGCAATCCAATGACAGAAGGTTACACACCTTTGATGACTTGTGATGTTTGGGAGCATGCCTATTACGTTGACACCCGCAATGACCGAGGTGGCTACTTGAAAAACTTTTGGAATTTAGTTAACTGGGACTTCGTTGCAGGCAACTTGAAATAACCGCAAACATTAAACATAAAAAACCCGCATCATGCGGGTTTTTTATGTGTTGAATATTACAGCTTAATTCACTACAAAGCTGAATTGCTGCTGTTCATTACTTTTTTGATTGGTCAAGGTGAGTTGATAATTGCCTTCAGATAATTGGCCTTTTGACACCAGAACACTTACCATATCGTAAGTGGGTGTTAAATCACTGATTTTCATCATTTCATTTGTGCCTTCATTCACTGAATTGATTGCCACTTGATACAAATCAGAAGACAAATAAGCCACTGGCATTTGAATCAGATGATCACTTTCTTTACTTAAGTTCCAAACCAATTGTTCAGCACTTCTCACTTGAGAAAAGACAGAAATTTGTGGCGCCACCAAACCTTCACTCAACATATCATCTTTAGGCATCAATAAGCCCCAGGTCATCAACACAAACGCCGCTGCCATCCCAAATGCGGGTAACCAACTCACTTTATGAGTTTCTGTTTTGGCTTCTTCTTCATAATATTTTTTAACACCAGACTTCAATATTAAATCCAGCTCCAATTCTTCTTGTTCAGAAGGGTGTTCAAACAACCACATCTCAAACTGTGTTTTCGCATCAGGCGACAGTTTATTTTGAATGTAATCTTGTTTCATTTTTTCATCAGGTTGAAATTTCATTTCATCACTCCAATCATCATCCCTACTAATGTCACAGAAAAGCCCACAAAACTGAGCTTATTGGAAAAAATAGAAACCACGTTGTCTGCTTTATTTTCTTTCTTACCCATCAGCAATTCTTTTAACCTATGTTTGGCCCTAAACAACACCCTTGAAAAATGATCGGGTGTAATTTGCAATTCTTGGCAAATGGACAGTTTATCTTTATCTTCTAAGTAAAAAGCCTTCAAAATCTCTCTGTCACGCGCTACTTTTAATTCTTTAATCAAACGTTTCACATACTCAATGCTGTCATCCCATTCAACTTCTCGAGCCACATCGGCCGTTTTGTCTTCTAAAATAAACAACAAATCTTGGTCTAAGCTTGACCTGAATTTTTTATCTTTTCGTAAATACGAATATCCGATATTAATTGCTGCAGTTCTTAAATAAAACTTGATAGATTCAAGCTTATTAATTTCATTCGCCTTGAGCTTTTCAATGGTTAAACCAAAAGCATCATGAACTATATCCATATATAAGTCTGTATATGGAAACTGTTGGCGAACAATCACTGTTAACCATTGATAATGGTCCACAACAAATTGTTGACAGGCATCGGTATCACCTGCGGCAATTTGTTTCAATAAATTCAGATTTTGTTCGTCACTCACAGTATTCCTTTGGCTTTTTGAAACATTCACATTCTGCACACGACTATGAACAGACAAATTCTTTTTAGAATCTGAATGTTTCCAATGCGCGTGTCTGAGTATTATCATACTGTAAATGTCCAAAATTTCAATCACTGTCTGTGAGTGCTTATTTAATAGTGACATCAATTACAGCAAAATCTCATTAATTTGACAAAAACATGAAAAGTTAACACTTTTTTACAGTTAAGCACCACTTTTTGATATATCTGTCACAAAAAAACCCAGCACAAGGCTGGGTTTTAGTCAGTCGAATTTTAGCTCAATTTACAAAGCGTCAGACTCTTTTGACAAATAATCAGCAACGCCATCAGGTGATGCAGTCATGCCTTTGTCACCATCTTTCCAGCCCGCTGGACAAACTTCGCCATGTGCTTCATGGAAAGTCAGTGCATCCACCATGCGCAACATTTCGTCTACGTTACGCCCCAAAGGCAAATCATTAACCACTTGGTGGCGAACCACGTTGTTGGCGTCAATCAAAAATGAACCACGGTAAGCAACTGCACCGTCGGGTGTTTCAACATCATATTTCTTACATGCTTTGTGGGTAACATCAGCAAACATGGTATATTTCACTGGGCCAATACCACCTTCATTGATGGGTGTATTTCTCCAAGCATTGTGGGTAAATTGTGAATCAATTGAAACAGCAACCACTTCAACACCTCGTTTAGTGAATTCATCCATGCGCTTATCAAATGCGATTAACTCTGAAGGGCACACAAACGTGAAGTCCAAGGGATAAAAGAAAACCACTTTGACTTTGCCTTCTGTTGCTTTTTTGAAATTGTAATCGTCAACAATTTCACCTGTTCCCAGTACTGCAGCACCCTTTAAATTTGGTGCTTTTTTTCCAACTAATACGCCCATGCGATTTCTCCGTTGTGTTTAAAAAAATGACATTGTATCTTATCAAGCAAAAGGCTTCATTACGAATTTCAGAATGTTGCTTTCGTAAAAATCAATCAACAAGAGTTTAATCAAATTTTGACTTATCACACAGGAACTCAGCGACTTTTTCAGGAACATCAACAGTTAACTCATGCCCACCAGTAAAAGTTTGCAGTTGATAATTAACTCCTGATTGCCAGCCTGCATTTAAAAAAGCAGCTTGGTCATTTAAAGTGTATGAATATAAAGCATCAGTGGTTCCAACCATTTCCATAATGGGAAGTTGCCGTGTAGCACTCAGCGGGTAAGACAAGCCTGCATAGGCTTCTAATACACCTGCATTGACAGCATAGGCCGCAAAATACTCACTGTTAAGCAAATAAAACCAATGACCGACATGACCACCCGCTGAAAAACCCCAACCATAATACCGTGTAGTTTCAATGTTATAATCACTTTCAGTTTGATTCAATATTGTGACCCATATGGATGCATCAGTTCCTGGAACCCAACCTTGAGAACCTGAAGCCACCGGTGCGATCAGAATCATTTGGTATGTTTCTGCTGTCGCCTGCCAAAAGTTTCTCATCGCCAAGGCAGCTTGTGCTGTTTGACCAGGTGCCGCTGCACCATGAAGCACCATGAGTACAGGAAAGGCCGTGTTGGGGTTGTATTGACTGGGAATGTAGCTGTAATAAGTTCTGTTGACTTGATCAACAGTAATTTGATTTGTTAAAGGACCAGGATAAACACCCCCAAGGCCATTACTGGCTTGCGATTGATTTTGAAAGCCTGAATTGTGAATGATGTCTGGACAGTTTGTGAAGCTGGGAATGTCGGGCAAGGCAACAACTGTGCCTTGCCACATTAATAACAACGAAACTTTAGTCTTCTGCCACTTCAATTTCTAACCTGTCCACATTTCTGAAACCTTGAGGTAACAGACTACCACGTTTAGCACGAGTCCCCAAATAGTTGACTAAGTCTTTCCACTTAAAGCGAATATATCGGGCGCCTGCATGCACCAAGAAACTTTGCTCTGAAGTGATGACTAAAACATCGGCCAACCACTCTTCACCCGCTTTTAATCGTTTGGCAGGAATATTGATCAGTTTGTTGCCTTTGCCTTTCGCTAATTCAGGCAATTCATCCAAAGGAAACACCAGCATATAGCCGGCACTGGTAACACACACCACATGGGCATCAATTTCTGAGGCAATGTGCTTGGGCTTCATCGCAACAAATCCCGCAGGCACACTGAGCACTTTTTTACCTGCTTTCATCTTGCTGTGCAAGTTTTCAACTAAACCAAAATACCCATATCCAGCATTAGAACTCATTAAAACTTTTTCTGAAGGTTTTAAACAGGTGACACTGGTAGGCAGCATGTTGTTTTTGAATGAAAATTTTGTAGTCAAAGGTTCACCCTGCCCACGTGCAGAAGGCATGGTGTGTGTGGCCAGGCTGAAAGCCCTACCATCAGCTGACAAAAACACTGAAATTAAATTACTTCGTCCATGTGCATGATCTTGGTATTCATCTCCGGGCTTATAGCTCAATGACGCGGCATCAATATCATGACCTTTTGCCGCTCGAATCCAAGCCGCTTTTGACAAAATAATGGTACTGGGCTCACTCGGCACCAAAGTGGTTTCATCAAAGACTGCAGCCGCTTCGCGGGTCATGATGGCCGTGTTGCGCACATCACCATAGGTGTCACGGTCTTCAATGATTTCTTTTTTAATCAAAGATTTCATTTTTGCACGAGACTTTAATGTGCCTTCTAAACCGGCTTTTTCAGTTTCTAATTCGCTTTGCTCGGTGCGAATTTTCATTTCTTCCAAACGCGCTAAATTTCGCAAACGTGTATCTAAAATGGCGTCAGCCTGAATTTCAGTCAATTTAAAAGTGGCCATCAACTGTTCTTTCGGGTGCTCTTCTTCTCGAATGATTCGAATCACCTCATCCAAGTTCAAATAAGCAACCAACAACCCTTCTAAAATATGCAAACGGGCATCGACTTTATCCAAACGGTGCTGCAAACGTCTGCGTACAGTTTCTGTCCGGAAAGTCAGCCATTCGGTCAAAATCATGCGCAAATCTTTGACTTGAGGCCGGCGATCGAGACCAATCACATTCATGTTGACCTTATAGGTTTTTTCTAAATCTGTTGTGACAAACAAATGACTCATGATGCCGTCAAAGTCAACACGATTTGAACGTGCCGTAATCACCAATCTGACCGGGTTTTCATGGTCTGATTCATCACGCAAATCACTGACCATTGGCAATTTTTTATTGCGCATTTGAGCAGCAATTTGCTCCAAAACCTTACTACCCGAACATTGATGAGGTAAAGCCGTTACCACGATGTCATTACCTTCTCTTTCATAAACCGCCCGCATACGCACACTGCCGTGGCCTGTTTTATAAAAGTTAATGATGTCTTCACGTGGTGTGATGATTTCCGCTTTGGTTGGATAATCTGGCCCTTGAATGTGCTCACAAAGTTCTTCAATCTCAGCCTGAGGATTATCTAATAAATGCAACACACCATTAGCCACTTCTGTCAAATTATGAGGCGGCACATCGGTTGCCATGCCCACAGCAATGCCAGAAGTGCCATTCAATAACAAATTAGGCAACCGTGCAGGCAGCCACAAAGGTTCACTTAGGGTGCCATCGAAATTAGGCCCCCAATCCACTGTTCCGTGTGGAATCTCTGCCAACAGGGTTTTCGCATAGGCTGTCAGGCGTGACTCTGTGTAACGCATGGCGGCAAAGGATTTAGGATCATCTGGAGAACCAAAATTACCCTGTCCATCCACCAATGGGTAGCGATATGAAAAGTTTTGAGCCATCAAAACCATGGCTTCATAACAAGCAGAATCACCGTGTGGATGGAATTTACCAATTACATCACCAATGGTTCTGGCAGACTTTTTGTGCTTGGATTGTGCCGACAGGCCCAGTTCGCTCATGGCATAGATGATGCGTCGCTGTACGGGCTTCAACCCATCACCCACAAAAGGTAAAGCGCGATCCAAAACCACATACATGGAATAATCTAAATAAGAACGTTCGGCGTATTCGCCCATTGAAATCGTTTCGAAATCCATCCTGCTCGTCAATAATCAAAGCAGCGATTGTAGCGACTTTAAATAAATTTTTCACCTGCTTGTTAATTATTGACCTTGCTAATTTAATGACAAGGATTACAATTACTGCCGATATGCTGTTCACATCCCCTGTATTTCTGTTTCTTTTTCTACCTGTTTGCCTCTTGGCATATAGTCTGACGCCGAGGCCTCTAAAAAATACCCTGCTGTTGATATTCAGCTTGTTTTTTTATGCTTGGGGTGAATTGCAGTATGTGCTGTTGATGCTGGCATCCATTGTGACCAATTACCTGATGGGCTTAACCATTGATCATGCCAAACATAAAAAACTGTGGCTGGCTTTTGGGGTGTCGTTGAATTTATTGCCCCTGTTGTTTTTTAAATACAGCCAGTTTTTTGCTGAACAATTTGGCTGGTCATTTGATCAAGACATTCACCTGCCACTGGGTATTTCTTTTTTTACTTTCCAAGCCCTGTCCTATTTAGTGGATGTTTACCGCCAAGAAGTCAAAGCCGAACGCAATCCGCTCAACTTGGGTTTGTTTATCAGCCTGTTTCCACAATTAATAGCCGGCCCAATTGTTCGTTTCAAACACATTGCCGAACAATTAAAATCGAGAACAGTTGGTCTTCCAATGTTTGTTTCAGGCGTCGAACGTTTTGTTTTTGGTTTGGCAAAAAAGTTACTGATTGCGAACACTTTGGCGGTGGTGGCAGATGACATTTTGGCCTTACCTCAGGAACAAATCAGCTTGTCATTGGCTTGGATAGCCATGACTTGTTACGCCCTACAAATCTATTTTGATTTTTCAGCCTATTCTGATATGGCCATTGGACTGGGGCGCATGTTTGGCTTCCGCTTTTTAGAAAACTTTAATTACCCATATGTTGCACAAAGTATTCAAGAATTTTGGCGTCGATGGCACATGTCTTTATCGGGCTGGTTTCGTGACTACCTCTACATTCCGCTGGGCGGCAACAGAAAAGGCTCTTGGCGAACATATTTGAATTTATTTTTGGTATTTTTCCTGTGTGGACTGTGGCACGGTGCCAGTTGGAATTTTGTTATTTGGGGCATGATTCATGGTGCCTTCTTGGTGATTGAACGTTTAGGGGTTGGTCAGTTGATAATCCAAACACCCAGAATCATCCGGCACGTTTATGTTTGTCTGGTTGTGTTGGTTGCTTGGGTGTTTTTCCGAATTGAAGGCTTGCCTGATGCTTTAGGGCTTTTAAATATCATGTTTACCGGCAGTGAAACTGCCACTTATTACAGCTGGAATTACTTTTTCAGCAATCAATTTTATGTTGTTGCAACATTGGCTTTGATACTGGCATCACCTGTCGCAAAACAATTCAGCATCGCACCAGCCACCTCTCTTTCCATTACACAGCAATACGCAAGAACAGCCCTCGTCTCAAGTCTTTTACTATTGTCAGTGGTGTTGGTCTCAGCAAATACATACAACCCATTCATTTATTTCAGGTTTTGATATGAATCACACCCAATTTAACCTGATATTGACCCTCTGCTTTTTCATTGTTGTGCTGTTTTTAGCTCCAATTAAAAACTTCGCCTCCCCCGGTTATGGCCAAATTGAGTTCGAAAAAAGGCGGCTTGAACAACGGCCAAAGTGGCCGCAGACATTGACTGAAGTGAGATCATATCCGAATCAATTTGAATCCTATTACAAAGACCATTTCGGGTTCAGGCCTGTCTGGGTTAACCAATACAGAAAACTGAAAACTTGGGTGAAAGATCCCGTTGTAGAACAAGTTATATTTGGTTCAGAGCCTGGTTGGTTATTCTATAATGACAAAGATGGTAATGATGTGATTGGTGATTTCAGAAACATCAAACAATTCTCACCGTCACAACTGAAACAATTCGTTAACAACATCAAATCAAAACAAACATGGCTTGCTGACCAAAATATTGAATACTTATTTGTCATAGCACCATCTAAACATTATGTTTATCCAGAGTACTTACCCAAAAAATACCAGCCCATCAATCAACAAAACCTTAAAACACAACTTGCACAAGCATTAAAAACACACCCTGAAATCAACTTTTTAGATTTAACTCAAAACTTGATTGAGGGTAAAAAACAACAACAAATGTTCCTGAAAAACGACACCCATTGGACAGATTTTGCCACCAACTTAGTACAACTCGAAATTGCCAAAGTATTAGAAAAACTTTTTCCTCAACACATTCACCCCAACCTCAGGCCTTGGACCGATTTCAAGTCAAACGCCCCACATGCTGGTGATTTAGCCATGATGAATGGCACCATTGAACAATTTCCAGAAACCAGAAGCTTACCTGAATTCAGTGATTGTGCTGAAACACCTCTACAAAAAAAGGTCAAATACAATGACACCTTTGATACCAACTGCAATCATAAAGTTCGTGCTCTGGTATTCCGGGATTCATTTTTCTCAAACCTCCAGCCCTTTATTTCAGAGTATTTAGGATTGAGTCGCTTTGTGTGGAAACCAATGAAGTTCAAATCTGCTGAAAAACACATAGATGACATTCAGCCGCACATCATTATTGAGGAATGGGTGGATCGGCATTTACCTAATTTGAGACCACCAAAGTAGGTTGCTCTGACACATTGAGCTTACGAAGCTTATCGTTTATAATCATGACTAATCCAATCAAAGATTAACCATGAAATATTATATTTTATTCATTATCCTGTGCTGCGGAAACGTTCATTCCAGTTTGTATTCTGATGATGAAATTGCACAATTTCTGAAGGAACATCAAACACAAAGCAGTCCATTGGTCACAAGCATATTTACAGACAAGCAACCATTGAAAACTTTGAACAACTGGCTGATTTCGAAAAAACTCAATGACTTAGAAAAAGAGTTTCAACTGTATGCCTTGCTTAATCAACTGGCCACCACGCCACCGGACAACCACTTCTTACCATTACTTGAAAAACTGAGCTTGCATCAATCAAAAACGTTTAAAAACCACCCTGAAGGGAAATACCACGGGCATGCACCGATTGAGCTGTTTAATATCAGTGCCAAAGCCAACGGTGTATTGAATATTTGGTCAATGAAAAACGCTCAATCACAGGCCAGCAACATAATCAACAACCCATCCAATGTGGTTGAAGCGCTTGAGCAATTACTGAACCATAAAACGGGCCACATCAGACCCGTTCAATTGGGCATTAAAAATGCCTTTCAAGTAGCGACAAACAATCAACTAAAACATGTGAAACAGGCTTTTTATCGTTCACCACACATTCCCAGTGTTTTGCACACCACATTAGCTGACCTGGTTGTTGTTTCTGCTGACATTGAATTCGCCACTTGGGCATTGGGCTCTGTTAACAAACAACAAGCAGAACGGACTTATCGTTTGATCGCCAAAGAATACCCACAACAGCAAAGTATAGATTTATTGACCCGAGACATCGACAGCAAAGCCAACCCCAATTTTATAGTGACTTTGCTGACACCACACATCAACCAAAACAAAGTGGCAGATTACCTATTGGATAAATTAACCAAAGAGTCAACAACTGAAGGGGCGGCTTATGTGCTCTCAAAGAGTAATGACCCTTTGCTTTGGAAAAAAATGGAACAAATTCACAACACGACCACGTCTGAAGCCGTTAAGTCAAAAATTCGCTTGAGCTTTAAACACAATCAAAACGAAGCCGCTCAATTTATATTCAAGCGCATCGAAAAAATGGAGGCCATTCATGAGTTTTAAATATAAACAATCCCTGATAGCTGCACTTTTGGTTTCATCTGCTGGTTTAGGGCACACACAACAAATCACCCACTGGACTGAACAGAATGGTACGCTTGGTCTGGGCTACCCTGTTCCTGTTCCAGTTGACACACCTGAGCCATTTGACGGGTTCAGAACTTATGATGGCTTGCACAGCAAACACATGCAAATCACAGATGAAAACCCTCATGTCACTGCACATGTTATTGGCCAAACCATTGATGGAAGAGACATATGGGCCTATCGATTAAGCGATGAAAACCAACTGACGCAATATGGTGTGCCCGAAGGTGGCATGTTAATGAATGCAGGCATACATGCACGTGAATGGCAGTCACCAGAAACGGCCACGGGTGTTATGGAGTTACTTCATGACAACAGAAATGATGAATCAATTCACCAATTTTTATTAGAGAACACACAAATAGTCATCATACCTGTTAATAATATAGATGGATTTTTACAAACCCAGCGTTACCCAACCAGCAACTACTATTCCAACCAAGGTGGACCTCGTGATGGGCGCATGCGGCGCAAAAACATGCGCAATGTAGATGAAGTGCTAACAACCCGGTCAGATCATTTGTTTGGCATAGATCTGAACAGAAATAACGACCCATATTGGGCCTTTACTGAAAACTCCAATAACCCACGGTCATCAGGCGATCCCACATCTATTGTTCACCGTGGCATTGAGGCCTTTTCTGAGCCCGAATCCATTGCTCGCAGAGACTCAGTCAATTTATTAGACCCTGATCACTTAAGAGTGTACACAGATGTCCATTCTTTTTCTTTGGTCCATTTTTCAACCTTGACTTTCAACCAAAACAGAAACATTTTACAAGGTCGACTGTTGTCTGACTTTACAAGCTACCACAAGGAAATGCCCGGCAATAAAAACTATGTCAACGTCCCTTCTGCGCCTGGTGGTGGCATTGGTGCCACCGATGAATACTTTGGCTATACTTATGAAGTACCTTCTTGGACATTAGAAATTGAACCAAGTAATGGTGGCGTTGACTACGGTGGATTTGGTAATGACGGGCATGATGGTTTTATTCTTCCAGAGTCGGAAATCAGAAGGGTGAGAGAAAATTTAGCCAAAACATTTGTGGCCACTTGGTATGGGCAAGCGGGCCCTCCTTCAGCAGTTCAAATGCGTTTGATTGACCCTGAAATTGATGCCGTTGTTTATGATGCAGAGTGGGACACTATTGATCAAAATACGCGCGACTTATTTGAAAATCGAATTGACCGCATAAAACCTGGTAAAAAATACCAAATGCTATTGCGTTTTGATAAACCCATGCGTATCCGAAATGCCGAAGGTGAAGCCAGCGGTTTAACTGGAATAAACTTAAGAATCGACCCAGTTATCCAAGCACAAATAAATGGCCAACCCGTAACGCTTAATTTTGAAAATGGGGAGTGGCTCAATCAAAAGACAAACACATGGAAGAGCTATGGTTTGTATAAAGACGATACCTTTGTCACTGATGTAACCATTGATGAAAACTTATCATACACACAAGGAGATGAACTGACTTGGCGTTTTGTAGTTACCGACCTTTTAAATCAAGTCAATGATGGGAATCCTGCGACTGTGGTTACTTGGTCAGACGGTCAATGGCAAAATTATGAAAGCACAGATGGCAGTTTAGGCATCAACGGTGGGTTTGATAACACTTTATCTGTAAGACTGGGCAGCCAATCAATCAACGACGTACCAGCCCGAGTCGCCGCAACCGGACTCTACTATGCACCTGATCGCGCTGGTGAAGGCATCAGCTTAGAAGTATTGGATTCTGAAAATTTTTGGATGACTTTCTATAGTTTCAATGAACATGGTCAACAAGACTGGTTCACTGGTCAAAACAATTATTCAGGCAACCTATTAAAAACCCCGCTTACTGCTGTTTCAGGCGGTATATTCGGCCCGGACTTTAATCCAGACAACATCAGTCTACAAAACAAAGGCGAAATAGAAATGGTGTTCAGTGGTGGCGTCAGTTTGGCTCAACCCATTGGATTACAGTATTGGTACCGTAATGCTGCCGTTAAATTCACCTATCCAGATGGTTCAAAATTCCGCACCACTTGGGATCCCTTGAGTGTTGCGGCAGGATTTTACAGTGATTTATTTATGGACGGTATTGGCTCAGTCCTGTTGCCTCCTGTGGCTCCCAACCAACCACCATCGTATACTGGCTCTTGGTATAATGCAGATCGTGCGGGCGTGGGCTATCACATCCAAATCCTTGAAGACAACCGAGCTGCTTTGCTGTGGTACAGCTTCAGTCCAGAGGGTGATAAAAAGTGGTTTGTAGACATGCAAGGTGAAATTACAGACACTGACTCTGGAGTGACTCTTAACTTCAATAACATTTCAACCGCTAGTGGCACCATGTTTGGTGCAAACTTCAACCCAAATGACGTAGTCATAGAACCATGGGGTAGTGCAGAATTTAAACTGTCTTGCTTTGAAGGCAGCATGACCTATCAAAGTACAGACAACGCCTATGGCACTGGTGGCTATGATATTGAACCCCTGACGCGACCTGCCGGCAATATGTTTGGCTGTAACTAATACAAATAAAGCTTTAGGCTTTGCGGCGGCAAACACTGTTTGTCGTCGCACAATTGCCAAGACAACAGCAAAGGCTGCCGCTTTAAAGTCGGACTGACAATAAAACAATTTTTGTCCCTAGAATACGGTGATATAACCGCTTCACCATTACACAGCTGTACACCTTGTAAGGTCCAGGGCATTAGAGATTCAATGGACACTTTCCAACTATTCTCAACATTTATTAGCGTTATTTTAATGCCCTCTTTATTGATCTTTTTTTGCCCAATTGTGTGACTTTTAGACTGCAAATAGGCAGTTAACAATCCAGCATGTGCCGTATTTTGCTGTGCAATAGATGCCACATGACCTGCTAAAATTTGATTAAACCATTGTGTGTGGTTTTGATCTGATAGACTGATTACTTGTAACATTTTGGCCGTTGCCGAAACCGTGGCACCATCTTTGGCATTCACTACCTGAGGTTGCCAAGCATGCATTGTCTCAGCATTGCCTGTGGCTTCAGACTGGTATAAAACGCCTAGATACCAAAATTTTTCTTTAATTAAAGACAGCAACAACTCAGCATCTTCATCATAAGCCCGCGGTGATTCATCAGCAACTGCATCATGCAACGCCAAAGCCGCTGCTGCTAAATTACTGTAATCACTCAACACTGATTGAGTGCTGTTACGCTGTCCAGACTGTGAGACACGCCTCAGCTGGCCTTCGTGCCAATGTAAATTCCACAAATGATCATAGGCACTTTGAGCCAAACTGATAAAACCGACATCCTTCAATAAAACCCCAGCACGAGCCAAGGCTTCTATCATCATGCCATTCCAAGAAACAATCACTTTGTCATCAGTCAAAGGCCGAGCTTTACTTGCTCTGGCAGCAATCAATTTATTTTTAATACTTGGAAATTGATCTTCGAAAACCTCTAAATCACGTTGAAAAAGTACATTTTGACCTTCAAAATTACCACCAGGAAAAACGGCAAAATGAGTACTTAACCAAGCAAATTCAGTTTCAGTCAAAACGCCTTTCAGTTCATGCCAAGACCACACATAATAGGCGCCTTCGACCAATTCACCTCGGTCATTTAAACTGTCTGCATCCAAGGCCGAATAAAACAAACCTTGCGCACTCAACATTTCAGTGCTGACAAATGCCACTATTTGCCTCGCCGTTTCTGCAAAGCTCGCCTCATCAAACACCACTGCTGCTTGGGCATATAATTGAAGCAGCTGGGCTTGGTTATAAAGCATTTTTTCAAAATGCGGCACCAACCAATCTTCATCGACACAATAACGATGAAAACCACCCGCCAAATGGTCATGAATGCCACCTTGTTGCATTTTTTTCAATGTCAGCTTCAATGCAACCGCTACGTCTTCATCACAGCTGTCCACATATTGGTACATAAGAAATTGGAGCCAAGCTTCTTGAGGAAACTTGGGCGCACCACCAAAACCACCGTTTTGACCATCATGCATGTTTAATAATTCGGCACACAACTGCTCAGACGCTTGGTTCAGCCAATCTATAGAAACTTGTGATTCAGACACACCAACAGACAAGTAACGCTTCACGGTCTTTTTGACTCGCTGACCTTGTGCTGTTAATTTTTCTTGTTGCTCATTCCATAAGCTTTTGATTTGTTGTATTAAATCCAAAAATCGGGGTTGTGGAAAATAAGTGCCGGCCATGAATGGCTCGGCATCAGGTGTCAAAAATGATGACATCGGCCAACCACCTTGCCCTGCAATCAGCTGTAAAGCCGTCATGTAAAAATCATCGACCACCGGATGCTGTTCTCGATCGACCTTGATGCAAATAAAATGTTGATTCAAAAATTCAGCCACGGCCAAATCTTCAAAACTTTCATGTTCCATCACATGACACCAGTGACAAGTGGCGTAACCTATGGATAAGAATATCGGTTTATTTTCTGCCTTGGCACGGTCAAATGCAGCTTCATCCCATGCCATCCAATCAACAGGATTGTGTGCATGCTGGAGTAAATAAGGTGAAGACTCTTTGATCAATTCATTAATGAACTTCGGCTTACCACCTTCATGTAAATGTCGCGTTCTGACGTCATACTGCGCTTTTTTGTCTTGAAACAGCTGCCAAAGTACTTTTTTCGATGAATCAACCACTGTCACTTATTGAGGCCCAGCCAATCATGTGGCTTGAGGTAATCATACAGTTTGGCTTCTTGAGTGCCCGCTTCGGGTTGGTAGTTGTAACGGTATGAAACCTCAGGTGGCAATGACATCAAAATCGATTCAGTGCGCCCACCTGACTGTAAGCCAAACAAAGTACCACGGTCATACACCAAGTTAAATTCAACATAACGGCCACGGCGGTATTTTTGAAAGTCTTTGTGTTCATTATCAAATATACTGCCCTTGTGCCTTTTAACTATGGGAACATAGGCTTCACAATAAGCTTGACCAATCGCTTGAATAAACGCAAAGCTTTTATCAAAACCCCATTCATTCAAGTCATCAAAAAACAAACCACCCACACCGCGTGTCTCGTCCCTGTGTTTGAGGTAGAAATAATCATCACACCACGCTTTGAATTTACTATAGACATCATCACCAAAAGGCTTACACGCATCATAAGCCACTTGGTGCCAATGTCTGATGTCATCATCAAAAGGATAGTAAGGCGTTAAATCAAAACCACCTCCAAACCACCAATGGCTTTTTTCATCACCTTTAGGAACCGTTCTGAACACCCGGACATTGGCATGGGATGTTGGTATGAACGGGTTATCAGGGTGAACCACCAATGACACACCCGAAGCTTCAAAACCTTGTCCAATCATTTCAGGCCGTTTGGCCGTTGCGGCTGCCGGCAGCGCATCACCTTTAACATGTGAAAAATTCACACCTGCTTGTTCAAAAACTTCACCATTAAGCACCCTGGTTCGGCCGCCACCGCCATTGCTGTGTTGCCAAGCATCTTCTTGGAAGGATTTTTTATATTCTATGGATGCCAGTTGTTGGCAAATGTCATCTTGTAGTGACTTCAAAAAAGTCACCACTTGGTCAAATTGTTGCTGGTTCATGGCTTATCAGATACTAAACGTCAATCTAAAGCACAATTATAACCGTTCACATCAACTAATTTATTTTTAGAGCGCACAAAGATACCATTTCCACGACCTATTTCTTTGTCATGTTCGTTATACACCACGGCTTCAGCTATTATTTGGCTGCGATTTTTGTTCACCACACGACCTTTAGCAATCATTTTTCCGGTTGAAACAGGCCGAGTCAGGTAGGTTGTAAACGAAGTTGTGAGGACGAAATAATCAGGTTCGATTGAATTGGCAGCAAAAAATGCCGCATCATCGAGCATTTTAAAATACACAGACCCGTGAACGGCACCACCGGCATGATGGTATTGTTCAGTCAGTTCAATGCTGATATCGGCCCTTCCCTCATTGACGCTCAAATTTGGCATAAACAAAGCATTAAAAGGAGCAGCTTGGTACATGCTTTCTAAACAACGATAATGCACTTCCTTTGCCTTCATTGGATGGCTCGCCAGGTGGCCAAATCATTTAAAGTTTTGTTTTCAAATGCCAAACGCTTCAGTCCAGCAACATTAACGACTAATGCCGGTTCAATGCCCAAAGATTCGCAATGTTGGTTCAAGGTGTTTTTCATTTGTGTTAAAGCTTCACCCTGTTGACTTTTAAGCTTTACCATCACCGGCAATGCCGCTTCTTCTATGTCCTGCGCACCTTTTAAAAGTTTCAGTAAATGGTCTGCATGTATTCTCAACATATTGGGGTGTAAGCCCAATTGAAACATATCCTGTTTGCTTTTCACCTTGACAGCCATGTCTGACAACTGTTGTGGATTGAGAATCCAATTTCTGGGTTTGTTTCTATCTACTGCCTGTTGCTCACGCCACCCTAACAAAGCCCAAAGTTTCTTTTGTGCAGCAATTGGCAGCCTTTGTGACTTAACCATTTTTTGAAACACTTTTTCTGCATGCAAATCAACAGTGACATTTGCCAACTGTTGTGACATCAACTCATCAAACAAGGGCCGCGTACTTTTGGATTCCATTTTAGCCTCCAAAAGACCTTTCAATTCAGGCAAGTAAGCAATGTCCTCTATCGCATAATCAATTTGAGCATCTGTTAATGGCCGTTTCAACCAATCTGAACGGCTTTCAGCCTTTGACAATTCAATTCCAAGTAAATCTTTTACTAAGTTTTGATATGAGTAATGCAATCCAAACCCACTTGCAGCAGCAGCCACCTGCGTATCAAACAAGGCATCAGGTAAGCTACCTGTTAATTGGTGCCATAAATACAAATCCTCTGATCCCGAGTGCAAAATCACTTTTTTTATGGCGCGAAACATCATTGGAGCCACCTGTTGGTCCAACAAATCCACTAAATATGCACGCCCATTCACACAAACCTGCAACAATGCCGGATTCATATAATAAGTTCGACTGCGCTCAAACTCAGTATCTATCGCATAAAACATGCCATTGTCACAAACAGATGCTAAATTAGCTGCCTGTTCTGGTTCATCTATCCATTGATAATTTGTTAAGATATTGCTCATGAAATTTCCTAAGATTTTTTTGACCTGTGTGGTCATTGTAGTTTCTGCTTGCCAACATGCAAGTCAAAAACCTGAACCCGCTGTTCAAGCTTCTAGTTTGGCAGTGATTTCAATCAACGATGTTTACCGTACTGCTGGTATTGATGCAGGCAAAACTGGTGGCTTGGCACGCGTGCGTGCATTGAGGAAAAAACTGCAATCAGAATACGAACACGTCCTGTTATTACATGCAGGAGACTTTTTACACCCTTCTTTCGCCAGCAAACAAGACAATGGTGCCTCAATGATTCAAATCATGAACCATTTAGATGGTGCATTTGATGAATTTGACCAAGACATGGTTGTCACATTTGGTAACCATGAGTTTGATAAAAGCAAAGCCAAATACACACCATTAATGGAGGGGCTATTAAACAAAAGTGAATTCACCTGGCTTGATTCTAACATCAACTGGCAAACCGGTTTCAACAAAAATGACCACGTCATAAACAGCATCATCAAAACTTATGGTGATTTGAACGTGGGAATTTTTTCTTTCACCACCGACATGCAACACCCAGATTTTATTGAGTCTTTTGATGGTTTTGCGGCAACTGCTGAAAAGTATGTACCCGCACTGCGAGAACAAGGGGCCGATGTGGTCATTGCTTTGACACACCAATGGCTTCAAGATGATGTGGCGATGATGCAATTACCTTTGTCATATAGGCCAGACGTTATTTTTGGTGGTCATGAACATTTTGCACAATTAGAAGCCGTTAATGACCGATGGATCATCAAAGCCGATGCCGATGCCGCCTCTGCTGCTGTGGTTGAGATCAGCCAGTCAAATGGCGGGGTTTCAATTGAACAACCCATTATTGTACCTTTAGACCATAACATCCAAGAAGACCCAAAAACGGCACGCTGGGTTGCCGCACTGAATCAAAGCATTGATCATGCTTATTGTCGAAAAATAGAACACGAAAGCGAACAATGTTTGGCCACAGAATTAGGGAAAACACAGGTAAAACTGATTGCTGAAGAGACAGAAATCAGGCGTTTTGAAACTAATTTAGGAAGTTTATTGGCAGATTTGGCTTTGGCGCCATTCAAAAGCTGTGGCGCTGACATCGCGTTACTGAATTCGGGCTCAATTCGACTTAACCAAAATATTCCTGCAGGTGACAGCATCACCCAAAAACATTTGGAAGAAATGTTTCCTTACCCATCAGATTTAAGGTTAATTGAAATCAACGGTAAAACACTACAAGCCATATTAAATCACAGTGTTTCTGGTTGGACAGCCAATGGGCATTGGCTACAAATAGCTGGACTGGCTTACACACATGATTCTGACCTACAAACAGCCACGCACATCCATGTCAACAGCAGCAATGAAACCATCCAAGATGACCAGATTTTCAGGGCTGTGGTACCACATTACCTCATTTCACCTGTAACCAATCATGACGGTTATCACATGATTGATGAGTCTATGGAAGTGTCATGTGAAAAAACAACAAACAACCCTACTCTGAGAGAAACCAAACATTTATTTAAACAATATTTGATGCAAAGCCCTGAAGGCATATCGCCTGAAACCAAAGGCAGAATCTGTCATGTGCAAACACAGCAGTGCAACTGACGCATGGGACAACTAAGCTTCAAAGAACTGTTTATGATGCTGTTAGGGCTTGGCTTAATCGCCAGCCTTTATTACCTCAAAATCAGCCCTGATTTATTTACTCAACCAGTGGCAACGCTACCAGTAGAGTTAACAGAAACAGTCGAAGTAGAATCTAAGCCGATCAGTTTACCTGCCACAGTGATTGAACAGGTAAAAATCCCTGACTGGTTAGAAAATAAAAATGATTACGACTTGGTTGGCCTGACTGTAGATGATTTGTGGCAGTTTGCCCAAACAGCACATCAACAAGATCATGATTTTTTCCCCGAACAACAAAACGCATTGTTTTATTTGCTCCAAGCACAAAAGGCTGGTTTGGACACCGAGGAAAGTCAGGTCATGATGACCACATTAGAAGCCCGTCTTTATGCTGCAGCTGAAGAAGCTGCTACCAATTATCAAACTCAACGCCTGACTGACCTCACAGCACGATTGAAAACCATTAATCCTGATGATGAAAAAATTCAACAGTACACCACAAAAATTGGTACGTTTTACACTTTAGAAAAGTTAAGCAAACAAGCCGCACAACAATTAAGTGAAGGTCTTTTTAGTGCGCAAAACCAACAGGATCTGGTTCATACCTTGATTGCTGCAGAACAAATTGACAACAACCATCCAGAAATAAAAAGAATAAAAAACTTGGCAATCATGGATTTAACAGAACAGGCTTTTCGTTCGGCAGATGAAAATGATTATGAAATAGCAGAATCACAATTAGCCATTGCACAAACCATTGATTCAGCCCACCCAGAAACATTAGCAACCGTTGACGCCATATACCAACAAAAACAAGACCGGTTCACTTATTTAGACAACCAATTTTATTTGGCAATTGATCAATTGAATTTAGCTCGAGCCAAAAACCTGCTGGCCGAATTATCAGCCCTGAACATTCAAAGTGACCAAATAAATGGCTATCAAGCACTTTACAACAAAACACAGACATACGGTCGCTTAAACCCCCTAGACCCTACCCAAGACTATTTGGCCAATGGACAATTAGGACCTGAATTGGTTGTCATTCCTGTCGGAAGTTTCACTATGGGCGATCGACAAGGACCGTCTCATCAAAAGCCGGCACATCAAGTAACCATCACCAAAGCTTTTGCGATTGGTAAAACTGAAATTTCCGTTGCTCAATTTGCTCAATTCATAAACAGCACGCAATACATTACCACTGCTGAGGAAAAAAACATCTCTCAGATTTACGACCCAAGAAGTGGACGTTTCAAAGCCAAACACGGCATCAACTGGCGACATGACTACCAAGGAAAAAATGCAGATCAAGACTTGCCCGTTATTCATGTATCCGTCAATGATGCCTTGGCTTATGCTGCATGGCTGGCTAAACAAACAGGAGCAGCCTATCGTTTGCCTTCTGAAAATGAATTTGAATACGTATTAGGCATGGGTCACGATTACCGTTACCCGTGGGGTAACAGTGACCCAGTCCAGGTGATGGGAAACTTTTCTGGTGCCAAAGATAAATTGAACAAAAGCCGCATCCGTTGGCGTGAAGGTTTTACTGAGTACCAAGATGGCTTTTGGGGGCCGGCACCCACTGCTCATTTTCTGCCGAACCTATATGGCTTAAATGATTTAAGTGGCAACGTGATGGAATGGGTGGCAGATTGTTGGCATGATTCATATGTGCGAGCACCCAGTGACAACACCGCATGGATTAACGCCGGCTGTGAAGAGCGTGTCATTCGCGGTGGACATTGGGCCAGCAGCAAATCAGACTATCGCATTCAACACAGAATAAAAGCCAAACAAGACTTCACTGACCCAAGATTAGGCTTCCGAATCGCCAAGGACATATTGGTTAAATAATTCAACAACCATATCAGCTGTTTGTTGGGCATCAGAACGAGCTGAAACGTGTGGCGTGATGGTCACATTGTCCAATTGCCATAACGGACTTTCTGCAGGCAACGGTTCAGCTTCAAACACGTCCAAAACAGCATGTTTAAGTTGATTATTTTGTAATGCCTCACACAATGCCATTTCATCAACATGCGCGCCACGAGCCACATTAATTAATGTGGCACTGTCTTTAAACCAAGACAAAGAAGTGCCGTTTATGATGTGATGCGTTTCGTTTGTTAACGGTAACAACAAGACAACAAAGTCACTTTGTTCTATGACATGTTTGAACCCCGCATTATCATGAAAACACTGATGATTGGGGTGCTCAGATTGCGCAGTCCAAGCCAAAGTATTGAACCCCAAATCAGAACATCGGTCAGCAACAAAACCACCTAAAGCCCCCAGACCAATAAATCCCACGGTAGGAATGTCTTCAGTCTCTAATACCTGCCATTGTTTTTGATGTTGTTGGGAGTAGTACCCCAACTGGTGACGAGATTCAGACATGATGTACAACAGCACATATTGAGCCATCAGCTGCTTTAAACATTTTGTGACAATCCGCAGTTGAAGCAAACCAGATAAAGCCACATCATGGTCCATATGGTCAGTACCCGCACCCAAAGATGTCACTGCTTTTAAGTTTTTAAATTGTTCAGTAATGCCTTGAGGGTGTTGCCACAACACGGCAAACTCCACCAAATCAGGTCGTGAAATATTGGGCCACTGCTGAATCAAAAAACCCGGCAACTTTGCTTGAATCATTTGACACAAACCACTGCAGTCACGATCTGTAACCACCACTGCAATACTCATGCCTTTACCCTTTTACTCAAGTTAAACTGCGTCGATTAAAAACTCCAAATGTTTCAATGCGCGTTTATAAACTGGACGTTTAAAATGAATCACATTGTGCGCTGGATACCAAAAATCAACCCAACGGTAGGATTCAAACTCAGGAGAATCTGTTTTATTAAAATCTACAACAGATTCATGCTCAATCAATTTGAGCAAATAATACACTTGTTTTTGTCCAACGAACAACGGATCAGAATCGCGCTTATGAAACTTTTTAGGCAGCTCATATTTTAACCACCCTGGGGTACAACCCAACACATCAACATGTTGTGGACGTAGACCCACTTCTTCATACAGCTCTCTGAACATGGCTTCTTCTGCGGATTCGTCATTATTTATGCCGCCTTGTGGAAATTGCCACCCGTTCCCTCGGGTGCGCTTTGCCCAGAAAACTTGTCCGTTATCGTCTAACAAGATGATACCCACATTGGGGCGAAAGCCATCTCTGTCAACCATAACTCTTTATATTTTTAAACTGGCTCTATTGTTTCAAAAAAATGAATTTTTCACAAGTAATAATCAGTTTTACAGCCCACCCTGTATTACAAATTCAATAACATCAAAGGCCCTTATCGCATCAATAAAACGGCAATATAACCACAAAAAGCACACTGTGGTTTTACATTTATTTAACTTTTGCCAAAAGTTGACCTGGGTCAATGCAACTGCCTTAAAGAAAAAGCACAATTCACCCCATCATTTAACCACTGGAGTTAATCCTTGAAAAAAACACTCAAGCCATTATATTTATTAGCCTTGTTGCCCGCATTAGGGCAAGCAGATGATGCCGTTCAAGCGGCCACTTTTGGTGACGCCATTTCTGAAGGTAAAGCACATGTAATGTTGCGTTACCGTTTTGAACATGTAGACCAAGATGGCAAATCAAAAAATGCCAACGCATCAACTTTATTAACACGGTTGAACTATTTGACAAAAGATTACAATGGTTGGCAGGTGTTTTTAGAAGCTGACAATGTTTCAGAAGTAGGCATTGACGACTTCAATGCAGGCATGGGAAACACACCGAATCGTGGCGAATATCCAATTGTCGCTGACCCATCAGGTACAGAGGTAAACCAAGCCTGGGTTCAGTTTAAACACAATAACAACAAGTTCAAATTGGGTCGTCAACGCATAGTGTTAGACAACCAACGCTTTGTTGGTGGCGTGGCATGGCGTCAAAACGAACAAACATACGACTCATTCAGTATGGATTTCAATTTTGATGACAGCCGCTTATTTGTCGCTTACATTGATAAAGTTCACCGTATTTTTGGTGATGATGTTGCTGCTGGCAACCATGACAATCAATCATTCTTGATTAACTACAGCAACAAACTGAATCAAAACAGTAAGCTCGGTATATACCACTACAACATTGACAACGAAAATGCAGCCGCCTTTTCAACTGCCACTACTGGTGCGTTCTTCGAATGGGGTAACAAAGGTGCTGATTTGCCGTTGAACTTCAAAGCTGAATTTGCACAACAAAGCGACAATGCAGACAACCCAGTCAACTACACCGCCAACTATTACCGTTTAGACGCTGGCATACAGTTCAAACCGATGAAATTACTCGCCGGCTACGAAGTCCTCACTGGCGATGCCAACAAGTCAGGTGCCATGTTCCGTACACCTTTGGCTACTTTGCATGCCTTTAATGGTTGGGCCGATCAATTTTTAAATACCCCACAAGCAGGTATTGAGGATGCGTTCATCGGCAGTCAGTTCAACACAGGCAGCTTTAAATGGCAGGTACTATTCCATGACTTTAATGTAGAAGATGGCAGTTCTGACTTAGGCAATGAAGTGGATTTATCTGTAGCTAAAAAACTCAGTAAACGCACAAAAGGCTTATTTAAAATCGCCCACTTTGACGGCAAAGGCGCTCGTAAAGACGTGGATAAAGTTTGGTTCATGTTACAGGCCAACTTTTAATTAGTTTACACAAATTGACCTAGGTCAAGTGAGGTAGAGTAAAAAATGAATATCATGGGAACCATCGTAGGCCGGCTTATCATACTGTCAAGCATAAAACGTGATTCACACCGTCGGTCTGCGATACTTTTGATTTCTTCCCAATATTTATTTTCAACTTTGCCTCGCATCTTTTTTAACAAAGACAGGAGGATTCCATGAAAGAATTTTTCACCAAAAGTGTCGCCAGAAATATTTACTATGGTGGTTCTTTATTTTTCATATTGCTGTTTATCGTTTTAACGGTAGACACCCATAAACGCTTACCCGATAGAGACAACCGTGAAGCACTGACAGAAACTGCCAAGCATGGTAAGCGATTGTGGGAAGAAAACAACTGCATTGGTTGTCACACATTGTTAGGAGAAGGTGCGTACTTTGCACCTGAATTGGGCAATGTTTACTTGCGATTCGGCAAGAGCAAAGAAGCCATTAAAGCCTACATCAAAAGCCGCCCCGTCAATGGCATTCCAGGCCGTCGCAGCATGCCGCAGTTCAACTTCACAGAAGAAGAACTGGATGCCTTGGCTGATTTTTTAGAGTACACCAGCGGTATCAATACCGAGCAGTGGCCGCCTAACATTCAAGGATAAAGGAGCATCAAAATGAAATATCAATCTCAATCTGTAGCAAAACTCTATTTTATAGCTGCCATTGGCCTCTTCGTTGGCCAAATTTTATTCGGTGTTATCCTAGGGTTGCAATACGTCATGGGTGACTTCCTGTTTCCTTATATCCCTTTTAACATCGCCAGAATGGTCCATACCAACCTGCTAATCGTCTGGTTACTCTTCGGTTTCATGGGTGCCAGTTACTATTTGGTGCCAGAAGAATCTGGGCGAGAACTCCACTCAGTAAAACTTGCAAAACTCCTTTTTTGGGTGTTTTTAGGTGCAGGTGTCATCATCATTCTGAGTTACTTACTGATTCCATACGGCCGACTGGCCGAACTCACTGGTAACAGCTTTTTACCGACCATGGGTCGTGAGTTTTTAGAACAACCAACCATCGGTAAGATAGGGATAGCTGTGGTTTGCGCAGGCTTTCTCTATAACATTGCAGTCACCATCCTGTCAGGTAGGAAAACCGTGATTAACATGGTCTTATTGACTGGTTTGGTGGGTTTGGTTGTACTCTGGCTGTTCTCTTTTGTTAACCCAGAAAACTTGGTGTTAGACAAATACTATTGGTGGTGGGTTGTTCACTTATGGGTAGAAGGTGTCTGGGAGTTGATTCTCGGTTCATTATTGGCCTTTGTCCTGATCAAAACCACTGGTGTTGACCGCGAAGTGATTGAAAAATGGTTGTATGTCATCATTGCCATGGCTTTGATTACAGGCATCATCGGTACGGGTCACCACTACTTCTTCATCGGCACCCCGGGTTACTGGCAATGGTTGGGCTCCATATTTGGCGCTTTGGAACCGATTCCATTCTTCTTGATGACTTTATTCGCCTTCAACATGGTCAACAAAAGACGCAGACGCCACAGCAACAAAGTGGCCGTACTTTGGGCTCTAGGTACGGGTGTGATGGCATTCTTGGGTGCAGGTGTGTGGGGCTTCTTGCACACTTTAGCACCTGTAAACTTTTACACTCATGGCACACAAATCACCGCCGCTCATGGTCACATGGCCTTTTATGGCGCCTATGTGATGGTGGTACTGACCATCATTTCTTACGCCATGCCTAAACTGCGCGGTCGCCGTGCCAATTCAAATAAGGCCCAAGTGGTTGAAATGTGGTCTTTCTGGATGATGACTGTATCGATGGTGTTCATCACCTTGTTCCTGACCGCAGCAGGCGTGGTTCAAGTCTATTTACAGCGCATGGGCGAAGCACCTTTGCCATTCATGGTGGTTCAAGAAAAACTTGAAATCTTCTATTGGATGCGTGAAGCCGCTGGCTTGGTGTTCTTGTTGGGCTTGATTGTTTATATCTCTAGCTTTTTCATCAAAGGTGAAGCCGACCCAGTTGATGAAATCAGTCACCCCAATTAATTTCCTCCGATGTTGGGCTCTTTACTGCTTTGCAGTAAGGGGCCTGACTTTATAAGGATTGACTATGAAAAACATACAAACAATTAAACACTCAGAATCAGCCGCAGAATCACACGAAAAAGCACCCTTCTATCAAGCAGTGGGTAATGAGCTTGAACTGTTCACTACCGCTTGGCAAAACCAATTGCCGGTGTTGCTGAAAGGCCCTACAGGCTGCGGTAAAACCCGCTTTGTTCAACACATGGCAGATCAGTTGGGCAAAAAACTCTACACCGTCGCCTGTCATGAAGACTTAACGGCTTCAGATTTGATTGGCCGTCATTTGATTGGTGATGGAAAAACCTATTGGCAAGATGGTCCTTTAACCAAAGCCGTACGTGAAGGCGCCATTTGTTACCTTGATGAAGTGGTTGAAGCGCGCAAGGACAGTATTGTTGCCATACACCCTTTGACCGATGACCGCCGCATTTTACCGATAGAACGCACCGGTGAATTATTACAGGCACCTGATGGTTTTATGTTGGTGGTGTCTTACAACCCCGGCTATCAAAATTTACTCAAAGGCATGAAACCCTCAACCAGGCAGCGCTTTGTATCGATGCGCTTTGATTATCCTGATGCCGAACTGGAAGCCAACATCATTCAAAAAGAAAGTGGTTGCACCGACGAATGGGCCAATCAATTGGCACAGTTAGCACAACAATTGCGACAACTTAAAGACCACGACTTAGAAGAATCCGTTTCTACCCGTTTGTTGATATATGCTGCCACTTTAATCACCCATGGCATGCCCGCCATGAACGCCTGCGAGGCCGCCATTGCTGAAGCTTTAAGCGATGATGAAACCGTGGTTGAAGCCTTAATGCAAGTCACCAAAGCGCACATAGGATAAGTCAATGGAAGAATGGGTGGGTGTCAAATGGCACCATTACATCACACAAAAAGCGATGCCAAGCTTTACAGAAGCTGCTGTTGCCTTAGACTCTATTCAAAAGTCACTGGCAATCTATTTCCGTGCCTTGGGTGGTGATAAAGCGCTAAAAATCAGCTTCACTGGCCCACAAAAAATACACAGTCATCGAAACTGGATACAAAAAATTGCCGGAGCTGGCGACCGCCTAGAATGCGCCCACTTCCAACGTGACCACCTGTATTTACCCGAAGTTATCAACTGCTTTGCCGACAGCGAAAACAACCGTGCGTTGTATTATTGGTTGGCCGCCATGGCCAGCCACAACCAGTCACCCCACAGCGACCACCTTCTGGCGCACAACCTGTATTTAACCCAATCATGCTTTAAACAATGGCCCGGTTTGCGCAAAAGCTACAACACCTTAATCAAAAAACACATCAAACACCGCCGTGACATCAACAAACTGCCCAAGTCATTACAAGCCGCTGAGCAACAATTGCGTGACTCCTTACTGGATCTGTCGCCAGAGCCGGGCATTCCAACTGACCTGCTCAGTCAACTAAACCCCGTGCCTTTGTGGTTATACCCCAGCCCATTGGGCGCATCCAAAACGGCGAACAACAATGACCAGCAAGACCCTGATATGTCAGCCCAAGCCAGTCACAATGAAGCCAAAAAGAACAAAAGGTACCAAGCCGAACGGATAGAAGATGCCGAAAAAGACGGCCTCTTGTCTTTCCGCTTAGAAAGCCTGTTCACTTGGTCTGAATTCATCAATTTAGACCGCAGTGAAGAAGACGGTGAAGATGAAGATGCCATGCGAGTGGCCGATGACTTGGATCAATTAAGCGTATCAAGAGGCGAAACTGCCAGTAAATTGAAACTGGATTTAGATTTACCTTCACCCGAATACGATGACCACATCAAGTTGTCTGGCATTTTATTACCCGAATGGCACCACAAAAAACAACAACTGATCAAAGACCATTGCTCGCTGCAAGTGATGCAAATAAAGCACACACCACCCGCCACCTGGTCTCCAAAATTAAGAAAAACAGCGCAACAATTAAAACGCCAATTCGAAGCCCTCAAACCGCAAAGACAATGGTTCAACAACCAAAGCGAAGGCCAAGAACCCGACCTCACCAGCTTCCTCGACTTCATGGTCTCCAAACACCAAGGTTCGGGACAAAGTGACCCCAAACTGTATCGACATTGCCAACAATCACACCGTGATTTAAGCAGTTTGATATTGACCGACATATCTTTATCAACTGACGCCTACATCAGCCAAAGTCAAAAAGTCATAGACGTCATTAAGGACAGCCTTTACCTGACATCAGAATGTTTGCACGCCGCAAACGAACGCTTTGCCATCGCGGGTTTTACCTCACGCAAACGCAACCTGGTTCGCTACTACGACATCAAAGGCTTTGATCAACCATACAATGATGATATCAGGAATGCCATTCATGCCATTGAACCCAATTATTACACCCGCATGGGCACCGCCATACGCTACGGTTGCGAACAACTGAACAAACAGAAAACCAGCCAAAAACTGATGATCATTCTGACCGACGGTAAACCCAACGACTTAGACCATTACGAAGGCAAACACGGCTTGGAAGACACCCGCCACGCCATCATCGAAGCCAAACAAGCCGGCATCACACCATTCTGTGTATCAATTGACCAACAAGCCTACGAATACCTACCCTATTTGTTCGGCTCACAATCCTACTTCCACATCAAAAAAGCCACCGACCTGCCTAAAAAACTACCCCAACTGTATTACCAATTGACGACTTAAAGCGCATTCACTGCCCTTAAACCACCACAGATAAACGCATCAAACTCCACCTATGCCATTAATGAATGTATCTACATAATTCGTGACTTTCTGAATCAAGCGTTCGGCGGTGGATTTTCTTTCGCTGAGTTTGGGTCGGGTTTGCATCATGGCGATGACATCGTCGCGCATGGGTTCTCTTTTGGTGTAGAGGAAATCTCCAATAACCGATTCGAGCTTGTTTGGGTCGAGTTGTTCGGTTTCTGAAAAAACTTGGATGGCGCGTTGTTTTTCGGCTTCCCAGAATGCTTCAAAAGCATCCGGTACCGCATTGGCATCACTGATGAGTGGCAAATGTTTGTTGATGAATTTTTCTATCAGTTCACGCTTGCTGCGCAGTTCCAATTCGCCCATCATGGCATCAATGATTTTAGCTTTGTGGGCATCTTGTTCTTTCTCTGGGGCTTCTTTCAGGCCTTTGAGTAAGTTGACGATGTAGGTGACGTTAATTTCATCGCGGTGTATCAACTCTAATTCAAAGTCGATGTCATCAAGGATGGAAACTTTATCAGGTTCATTTAACTTTCTGGTTTTGTCGTACAAGTCCAGGTATTTGCTTTTGTAATCTTCAAAAGTTTGTTCCTCTATTGGCAAGTCTTTGAACTCGAAATCGGTATAACTACTGAGGATGTTTTTGATGCGCATCAGGTTACGAAAAGCCTGAACAAAAGCCAGTTCATCCTCTTCTGTCTGCAAATCATTCACACTGTCCACAGTGGGCACCAGTCCTAACAATATTTGGCAAGCAGATTCAAAATCCTCTAAATAGTCTTCATACGGCGGAATGATGATTTCGTCTTTGTTGTGCAGATTGGAGAACAAACGAATGGCATCATCTGTGGCCGGTTTGAGGTTACGGAAACATACGATGTTACCTTGAGATTTCAGTTCATTGAGGATGCGGTTGGTTCTGGAATAGGCCTGAATCAGACCGTGATACTTGAGGTTTTTATCTACATACAAAGTATTTAACGGCTTGCTGTCGAAGCCAGTTAAAAACATATTCACTACCAACAGCACATCGACCTGTTTGGCTTTCACCCTTTTGGCAATGTCATTGTAATAGCTATAAAACGATTTGGAGTCTTTGGTGGTGTAGTTGGTGCTGAATTGTTGGTTGTATTCACTAATGAAACGCTCCAAATGGTCTCTGCTGTGCGAATAATATTGTCCACTTTCTTCTGCCGCTTTCAAAGCTTGAAAGTCTGGGTCTGTGGCACCCACTCCCAATGCTTTTTTATCCTCTTCATTGGCTTGATAAGAAAATATGGTGGCCATTTTTAAGTCATGATCACCTGCTGACTTTCTGTCCAAGAGCATTTGATAATACTGAATCAAATGATCGACGCTGGAAACACAAAAAATAGAGGTGAATGCTTTGTTGTGGGTTTTGCGGTGGTGGTGTTTGATGATGTAATCGACGACTTGAGTCATGTGCTTTGAATCTGAAAAAACCTCTTCTTCATCAATCCCAGCAACTTGTTCATCATTGATTTCATTCTTTTGCTTGAACGTTTTGTAGTATTCAATCGAAAACGGCAACACATTTTCATCCCTGATGGCATCGGTGATAACGTATTTGTGTAGGCATCGGCCAAATAACATGCCAGTGGTTCGTTTGCCCAAATCATTCTTCAAGGCGTTTTCTTCAAAGATAGGCGTGCCTGTGAATCCAAACATTTGAGCCCCAGTGAAAAATTCTTTGATCTTACCGTGTGTCGCGCCAAACTGACTGCGGTGACATTCATCGAAGATAAACACCACCCTTTTATCCTGTAAATTGTTCAATCGCTTTAAATACTTGGTCTTAGATATTCCATTGTTCAACTTCTGAATGGTGGTCACAATCAGCTTGGTGTCACCTGCCAATTGTTTCACCAAAGTGCCTGTGTCTTCGGTGGCATCAATACTGCCTTTAGAGAAATTATTGAATTCCTTACTGGTCTGGTAATCAAGGTCCTTGCGGTCAACCACGAATACGACTTTGTGAATAGAGGGTAATGCCGTGAGTATTTGTGCCGTCTTGAAAGACGTCAGCGTTTTACCCGAGCCAGTGGTGTGCCAGATATAACCGTAATCGTCAGATGTCTTAACCTGATTAACAATTGCTTCAGTGGCGTAATATTGATACGGCCGAAGCACCATCAGCATTTTCTCTGTTTCGTTCAAAACGATGTACTGGCTGATCATTTTGGCCAAATGACCAGGGTCAAAGAATTCAGCAGAAAACTCGCTTAAATCTGTGACCAACTTGTTGTCTTCTTTTGTCCAATAGAAGGTCTGTTTGAAAGAACGCGAAGGAATCGCATTGTTGGCAAAGTATTTGGTGTTCACGCCATTGGAAATCACAAACAACTGCACATACTGGAACAAGCCATGGCCCGACCAATAAGAATGTTTTTCATAACGGTTAATCTGATTAAAAGCTTCTTTGACTTCCAAGCCTCGGCGCTTCAATTCAATCTGCACCAAAGGCAAGCCGTTAATTAGAATAGTCACATCGAAACGTGTGCTGTAACGCCCTTCCATGCGCACCTGTTGTGTCACTTGGAAATTGTTTTTCTCCCAGTTCAAGCCATCCAGTAACTGCACTGTTTTGGTTTCACCATTGGCATCCATATACGTCACGCGGTCACGCAAGATTTTGGCGCGATTGAAAATATTGCCCTTGTTGATGTTGTTAAGGATTTGCTTGAATTCGTGGTTGCTTAAAGTCACTTCGTTCAAACGTTCCAATTGAACTTTGAAGTTCGTCACCAACTCAGCATCGTCAGTTACATTAACCTGCTCATAGCCGATGCCTTTGAGCTGTTCGATTAAATTGTTTTCGAGGACTTGTTCGGCTTGGGTTGTCATTTGTTAATCATATGGGTCAGTTTAGTTTTCAAATACTTGAATTTGTATTGTCTTGGCGCCATAATTGTCGATGACGGGTAAGTCCTCTTATGTGCTTCAAATGTTCCCTTCCATCGGTTGGCAAGAGTTTGAAGATTATCGACATAACAGGGACCGTCTTTTTTTTGCCTGATTTTCACTTCAAATATTCCGTTTCAAATACAATCTGATTTTTAAATACATCATACCACTGAGTGTCCTGTCGTTCATACAGATTAATTAGGTTTACACTTTTCGAATTTAACGGCGATAAAAGCCGTCAAATAAAACTTATTTAAACCAAAACTTCATGATGAATCGAAGCAAGCATATTTTAAATTTCAGCCTTTTTCTTAAATAAGAACCACTGCTATTTTAATTTATCGCCATTTCCTTAAATAAGGACTTGGTTGGTTTAATAAAATAAACATATTTTAAAATGAAATTGAACCCTTAACTTTTCTAAAAAACCTAAGATCGACCCAACAAAGCCATAAACGCTTTACCAGGCCAGATGGCATCTTTACGTCCTTTTACCGTACAAGGCCTTTCAGAAAACCAAACATTCTGACGATAGCCCAACAAATCACGTACTTCAACCCCATGCATATGCCATTTCAATTCTTGAATCATTTGATTCATTGAACCCTGAACGGAACGATCGGTTTCCGTATCAAAAGCCAAACGGTGAATCAAATCATAGGCTTTATCCATTAACAGCTCATCCGCGCCCAACTTCATGATGGTGTTCAATACAGCATCCTGAAAATAATGATCGAAGTCACATAAGTCGGCCTTTTTGATATTAGGAATAAACAAAGAAAATCGCGTGGCATCATGCACCAAGAACAAACAAGGACTGCGCTGAATGCTGAAATAATGCCCATGCCAATGATTCAAAGGTATGATGCCATCTTCTGACAGCTTTTCAGTCAATGGCGCACGCAATTTGGGCTTAACACGTCCAGCTTCATCGAGTTTCAATGCTTCATACAGTTTTTTTGTGCAGTGTATTTTTATCATTATTTCTTATAAAAATGTAGGATGGGCTCTGCCCATCATAACTTAATGGTAGTTTTTTAATTGAGTAAAATCACACCAATTAACATCATAAAAACCACCCTCAACAAACTTCATAAAAGATGAATTGTGCCAATCGCATGGCTTTTCAACCAAACCATGCTTAACAGGATTATAATGAATATAATCGGTTAAATGATTTAATTCAGAACCATTGCGAATGGTGTGTTCATAATACCTTCTTTGCCACACACCACTTTCCCTTTTTTTAACCTTGCTCAATGACACTTCTCTTGACAGCTCAAGCCTTAAATCATTCGGTAAACTTTTTGTAAAATTAATCTTCAGTAGTGAAACAATACGGGGATATTCTGCAATATTCTGCGGCTTTAAAATCAAGTGGAAGTGTTCAGGCAGAACCACAATGGCATGAATGTTGAATTTCATTTTTTGCTGAACAGCCTTCAAAGCCAATCTGAACTCAGAAATATAATCTGTTAAAAGCTGACGCTTTCTGTTATTGATTGCGACAGTGATAAAAACATAACTATTTTCTACAAAAACTCTTCTAAAAGTTGGCATCTATAAATTTTAACACCGCATGATAAGGAAACCCATCAATAAACCAAAACCTTTTAAATACACAAAATACCGTAGGATGGGCTCTGCCCATCAAAAACCCCAACAAACCATTAATGCCGAATATTTTTTATCCAAACACCTCAAATTTCAAAGCTGGAACGATTACACATACCGATAAATTGTGATGGGCGGAGCCCATCCTACGTGGCTTTTTTAAACCTTGCTCAATGACACTTCTCTTGACAGCTCAAGCCTTAAATCATTCGGTAAACTTTTTGTAAAATTAATCTTCAGCAGTGAAACAATACGAGGATATTCTGTAATATTTTGCGGCTTTAAAATCATGTGGAAGTGTTCAGGCAGAACCACAATGGCATGAATGTTGAATTTAAATTTTTGCTGAACAGCCTTCAAAGCCAATCTGAACTCAGAAATATAATCTGTTAAAAGCTGACGCTTTCTGTTATTGATTGCGACAGTGATAAAAACATAACTATTTTCTACAAAAACTCTTCTAAAAGTTGGCATCTATAAATTTTAACACCGCAAGACAAGGAAACCCCATCAATAAACCCAAACCTTTTAAATACACAAAATACCGTAGGATGGGCTCTGCCCATAAAAACCCCAACAAACCATTAATGCCGAATATTTTTAATCTAGCCACCTCAAATTTCAAAGCTTGAGAGATTACACATGCCGATAAATTGTGATGGGCTGAGCCCATCCTACGTGGCTCAAATTTCAAAGCTGGAACGATTACACATACCGATAAATTGTGATGGGCGGAGCCCATCCTACGTGGCTCAAATTTCAAAGCTGGAACGATTACACATACCGATAAATTGTGATGGGCGGAGCCCATCCTACGTGGCTATTATTTGAGAATCAGAGTACGTAATTCGTTTAGATTGCTCAAGTCCTTCTACTAAGACTACTTTTTGTTCGTCTTTTAAAAGATCAACTATTTTTAAGGCGCTATCAATAGAAGGGTCATAGTCTTTATCATTGATTGGAAAATTCACATAAACTTGATTATCTTTGGTTTTCGAAAAAACAAAATAAGCTCCATTCTGGATTGGAATAAAATTATCTATTTCTTTTTTTATATCACCCGAAAAGAAACAAACTTTTTTCCAAATATAAGTAGAGTCATCTCTATAACCTCTTATATATTCTGCTGTAGAAAAACCAAGTAAACTATAATCCTTTGAAAAACTAAACTCAAAATATAAATTTTTATTTGGGTTAATTTCAGTTTCAAATAATTTATCTAAATTTATTTTCATAGCTTTTAAAAATAGTATCGTAGGATGGGCTCTGCCCACCAAAAACCAATCCTGTTCTTTCAGTTAAACTCTAAATGGTGGGTGGAGCCCAACCTACCTTGCTTAAGCCAGCTTCTTTTAAAAGTGCGTGTCCCTTATATTATATAATTAGTATAAAATTTTTCATTCCTTTGATCCCTAATCTGAGTTGTAATTTAATTCTTCCTAATCAATCCGCATATTGTATTTCACCAAATAAATATAGATGCCTGTTGATAACAAAGCTCCAATGAGAGCACCACCAGGTAAGCTTCCCATAAATTGCATCAGCATCACTTCAAATATGGTTGCTGCACCAGCAGCCATCAATACCAGAAATACAGGCACCATATATGCCAGATAAAGCTTATCAAATGCCATAAGGATTAATCCAAAAATTACATATAACCCAATGCTCACAATAAAACTCATTACTAAGAAGGTCAGAAAACCTTCACCTGGGTCAGGATAGCTTGATGCTGATGCCATATTGGGCATTAATACAATGATGGTTATTAATAACTGTCTCAATTTAAGCTCCTTTTGTAGTTTAACTAATCAAGTGTTTCCTTAATTTGGGTGCCTGTCCTCGCTTTTTACTTTATTTATCAATAACTTATATTTTAAAGGGGTCTGACCCCTTTTGTTTTGAAAATATAAATTTTTATTTGAGTTAATTTCAGTTTCAAATAATTTATCTAAATTTATTTGTTTTGGTCCTTTGATTAAATTTGAATTTATTTTCATAGCTTTTAAAAATAGTATCGTAGGGTGGGCTCTGCCCACCAAAAACCAATCGTGTTCTTTCAGTTGAACTCTAAATGGTGGGCGGAGCCCACCCTACTCGGCTTTTATGTATCTTTAAAACTTGGTTACCTTCTTTTTCAGAAACATATTCTTCATCTTGAATGTCACCTAATTCTGGTTTATATAAGGTAATGAAGCCCAGATTTTCAAAAAACCGATTCGCTTCAATTGAATTTTGATCAATTCTATCTGAAACTTTTGATTTTTTTGAAAGTAACACAGCAACATCTAAAAGATATTTTGTTGGGTAAAGTTTGCTATCAACTTCAACGAAATATATTTTAGATTTTCTAGAGACTGGCACTTCATTTTCATCTATATATACTGCCGCATCATAAATCATATTTTTTGCAATTGTTTCATTGCCAAAAATCTTAAGAACTGTTTCAAAATGATTTTTCATATTATTTTAGAAGGTACTCACTCCAAATCAAACTGTCGTTTTCGAAACCATGAATCCAAATCTACTTTGTCTATATTTTCTGGTGGGACAAGTTGTTTCACACAGTCAGCAAGAGTTTTAGCTAACTGGTTCATAAACTCTTGCATAGCTATATTAATGTCCTTACCTTCAAGAAAAGTTAAATCTACACTCATCATGTCAGGCAAGCTTAATGGATGAACAATTCGGTTTCGAATATCTCTTAACTTAAAAAGGTTTGGCAAAGAATGTTGTTTTAAATGTCCATATTCACTTTGCAAACCTACCATTTGAGGCAATATTGAAAATTGAACTTTCATCAAATCTTCAAAACCAATTAGCCTATCTTTCTTCTCGAGAGTAATTCGTTGTTTATTTGATATTTTACGTAAAATACCACGTTTGTTTGAATTTAACAGTAGTTTCTTAGTCGACATTGCAACACCGTCAACATAACTGAAAAATAACACAACTGAAAGGTAAGTAAGCCGAGTATATTGTGCTAAATTATTATCAATATTTTTGATAATGCCTAACCGTTCAATCAAGATAGGTTCTAAATTCGGCCAAGAGTATTCAGAAAACTGTTTTCCTATAAATAACAGTCCCTTGGTGACGTCTTTCAATTCCTTAGGATTTAGAAATTCATTATCTATTTGTTTTGATTGATTCATTTAAAAAAAAATCCAATAATTTTAATTGCGATTTATAGTTATTTTTTGAAAAATATTAATGATTTTTTTCAAATCATCACACTCCGTTAAATTTTCAATAGTTTTGATTGACTCATAATGCCCAGTAGATAATAGATGAGCAATGAAGCTTGAATCTTCTTTAATTATTGTGATTACATCAACCAAATTATTACTTTTTTGTGAAATAAGATATTCACCAAAATCAATCTTGGCCTGATTCAGAGCCTCCTTAAGAACGAATTTTTTGTCAATTTTAAAATCTACGTCTTTAGGTATTTGGCAATCAAATGATATTTTTCCATGTTTTAAACTATCATTAGGCGTTACTAAAAAGAATTCAGATTTTAAGTCTGGCTTTACCTTGTAATAAGTAACTATAATTAGTGCTTTTGGCCCAAATCTTACAGTTTCAGCCGAATATACTTTAAATTTCATTTGATACCTCTTATTATTTTTAAATGTGTGATTATTTATATTAGCTGTTTTCTATTGAAAACAACGCTGAGCTAACTAGATGCATTTGTAATTTTTTCAGGATTTAAAACAAATCCTGCAGCTCGAAATCTATCCGCTAATTTTGGAACAACTTCCTTTACGTGTTCATTGAAAGGTACATATAAAATGCCTTGAGCATCTGAAGGAGCTTCAAGATGACCTTTTTTCAATATTGCAACATTTCCTCTTCCTACTGCTGAGATTAGCATACCCATTTCAAGAACAACATTTTGACGCGCTCTGGGTTGAATATTTTCAGTACCATCTGCCTTTGAATAACCCATATCATCTGGTGTCATCAACACAATTCCAAATCTAGCTTGATTATTATTTGTTCCAATTTCGGCCTCTAAAGCTTCAATTATTGTTAACCCGCCACCGCCAGTATTTGCAAGTACAAATGGATCTAAACCCAGCTTATGTAATATCAATTCCAACTGTTCACGAGCTTGCGTATCATGCCCATGTACTACAAATACCTTTTTATTGGCATTTATTGGATTTTCAGGAGCAGAAGGCTCAGGTGCTTCAGCATTATTAGTTTCAACTGAAGGTAATCCATTGTATGTACTCCAAGCATCTTGCAACTTTTCTTTATTAGCTTTTTTTCCCTGAATTTGTAATTTCCCTGTTGTTTGGTACCAATTAACTATAGCACCTTCATTAGTTCTAATTTGATACCCATGTTCTTGGTTTTTTACTCCTTTAATCGTAAATCCACAGCCAATAATTTTAGTTTTCAAATCGTCTAAATTACCTTCGTATTTCATATGTTTTCCTTAATCATTACTTGTTGAATTTTTTAATTCTTTAATTTTTAAAATTCCAAAATCTACACAAACATCCTCTGTAACAAACCTTTCTTGAAGGATTCGGTTTCGGTGATTTGTTTGTCCATGGTGGTTATTTTTTTATCTGTGGCGGATAGGAAGTTGGCGATTTTTTGTTGTTCTTCAATGCAAGGTACTTTTAATCTTAAACCTGAAATATCTTTTGAGTTCACAGATTCAAATGTACTTCCTTGAGATATGCTCACCCACCGTGGTTCATACCAAAGTAGAAACTGAAATATAAATTCAATCTCTGTATTAGTTTTTGGTGAGATAGCTGAAATCCCCCTACCAATGCATGCATGATGACTTGATTTAGAAACTTCGCCAACTGGTGCTCTAACACTTAATAGCAAATCATTTGGATGGCATTCTTTAGTAATTTCTGTCGTAAAGACTCTGGGTGCTGACTGGCGATTCTTAATGTCAGCATTTCCTTGAATCAACGGTATACCATCACCTTCATTGTTGTATGCTGATGATTTTGGTGATGTCCCCATTTGTAGGTTACAAACATCACCTAATTTCTTCTCCACCCAATCCGGAAAATCATTCCTCTCATCATCTTTGGCCGTTCCTGCGCGTCCTGCGCTCTCGGCATTAGTGACTCCATTAGCACTTACCTCTCCTTCACGTCCTGTGACCGAGGTATTTGAAAGTCCATTTACTTCGAACCTAATCTCCTGATTAAAGATTTTTTGCATCAGGCCTTTTTTGTATTGTTCTAGGGCGGCTTTTTTTTGTTTGAGTAAGGTGATGCGTTGGTCGATGGCGGTGAGGAAGTTGGCGATTTTTTGTTGTTCTTCTTCACTCGAAGGTATACCGACCATTAAAGTATTTATTTCATTAGGTGATAAATTTGGTGGATCTGTTCCAGCAATTCTTGAGTCGATTTGAAAAATCAATTTGTTTCTTTGAAGCATTTGATAAATAAACTCCAAATTATTTTTAGATTTAACTTTTCCAACTCTTTGATTCAATAATGCAGGTTTATTTAAACCGCCAATTTTAGTGATTTTCAGCTTGTTGTTTAAAATTGGTCGAGTTAATGCAACTATGTAGTCACCATTGTTGAGACAATATTTTTCATATTTATCAATGTATTCTGAAGGCAAATATGACTTGTTATTACTCTTAATTTCTCCAATACCTACATCAGCAATTTTTATCCACCTACATCCACGGGTTTTTGAATCTTTACTTTTGAATGCATAGCCGTTAAAAATACTGAACACACTATTAATTGACTTATATAACCATTCTTCACTGTATTGTGAAAACCTCAACTCAGGAACCAACTTCTCTTTATTCAAAACCCCACCCATCAAAACGGCGTTGGAATGCCCAATTCTTTACAGAACTTAGCAATCTCTTCATTAGTTTGTTTTAGATCGGCATCGATTTGCTTGAGCTCATCTGATACGGCTTTTAAATCCACCGGCTCTTCTTCCTCAAAGGTATCAACATACCTCGGGATATTGAGGTTGTAATCGTTCTCAGCAATTTCTTCTAAGCTGGCGATATGGCTGTATTTGTCTTTTTCCTTCCGTTGTCTATACGTCTCGATGATTAAATCAACGTCTTCGTCGCGTAATACATTCTGGTTACCTTCTTTGATGTAATGGCCTTCGCCACTGGCGTCGATGAAGACGACTTTGTCGTTGGGCTGGCGGTCTTTTCTCAGTACCAAGATACAGGTCGGGATTGATGTGCCGTAGAAGATATTGGCGGGTAAACCGATGACGGCATCCAGTGCGTTCATTTGTTTGATGATGTATTCGCGGATGGTGCCTTCGGCTGCGCCACGGAACAGTACGCCGTGGGGAAAGACTGAGGCCATGATGCCGTTGTCATCTAATTGGTGCAGCATGTGAGTCAGGAAGGCGTAGTCTGCTTTGGTTTTCGGTGCCAGTCGGCCGTAGGGACTGAAGCGTTCGTCTGAGTCGTTCAGTGGATTGGCGCTTGATTTCCAATGGGCTGAGAATGGCGGGTTAGCGACCACGGCTTCGAAGCGTTGTTCGAGGTGTTGTGGATTTTCTAGGGTGTCTTCTTGGCTGATGTTAAAGTCGCGGTAATGCACGTCGTGCAGTATCATGTTCATGCGTGCCAAGTTATAGGTGGTGCGGTTCAGTTCTTGGCCATAGAATTCGGCCACATCGGCTTCTCTTTGCACACGCAGTAACAAGGAGCCTGAACCACAGGTCGGGTCGTAAACCGATCGCAGGCGGTCTTTTCCGGTGGTGACCAGCTTGGCCAGTATCTTCGAGACTTTTTGTGGCGTGTAGAATTCTCCGGCTGACTTCCCTGCCCCAGCGGCGAATTTCGCAATCAGGTATTCATAAGCATCACCGAGGACATCGGATTCGATTTCGTCGAGCTTGAAGTCGATTTTACTCAAGAAGCCCAAGATTTCGACCACGATGTCGTTTCGTGCTGCCACGGTGCGACCGAGTTTATTTGATTGTAGGTCGAGGTCTTCGAATAAGGCATTGAAGTCTTCTTCGGATTCGGTGTTTCGGGTGCTGTCCTCGATGTGGTTGAGTACCGCTTGTAGGTCTTCGAGGATGTAGGTAGATTCTGCATCATGACCTTCAGTGGCTTGACCTTGGCCGGCTTTACCTTGGCCTTTAGCGACCAGTACGCGGAACAGTTCGTTCGGTGCCAGGTAGTAGCCGAGTTTCAGTACCGATTCTTCTTCGATGGCCTGTAGCGTTTCTGGGTCTTTTACTTCGGTGTATGCTGTGATGTCTTCGCCCATCAGCAGTTCATTGGCGTAGATGTATTGTTTTTCCGAGAGGTATTTAAAGAAGATGAAGCCGAGGATGTAGTCTCGGTAGTCGTCGGCTGAGATTTTTCCGCGCAGTAAGTTGGCGATGCCCCAAAGTTGTGTTTCGAGGTTTTTCTTTTGGTCTTCGGTCATGATTCCTTTTTTGTTTCCCTAAGTGAGTCCATTTGTGAGTCCATCTGGTCGGTCATTGAGCTTGTCCCTGTGGTGATTTATGCGTTTTTGTGAGCGTGTCTATTTAATATAACCAGTTATGAATATTTATTCAATAGCGAAATGGCTCGCATGTTCTTTTTTGTTCTTAAGTGGTGTGATTATAATTTTTGGTTTTCTCAAATGGTGAGAATGTGACATTTTTTGTAGCCGCACCCCTTGCGGGTGTCTGTTCTGTCTTGGTGGGCTGTTACGGTGTAAAGGCAAGGCAAGCCTTGCGACTACATTTAATTTTGATGTGTTGTTGCGGGGCAAGGCGGGGGTGAACCCCGCAGCTACGAGTTAAAATTCGATGATTTGTTGCGACTTAAAATTGACATATGTCATACCATAGCATGATGATATCAAACATTTTTGTATATTTGACTTGCATCAATTATCAAACGTTTCATCAATACTATCCTGTTGCTTTAGTAACAAGCTACAGTAATGATGAAAAGAAACGTTTTGACAAAGAAAATCAACATGGTCATCGCAGCCAGCGCCTTGGGGTGTTGCTGGGCTCCTGCTTGGTCTGAAGACCGTGCCGTGGAATTAGATGAATTGGTTGTGGTTGCGAGTAAACAGGCTCGACCGATTCAAGAAGTGGTGGGGCAAGTCAGCTTGATCAATGCCGCTGACTTAGAGCAAACCCAAAGCTTCGATATCACTGATGCACTGCGCTATGAAAGCAACATCCACATGGAAAACGCTGGCAACCGTTTTGGCGCCACCGGCATTAACATACGTGGTATCGGCCAGAACCGCGTCGCTATTGAAGTTGATGGTGTGCCCATTTCTGATCAGTTTGACATTGGCTCCTATTCACAGGCCAGCGCCTTGTTTCCAGATGTTGCCTTAATTCAGTCTATAGAAATCCTCAATGGACCTGCTTCAACACTTTATGGCAGCGACGCACTCGGCGGCGTGGTCAGCATCAGTACATGGGACCCTTTTATCCTTTCTGCCCAAGGCCAAGAAGACAGTTTATATAAGTTCAAAGCGGCTTATAATGGCAATAACCACGGCAGAAACATCAATGCCACAGGCGCATGGGCGCACAGCAATTCGGCCACATTACTGTCATTCACCCAACAAGATGGCAAAGGCAAACTGAACCACGATTCAAGTGAAGCTTTTCGAGACATCAGTGATTGGGACCAACAAAACGCCTTGCTCAAGTGGAAACACCATAACAGCAAAGGCGATGCTTTCACCATAGCTTTTAACGGCCACCAAAAAGAACAATCAGGTGCCTTACAAGCTTTACTCGGCACAGGCCGGTTCAGCAGCACCACCGCACTGAACTTCAATGACCAACACAGTCAAAACGGCATCAACATCAGTCAAGACTGGTCATTTGCTGACAGCAGCTTTGATCATGCCCTGCTCAAAGTGTACGCCAACAACAGCGATTTTGATCAACAGACCCACGAAGAAAGGACCGTCAGGGGCGTGAATAAATCACTCTATCGCCGCTTTGAATTTGAACAAAAAACTTTTGGCTTTGAATTCAATTTGCACCAGAACTGGCAAACTGACAACAGCGAGCACCGCCTGATATATGGTGTGACTTATAGCCAAAATGACATCACCGAACAGCGCGATGCCACCGAAACCAACCACAGCACGGGCCAAGTGAGCTCAAACTTGCTGGGCGAACAATTTCCACTGCGTGACTTCCCCAAATCTAAAGTGTCAGAATGGGGTGTGTTTGTTCATGATGAAATTGAATTAAGCGACCGCTGGACTTTAATACCGGCTGTTCGATACGACCATTACCGCATGAGCCCACAAGAGGATGCTTTATTTATCGGTGAAATTGCATCAGCCAACAGCAGTGACTTCTCGCCTAAGCTGGGTTTGTTATATGACATCACAGACAGCAGCAACCTATATTTTCAATACGTCAGAGGTTTCAGGGCGGCACCATTCTCAGATGTGAACATTGCGCTCAACATCCCTTTTTTGAACACCATCGCCATCGCTAATCCTGACCTCAAATCCGAAACTTCCGATGGCTTTGAGTTAGGCTATCGCTGGTTTGGTGACGAACAACAGTTTCAAGCCAATTACTTCCACACCGATTACAACGACTTGATTGAAAGTAAAGCACAGGTGGGTTTTGACCCCGTTTCACAGGCTTTAATTTTCCAGTCTATCAACATTCAGGAAGCGAAAATATACGGTGCAGAATTAGACTATCAATGGCAGTTTCATCCCCAATGGCAAGCCAAAGTTAACTTCAGTCTCACACGCGGAAAAAACAAACAAACTGACCAGTATCTGAACAGCATTTCGCCTGCCAAAACCGTAGCTCAGCTGCAGTGGCATGACACAGATCAACGCTGGTTTGCTACTTTGTATGGCAGTCACAGCATGAGAAAAACACGTGTTGAGGACCCCGACAATGAACTGTTTTTACCACCCAGTTACACCACATTTGATTTGTTACTGTCACACCACTTGAATGACAAATCTACAATCAAAATGGCCATCAACAACCTGGCCAACAAGAAATATTGGTTGTGGCAGCAAGTCAGACATTTTGACCAAAATGACCCCGTCATAGAATCACTGTCACAGCCCCAAAGAAATGTTTCTTTCACTTTTACACACCAATGGTGAGGTCAATTGACATACATCAACGAAACAAACATGAAACACCATTATTATCAGATGGTTACTACTGTTAACCAGACAATTAATTAATACCAATGAAGACTCAGGAGTGCTTATGAAAACTTTGAAAAAAACCCTGCTGTGTGCAGGTCTCGTGCTTGGCTTACAGGCCTGCGCAGAGCCACCATCAAAAGAATCGAAAACTGACCCTTTGGCTGAACACAAAGCTGAAATGAAGTCAGCACAAACCGACCTTAAAACACAAATGACAGCAGGTGAAAAACTGTATCAAACACATTGCTCTGCCTGTCACCAAGGTGATGGTCAAGGCCTGAAAGGTGCATTCCCTCCTTTGGCCAAATCAGATTATTTGATGGAAGATCGAAATCGAGCCATCAACACAGTGATTGCCGGCTTAACAGGTGAAGTTGAAGTCAATGGTGTTAAATACAATGCCGTGATGCCCAACTTTGCATACCTCAAAGATGATGAAGTGGCTAATATTGTCACTTACATCATGAATTCATGGGGTAACAAAGGCTTTCAAGTTTCTGCTTCTGAAGTCACTTCAGCCAGAGGCGTAAACATCCAGGTGCCAACAGGTGCGCCAGCTGACCATCCAACAACTTCTAAAACAGCTGTCAGCTATGAGGGCGCACCTTCTGGAATCAACCCTGAAGACACGGTGGCCATGATTGATTCAGAAGGCCCTGCCATGAACCAAGATGAATTTGCCTATGCAACTAAGATTTACTTTGAACGTTGTGCAGGTTGTCATGGTGTATTAAGAAAAGGGGCAACAGGTAAACCCTTGACCACTGACATCACCCGTGAGAAAGGCACAGACTACCTGAAAACCTTAATCACTTATGGTTCACCAGCCGGCATGCCTAACTGGGGTACATCTGGCGATTTCACTGAACAAGAAATTGACACCTTGGCACGCTTCTTACAGCATGAGCCACCCGAGCCACCACAATGGGGCATGGAAGAGATGAAAGCTTCTTGGAAAGTGCACATCAAGCCAGAAGACCGTCCTAAAAAACCAGAACACAAAAGAGATTATAAAAACTTTTTCTCAGTCACATTACGTGACTCAGGCGAAGTGGCGATTATTGACGGTGATACCAAAGAAATCGTTAACATCCTGAAAACTGGTTATGCGGTTCACATTTCAAGAACCTCAGCATCAAGTCGATACATCTATACCATCGGCCGTGACGCCAAAGTGGACATGATTGATTTGTTTATGGATCCACCACAAATCGTTTCCACCATCAAAGTAGGCTTAGAGGCACGCTCTGTTGAAACCTCTAAATACCATGGTTACGAAGACAAGTTTGCCATTGCGGGCTCTTACTGGCCACCGCAATACACCATCATGGATGGCGACACTTTAGAACCCAAGCGCATCGTTTCAACCCGAGGCATGACTGTTGATACCCAAGAGTACCACCCAGAACCTCGAGTGGCAGCGATTGTGGCATCGCATCAGCATCCTGAGTTCATTGTGAACATCAAAGAAACAGGTAAAATTTTGTTGGTCGATTATTCAGACATCGAAAACTTGTCTGTGACCACCATCAATGCCGCCAGATATTTACATGACGGTGGCTGGGATCGCAGCAAACGTTATTTCCTCACCGCAGCCAACAAATCTAACAAGATTGCTGTGATTGACTCAAAAGAACGTAAGCTTGTTGCCCTAACTGATGTGGATCAAATCCCTCACCCAGGCCGTGGTGCGAACATCGACGATCCTGATTTCGGCCCTGTTTGGATCACCAGCGCCTTAGGCAACGACAAGATCACATTCCTTGGCACAGACCCCGAAAAACATGCAGACAATGCATGGAAAGTGGTTCGTACTTTACACGGTCAAGGTGGTGGTTCATTGTTTGTGAAATCTCATCCTAAGTCTAAAAACTTGTGGGTAGATGCGCCATTAAATCCAGATCCTGCCATCTCTCAAAGCATTGCGGTTTATGACATCAATAATTTGGACAAAGGCTACGAGGTACTTCCGATTGCTGAATGGGCCGATTTGGGTGAAGGTCCAAAACGTGTGGTACAACCTGAATACAATGCCCACGGTGATGAAGTGTGGTTCTCAGTGTGGAACGGTAAAGAGCAACGCTCAGCCATAGTCATCGTTGATGACAAAACCAGAAAATTGAAACACATCATCAAAGACAAACGCATCATCACACCAACCGGTAAATTCAATGTCTTGAACACTGTAGAAGACATTTATTAACCCCCCGTTCTTTTAACAAGGAACAGCTGGGCGACTCAATGAGTCGCCCTTTTTTTTGCTTCGCTCAATTTTCTTTTTGTCATGCCAGTACATTAATTATTGAATCGCCACGCTTTTCAAAAAACCAACTTATTTTGGCTGTTAGCAGTTCTGGTTTATACTGTTGAATCTTCTACAGGAACCCATAACCCATGAAAATACTGTTATCCATACTGCTGCTGACATTAAGTTTAAGTACCACCTATGCCAGCGAATCCAATAAATTAGAGTTACTTGATGTATTCAATCTGGAATATGTATCAGACCCCCAAATCTCGCCGGACGGACAAAAAATCATTTATGTTCGTAACTTCAAAGATGTGATGACAGATAAAAATCACAGTAATTTATGGATTGTAGATTTTGACGGCAAAAACAACCGACCTTTAACAACAGGAAACCACAACGCACGATCAGTCAAATGGTCGAACGATGGCAAGAAAATAGTCTATTTATCTAATCATGCAGATGATAAAACCAAGCTGTACTTGATGTGGATGGACAGCAAACAATCTGTGGCATTAACCAACACAAAATCGGCACCAAGCCAAGTCGCGTGGTCACACGATGACAAGCACTTGGTGTTCACACAATTTGTCGAAAAAACAAAACCGTCATTGATTAAAATGCCCGCTAAACCGAAAGGTGCCAAGTGGAATAAGCCGCCCGTTTATATTGATGACATGAATTACAAAGCCGATGGTCGTGGATTCTTACCCGCTGGTAACCAACAAATATTCATGCTATCAACTGATGGTGGTACACCGCGCCAGCTCACTGACACGGCACACAACCACCAATCTCCAGTCTGGGCAGCTGACAAAAAATCGATTTATTTTACCGCTAACCTACATGAAAACCACGAACATGAACCACTGAATGCAGAGGTTTATCAGTTGCAACTGGCGGATCTGAGCATCAAAGCACTGACCAAAAGGTTTGGACCAGACAGCAATGCCCAATTATCTCCTGATGGTAAAAAAATCGCTTATGTCGGTTTTAATGACACTTTCCAAGGCCATTCAATCCGTGAGCTTTATGTCATGAATGCCGATGGTTCTGAACCCAAATCTATATCTCAACCATTAGATCGCTCTGTACAATCCATGGCTTGGGCGGCTGACTCTAAAGGCCTTTATGTTCAATACACAGACAAAGGTGATGGCAAGTTGGCTTTGATTAAACTGTCTGGAAAATCCAAAATTGTGGCAGAAAACTTGGGTGGCTTGTCACTCGGCAGACCGTACAACGCAGCTGCATTTTCTGTTTCCAATAACAACCGCATCGCCATGACTCTAGGCGGCACGGAACACCCCGCTGACTTGGCCACAATTCACAACAACAAAACACGCCGCTTGACACAGTTAAATGATGACTTGTTCAGCTACAAAAAACTCGGCAAGGTTAAGGAAATATGGTGGGAATCGTCTGCTGATCAGCGACAAGTGCAAGGTTGGCTGGTCACACCACCTGATTTTGACCCCAGTAAAAAATACCCTTTAATTCTAGAAATCCATGGCGGCCCTTTTGCCAGCTATGGTTCGGTGTTCTCCGCAGAAGTTCAACTCTTTGCCGCTGCAGGATATGTGGTTTTGTATGCCAACCCAAGAGGCAGTACGGGTTACGGTCAAGAATTTGCTAATTTGATACACCATGACTACCCCAATAACGATTACCATGACTTGATGTCGGGTGTTGATAAGGCCATTGCTGAAGGGTACGTGGATGAAGAACAATTGTTTGTCACTGGTGGCAGCGGCGGCGGCGTTTTAACCGCTTGGATCATCGGTCACACGGATCGCTTCAAGGCCGCAGTGGTGGCTAAACCTGTCATCAATTGGATCAGCTTTGTGTTATACGCTGACAACCCTGGTTTTTTCTACAAATATTGGTTTCCAAATAAACCCTGGGAAGACACTGAAAACTATTTGAAACGCTCGCCCTTGTCCTATGTGGGTAATGTCACCACACCGACCATGTTACTCACTGGCGAAGAAGACCACCGCACACCGATGGCAGAAACCGAACAATATTATGCCGCATTGAAACTACAAAAAGTGGAATCAGCCATGGTCAGAATACCTGGAGCTGGGCATGGCATCGCCAACCGCCCCAGCAATTTAGTGGCCAAAGTGTCCAGTATTCTCGCATGGTTTGAAAAATACCGAGACTAAAAACAGGACAGGAAACCTTTACTTCAAATCCAACCAAGTTATAACTGGCCATACAAATTTAATCACGGCTCCGCTCATTAAGCGGAGCCTTTTTATGTATTCTGGCTCGCGCTTTAAGCACCCATTGATTTGAGGCTCTTTTTATCATTGCGGGTGTCATCCCTGATTTAAATGTTTGCGCATGAGACCTTAAAATTCTTATTAAACTTTATTCTTGACAAGTGTAGAGAGTAAGCATATCATGCAGACAATCGACAAATGTAGAGAAAATGAAATTATCTGAATTTGAACTTACTGTGATGCAGCTTTTGTGGCAAACAAAACAGGCATCAGCACCTGAATTACATCAGCAAGTGATTGCTCAAAAAGACGTCACCTACTCTACAGTTAAGACCATCATTGATCGTTTGGAAAAAAAAGGCGCCATCACGCGCAGTGAAAAAATAGGCAAAACCATATTCTATAAAACTGTCGTATCACCTAAAGACATTCAAAAACCGATGTTTAAATCAATGCTGAATCATTTATTTGGCGGCAACAAAAAACAATTGATGAACCACCTGTTTGATTCACAAGAACTGGATCAAAACGACATTGATTACTTGGAACAATTGATTCAGAAAAACAAAAAATCAAACAAAAACAACGAGCATAACAATGACTGAATACCTCATCATTAATATAACCATCAGCATATGGGCTTTGTTGATTCATCATTTCTTACTTACTGATGCACGCCATCAATTCATCATTTTATTGGTTGCCATGGCGAGCTGGCTAATCCCATTTGGTTGGTTTCAGTTCAGCACCGAAGTCACGGTTTTAACAGCCACTCAAACCATCATTGAACAAATCACACAACCGGTTCACACCTTGACCATCCAGTCCGAATCACATGTTTCATGGACACAAATCATGATGGCAATATGCAGCATGGGTATTTGTCTTTTTATCAAAGATTTACTGTCTCTGCGACAACAGCACCATACATTCGAACAACAAGCCCAAAGCACTGACATTCAGAACGTCTTTACCATCAATGGCTTGAACAATGCCTGTGTTACTGGTTTCAGACCCAGCATCATTTGGATTGATGAAGCCTTGTTCAATAGTGAAGCCCAAATCAGCATCCTCGCCCATGAGCAGCAGCACATCAGGCAACATGACCCTTACTGGTTGTTGCTGATTACCTTCATTCAACGGCTGTTTTGGTTCAACCCCATCGTCTGGCTATTGAGCAAAAAATGCCAACACAGCTTGGAAATGCGATGCGATCAGGCCTGTAAAAAACAATTGCCTCAAGGTTTATACCAAAACCACTTGGCCCAAACCCTACTGAAAATGCAGTCCAAAAACATGCCATTGAGCAACTGGATGGCACAGTCTGGCACCAAGCATTTACAACGCATTCAACAACTGTCAAAGGAGACAACCATGAAAAAGCACCACAAATACCTACTCGCCCTGAGTTTTACTGCAATCACATTACTTTCAGCTGCCGTTTTGGCCAATAAAACAATATCGAAAGTAGATCAGAATAATTTTCCAGGAATTGGTGCCAACCAAGTCTACTTAGAATTCAAGTTCAACATAGATGAAAAAGAAACACAGGAACTCAGTATTTTGGTAGAGAACGGTACTGAAGGCAGTGTTAAAATAGATGATTACACTTTTTCCTTTACACCACACATAATTAAACAAGCCACGGCTTCAAAAGAAAAGCAAAAAACCATGGCCAATAACAAAGCCCAAAATGAAGCTAATGTTCAAATTTATACAGAAATCTCAGTTCACCAAGACAAAAAAGCAAAAACAGAAATCAGCAACATGTCACTGATGTCACTGTCTAACACATGGGCATCATTTAAAATCAATGACCCAAAGAAAAACGAGGCCATAACAGCTGAGCTCAGAGCCACAACTCTTAATAACCCAGACGCCTAAGGCAAAATCCATTTGGCTCAACTCAAAGCCTGAAATGAATTCAGGCCTTGAGTATTCGACTAATTTGATACAATTCCTGTTGTGTGAAACAACCAGCCCTCCAGTCATATTGTAAGCCAACAACAGACACCTTAGTTTGTATTGCTGAAAACCAAGCCCCCTACTTCTGCCCTTGCGCCCACAAAGTCCAATGGTCTGGCTGGCCTTTTAAGAAAGTACCAACACGGATTTTGAACCCTGATGTTTCGCTCGCATTGAGGTTTTTGATGGTGGCAAATGCATTACCCAAGCCAATCGGCTCACCTGCCTGGTTTCTGGCCACCGCCAGTACTCGTGTGTATTTCACCGGATAATCATTTGAATTTTTGACATCTCCGATGATTTCAAAGGCGCCGTTTTTCTCATTGACTGAGAAGTCAGTCACTTGTAATAATTCTTGTTTTTGGCTGAATTGATTAGGGGCACTGGCCAGGGTATTTATTTCTATTGATTCCACACCATCTGGCGATTCAGGTAAAAAAACCAAAACCTCAGTTTCTTCGGTGGGTGCTAAAGTGTGTAATGCGGACCAACCGCTTTGTTCTGCCAAACGCTTACCTTCTTTATCGAACAAACTGACGACCACACCAGGGCGGTTCAGCGTTACTTGGTTATCCTGTACTTGGCTACTATTCTTAACACTGAATATCCAATACAAACCCTTGTTAGCCGTTTCACCCTTAACCTGACTTTTTATCTGTAGTAATTCGGCATAGGGTGTTTTTGATGCATCAACAGTTTCTGCCACAAATGGTTTCGCCAATGGAACAATGTTTTTTTGATGATCGACCTGTGTGGTTCCATCAGGGAAGTAATGTTCAACTGGCGTATTGACTCTCATGTTTTTAAACGCCACCCAAAAAATCACCATCAAAACCACCACAATCAAGGGCAATGAAATCATGATGGCTGACAATTTGGTTTTACTTTGTTTAATGACCACCGGCTCGCTGTGACGCATCACAGAACCGCAGTATTGACACTCCAATAATTCTGTCGTTTTGTTCTTTGTGACACTCGATGCCCCACAGGCATTACATTTGATGGTTTGATTATGCTTCATTGTCATAGTATAAAATTTCCGCTAAAAATGTATCAAACGACCTTACCGATATTCAACACACCGTTGGGGTCAAACACACGTTTCACATCACCCATCAGCTTGATTTCTTCTGCTGATTTAGAATAAGGCAAAAATGGCTTTTTGATTAAACCAACACCATGTTCTGCAGAAATACTCCCTTCAAAAGCTTTTATCAAACCATAAACATGTTGATTTACTTGTTCACATTGGGCCTTGAATTCTTTGGTTTCCATACCTTCAGGCTTCAATATATTCAAATGTAAATTGCCATCACCAATGTGACCAAACCATATGGTTTCAAAATCTGGGTATTCAGCGGCCAAAACATCCTCAAGCTGTTGCATGAATGCGGGCACCTGAGAAATTTTAACTGAAATGTCGTTCTTATAAGGTGTGAAGTGTGCAATCGATTCAGAGATGCCTTCACGGTACTGCCACAACTGTTGCCCTTGCTCTATGCTTTGGGCAATGATTCCATCAGTCACATGTTCGGCAATCATGCCCTGCTCAAATACGTCCATGGCCGCGGCTTCATTTTCATCGAACTCCAACAACACATAAAAAGGATGCAAGTCTTCAAAAGGATTATCAAATTCACGGTGCGCCATGACGCGCTTTAAAGAGCGGTCTGAGAAAAATTCGAATGACGACAAAGTTAATGCTGCTCGTGCTTGAGCAAACACCGCCATCACTGCTTCCAAGGATGACAAAGCCAAAAGCATAACGGATTGATTGGGTGGTTGATTAATCAACTTGATTTCAGCTTCAACCACAATGCCCAATATACCCTCTGAGCCTATCATCAAATGCCTAAAATCCAAACCAGAAGCATTTTTTACCAAGCCATTGTTCAGCTTTAAAATCTCACCCGAACCCGTCACCACGGTGAGGCCTAAGACATAATCTCGAGTCAAACCATACCGCAAAACACGAATGCCCCCAGCATTGGTCGCAATGTTTCCACCGATGTGGCTCGAACCCGATGAGGCAAAGTCTACTGGATAGAACAAATTGTTCTCGGCGGCAAAGTTGTGCAATTGCTCAGTAATCACTCCTGCGCCAACTGAAACGGTTTGATCTATTTCATTGAAGCCCGAAATGTCATTCAAACGCACCAAAGAAACCACCCATTCACTATTGGTAGCCACAGCACCCGCGCTGTAACCAGTTCTGCCACCTGATGGCACAATCACAGCACCTGTTTGATTGGCTAACTTGACGATTTCTTGCACTTCCTTGGCATCATTTGGGAAGAACACCACTGCGGCATTCGGCTCATGGAAACGGGTCCAATCTTGTCCAAACTGGGTCAAGTCATCTGTCTTGTGAGAGCGTGCAATGTGTGGAATGTGTTTTTCTAATAAAGAATGCAGTGTTTCGGCGTTCATATCTGGTAGAATCCTGAGTTTTATAACGGTCGGAAAAAAGGGCAAGAATATGACCAAACTCTCGCTAAGTAAAGAAAAAATCAAGGTAGTTTTACTCGAAGGTGTCCACCCGGATGCAGAACAGATGTTTCGCCAAGACGGCTACGACAACCTGCATGTTTTAAAATCGACACCAGATGATGCTGAACTTAAAGTCTTATTAAAAGATGCCCATATCCTCGGCATCAGATCTCGAACACAGTTAAAAGGTGACATCTTAGACAGTTGCGGAAAACTGATGGCTGTAGGCACTTTTTGTATCGGCACCAATCAAGTAGACCTGGAAACCTGTAAAAAGCGCGGTATACCAGTATTCAATGCGCCATTTTCTAACACACGATCCGTCGCAGAACTGGTCATGGGTGAAATCATTCTGTTATTACGTGGTGTACCTGAAAAAAATGCCAAAGCCCACCGCGGTGAATGGTTTAAATCGGCTCTGAATTCGAATGAAACCCGAGGCAAAACATTGGGCATTGTTGGATTTGGTCACATTGGCTCACAACTGGGGATTTTGGCCGAAGCCATGGGCATGAAAGTGAAATACTTTGATATTGAGAATAAATTGCCTTTGGGAAATTCAGAAGCCATCGCCAGTTTACATGATTTGTTACCACAAATTGACGTGCTGACATTGCATGTCCCCTCTACTGAATTAACCAAAAACATGATTGGCGAGACTGAGTTGTCACTGTTACCCAAAGGTGCGTACGTGATTAATGCAGCCCGTGGTGACATTTTAGACATCGAGGCTTTGGCTGCTCATATGGAAAGTGGACACTTAAATGGTGCAGCAGTTGATGTCTATCCAACAGAGCCTGCCAGTAACAGCGAACCATTTGAGTCGCCTTTGCGGCAATTTGACAATGTGATTTTGACACCGCACATTGGTGGCAGTACACAAGAGGCACAGGTTAATATCGCCAACGAAGTGGCCGATAAACTGATCAAATACTCAAACAACGGTTCAACATCATCTGCGGTCAATTTCCCCGAAGTGTCATTGCCCTCTTTGCATGAAGATTTGACCCGTGTGATGCACATTCATGAAAACAAACCAGGCATGTTAGAAAAGTTGAATCATGCCTTTTCAAGCCAGGGAATAAATATTGCTGCGATGTATTTGCAGACATCTGGCGATGTGGGTTTTGTGATCATGGACGTTCAATGCGAATCATCAGACCCGATTGTGGCTCAACTCAAAGACATCGAAGGCACTGTTCGCGTTCGAGTATTACACTAACTGAATTGAATAGACTCAAGCCCACTGAATTAATCAGTGGGCTTATGCTTACCTGTGCGTCCTGTAAATTTGTAATACGATTTCGGTTATGTCCTTACTTTGCTCTTCTTGGTGTTTTTTAAACACCTGTTTCTTGGCTTGTTGGTCTAAACGGTCGTAGTATTTAAAAGTACTAGGCTTATTAGATTTGATGTAATTAACCAGCTCAATTTCATCTTGAAACGTTAATACTGGCTGAGAAATAGCAAACAAGTTGCGTTCGACACTTGGGTCATTGGCTGTTTCACCAACAACAATTCCTGAAAAAAACACAAAAGCTGTGATTGTCAGTTGTTTCTTCATGGCTTACCCTCTTTAGTTTTTATTGTGTCTAAAATACTGCGACAAAAAATTAGAGTAAAACACCTAAAACATTGCTGTTTAAAAACAGACCATTAATTTTTATTGTCTTTATACACTTTCAATACAATGTCGGTTAAGTCTAATTGACGCTCTTTTAAATGTGACACAAAAACTTTACGTTTTGCGTCTTCATCTAAAAGGCTATAAATTTTAAAAGTCCTTGGCTTTTTTTCTTTCAAATACGAATTCATGTGATCGTGATAAAAAAAAGTGTACTGCTGTTCTGTTACCACAAAAATATTGTTTTCATACCCAGTGCCAGCATAGCCATAAGACACAAAAAATAAGATTAAAACACTGAAAGCAATTCTTTTATACATAACACACACCTTTCAAATGCTCGCCATTATAAAAACCCTGAGCTTTTCTGCCAGCATTAAACACCAATTGAAAAGATTGTTAACAATTAAACTCCCTTTTTATTGAACTCCGGTTTTCAGGCCACTTTTCCACTTTTTTGTGCCTTATAAAAGAGGTATGATGAGTACATTTAAAATAAGAGATAAAGCCATGAAATACTGTTTTATGATAGCTGTGTTACTGACTTCATTGATAGTAGATGCAAAAGTCAGTAAAAAAGAAACCAAAAAATTTCACGCTTTACTTGACCAAATTTGGCAATCACAATTAGCATTGTCACCACAAAGTGCCGCATATTTTGGCGACAAAAGCAAATCAGGTCAGCTCAATGATGTGTCTTTAAGTTGGCATGAAAAACAAAACAAAGTCATTAAAAGCGCCATACATGAGTTAAAAGAAATCAACCCCAAGAAACTGTCAAACACCGACCGCATTAATTATCAGATGCAGCAAACCACTTTAGCCAACACTTTGGCGGACAACCTGTTTAAAGAATTTCAGATGCCCATCACTGCTGAAGGGTCCTTTCATGTCAACCTGGCCAGTATGGGAAGAACCACCCGATTCCAAAACGAGGACGACATAAAAAACTACTTAAATAAACTAAAACAAGTACCGCGTGCGATGAAGCAGCACATGGACAACATGCAGGCTGGTCTTGACAGGGGCTTTTCACAGCCACGAGCCATCATCGGCCACTATCCTGAGTTCATATCCACTTACATTAAAGAAGATTCAACCGAATCCCCATTTTATCAACCTTTTATGAACAAACCCAAGCATGTGGTGACTACTGATTTCACACACTTCCAGCAACAAGCAAAAGACATCATCCGAAATGACATCAACCCCAGCTATAATAAATTCAAAGATTTTATGGTAGATGAATACCTACCCAAAGCCAAACAAAGCATAGCGGCTTATGACTTTCCTGATGGTAAAGCCTATTACCAACAACAAATTCGTGAATACACCACCTTAGACTGGACACCTGAAAAAATCCACAACATCGGCCTGGCTGAAGTCAAACGCATTCGTGCTGAAATGGAACAAATCATCACTGATTTACAGTTTGAAGGCAGCTTTGCTGAATTCTTAGAATTCTTGCGTACCGATCCACAGTTTTATGCCAACACACCAGAGGCATTACTCAAAGAAGCCCGCGACATTGCTAAACGCATGGACGGCAAACTGCCTGAGCTGTTCACCAAGCTTCCAAGGCAACCTTATGCCGTAAACCCTGTGCCTGCAGGTATCGCCCCCAATTACACCACTGGCCGCTATGTTTCAGCACCATTGAACTCTACTCGCCCTGGCCAATATTGGGTTAATACCTATGCCTTGGAAAAACGCCCTTTGTATAATTTAGAAGCTTTAACCTTTCATGAAGCCGTTCCAGGCCATCACTTACAAGGCGCGTTGAATGCAGAATTGGAAAATTTGCCCAAATTTAGGCGTTACAGCTACATTTCAGCCTTTGGAGAAGGTTGGGGATTGTATTGTGAAAAACTGGCCAAAGAAGTTGGCTTTTACCAAGACCCTTATTCAGATTTTGGGCGCCTCACTTATGAAATGTGGCGTGCCATGCGCTTGGTTGTTGACACGGGGATGCATGCCATGGGTATGACTCGTGATGAAGCCATCAAACTAATGGAAGAGAACACGGCACTGTCAAAACACAATGTACGTACAGAAATAGATCGCTACATTGCTTGGCCAGCACAGGCTTTGTCGTACAAACTTGGAGAAATCAAAATTTGGGAGTTACGAAATAAAGCAGAGAAAGCTTTAGGGTCAAATTTTGACATTAGAACATTTCATGATGCATTACTATCAAAAGGCCCAGTCCCCTTGGATGTATTAACAGTAATTATTGATGAGCACATTCAGAACGAACGCAAAAAAGCCAACCTGTAAGAATACAGCCCTTTACTTTACTCAGTGTTGCCAAACGAACAACACTGAGTACGTAGTAAAAACATTCACCTTAATACCAATGGGATAACCAATTCCTTAGTGATGTTTTTGTCTATCCCAAAGTTTTCAGGTGGTTCAAACTGCCAAGATTTGAGTGCTTGATGGACATAATTAAGCACTGAACGTGGGGTTGTATTGCGGATACCCCTGACTTTAACCACTTGACCTTGAGGGTCAATCGTCACTTTTAATCTCACTTGTTTTTTACTGAAATAAAGTGTTTTAGGTATAGAAATTTCATTTGATTGTGCGATATGCCAACTGTACTCATCAAGGGACTTCACTGGTGTCAGCACAGCTGGAGAAGCATCTTCAGTTGTTTCTTTAGGCACATCAGTCTGCTCTTCTTCTGGCTCGGATTCTGTAACCACATCGGTGGAGCCAATGTCTTCAGTAGGAATTTCAGTATCGTTTGCTGATTCCGTTTGACCTTCAGTACCAGAAGTCAGATCTAAATCAGGATTGAAACCGCCCACATCTAAATCTGATTCATCAAAACCAAAATCAGGTCGTTCGACCGAAGTATCTACCACTTCTGGTTCATCAGATGTCATCACTGGTGTATTTAATTGTGGTGCCGAGGTTCTTTCAGGCAAGCCTAACGGGCCACCTTGGTTTTGTTTTTTTTGTTCATCATCTTTTGAATCTTGAGCAAAGACTGGCAAACAAAAGAAAATTAAGCAAATGATTAATGTTAATCGCATCATAAAGTCAAAAACTAAAGCCCCATTTTAACACACACCTTAAATTCAATTATATTTCATAAAAACTTAAATTTATTAAAAATGATATTTACATCCAGATGTTTAGACGGCTATAATTCGCATATTATATTAATTACCTTATTATTTACTGATCATGAAGAAAGAAATTGCAATTTTAGCTGGCGGCTGTTTTTGGGGCATGCAAGACCTAATCCGTAAAATGGATGGTGTCATTGGAACCCGAGTTGGCTATACAGGTGGAGATGTGTCAAACCCAACATATCAAAACCACGGCACACATGCGGAAGCTGTAGAAATCACCTTTGATAGCTCAGTGATTTCTTACCGTCAATTATTGGCATTCTTTTTCCAAATACATGACCCCAGTACGGTTGACAGACAAGGAAATGATTTTGGCGCCTCTTACCGATCAGAAATTTTTTATACAACGTTTGATCAAAAGTTGGCAGCTGAAAAAGCCATCAGAGATGTTGATTCTACATCCCTATGGCCAGGACCTGCTGTCACAAAAGTAACGCAAGCGGCTACTTTTTGGGAAGCTGAACCAGAGCACCAAGATTATCTAGAAAGGATGCCGAATGGTTACACTTGTCATTTCGCCAGACCTGACTGGGTACTTCCTGATTCAGATTTAAGTCATTAATTAAATCAATTGATTAAATTTATTCGAACCCACCAATAAAAAAGCCGCTGAGAAATCAGCGGCTTTTTTATTTCGATTTGCTGATTATTTTGTGGCTTTTTTAATTACATTGATCAAAAACAATAAAATCACTGCCCCAATGGTGGCGTTGATGATACTGCCAACAATCCCACCACCAATAGCGATGTTCAACAAGCCCATGACATAATTGCCAACAAAAGCACCAACTATCCCAATCACAATATTTGGCACAAGACCAAAGCCTTTGCCTTTCATTAAAACGCCAGCTAACCAGCCCGCAACCGCACCGACTACCAACAATATAATTAAACCTTCTACTGACATATCATCTCCTCTTTATAGAATTATTTTAGGGGAGGAAGGCCACAATGCAGCCCTTCCCTTCATTCATGTTATGTCATCACATCACATACGACAAGCAAGAAAAGTTTGATTTCACAACTGTTAACATGCCAATCAATTTAATGTTCAAAATCAACTTTTTTGACGTCTTTCCAATTCACATATTTGCTTACACCATCGACACTGAATAGCAAACCTAAGTTTTCTTCAGTAAAACTGGCTGAATCGAACATTTCAACCTGCTCACCATCAATTAGGGTAACCAAGGCATGTTGGTTACTTTTAGGCTCGATGCTTTTGATTTGAAACAAAGGTAAATAGTAATCCATTCCTTTGACGGTGCATCTAATCATTTCAGCAGGGCTTGTTTGAGCCATGTTATAGACCAAATTTTTGGCAGAAATTTGAGCGCCATCTTTCAACGTCAACTGTGCATTCAACTTGCCTTTTTTACTTATCAATGAATGGTATTCTTGCCAATCATTTTGAGGAAACTCTTGAATGGCCATTTTTTTGAACTGTTCCCAAGGCAATGACATCCTTCCTTTTTCAGGTGTATCAATAAATATACCCCTGTTGTCAGCATCAACATCATTGGTGCCTGATAAATGTAATTGCTTACCATTTTGCAAGGTTAACAGCGATCCCTTCTCTTTTTTCTCTATACTTTCAATGTCACTTAATGGAATGCTTAATTCTTCATTCTCTGGGTTTGCCAAATCACTGCCGTCAATGGCTTCTTTTAAAAACCGTTCATCTCTGTCCCATTGAATTCGGCCTTTGAATGTTCCCAGTTTGCTGTCAACAACGGCATAAATTCCTTGATCAAAACCTGACAACCCATCGGCAGCCCGAGAAAAAGTGATGGATTCAATTTGCTTCATTCTGAATTCACCAGTTGTCCCATCAGACTTTTTGACAAACACGTCAGCATTCAAGTCATTAGAACCCTCGTAACTCTCAAACACATCACCATTGTGCAACTCTATTTTTAACCCCCTGCTCCCAGAGTCATCAGTAACTGTTAACAATTTTGCAATGGCGGCAAAAGGCACAATGAAGTCTGGATTTTCAATGTCATCAGCAAAAACAGAACTCAAAGTGATTTTAAATGAAAGTAAATTAAGTTTTGGACCAACTTGAGCATCTTCAATTTGTTCTTTGATGTCATCTGACAGGGTTTTGTATTGGGGAATTTCACTTTTTTCTCCATTAAAATGATCTGACCAAAACGTTTCTTCGTCCTCATCCCACCTCAAAATGCCAGTATGAGATTCACCACTTTTTAATTTTACTGTGCCATGGATGTATTCATTGGCCACAACATTCCCAGCCACAAAAAGCAGCAATACCATCAAACAACGCATATAAAAACCTCTCAATTGATTAATTAATTATTGTGTCATGATTGTAGGAAAAATGAAATAGCCCATTAGCCATTGATTTTAATCAATGACTCATACAATGCTTCAAATTTAATTGAAGACCAGTTGACCGTTGTTCGCGTTTTTACTTAAGGCTGTGTCTAAAGTTATTCATACACAGCCCAAAACAAAATTATTCAAAGCCAATAAAAGCATTTGATAGACGCAAATTGATAAAACCTTTCACAGATGTTCCCAGAAGCATGCCATAAACCTCATAATTTAATTCGGCATAAATCACAGCCGAATAGGAGGCTCCAGCAGCGACTCCAAGGCCGGTACTGCTCACATAATCAGCCATAGAGCCATTTTTACTTGCAGGATTCTTGGTGTTGATATGCATCCTTTTTTCAATGAATTGACTTGACGAGTTTTCCAACTCTATACCCATAGCACCACCAATGAACGCGCTTTCTAATCCCAAATAATTATGACTGATCTCTAAAGTATTACAATTACCTCTCGGACATGATTTTTTATTCTCTGACGGGGAAGCATTCAGTTTGATGTTGCCTGCTTTAGCAAACTTGATAGGGTGTTTTCTGCGGAGTTTCACTGAACCCTTCTTACTGTAGGCTGTCGAGCTGCTAGACAACACTTGTTTAAAGTTAATACTCACTTGTTTCAAATCTTCATCAAATTCCATCCCTTTTAAATTACCTGTTGTTGTACCTTGCCATGGTGAACTAAAAAAAGCATAAGCACCTCCTGCACGTTCAATGGCTGTAAAACTGCCAAACAAAAGCGAATTTGCATCAGGCTTATTCACAACAGTTTTGGCAGTAACGTCAATAAATTGGGTTTTGATTTTATTGGGCTTAAACGGCAATGAATTGTGTATGGTTACTTGTTGTGCTTGTTCATAAGGCAGGTGGTAGTGATAAACTTTCCAGAATGAACTGCTGTGTATCACATCATAGACGCCATCTTTTTTTGAACTGGTCCACCAGTCAGCAATTTTTTGTTTTCTTGGAAAAATAAAATCTTCACCCACTTCAATTTCAGCAACATAGCTTGGCTCATAACTTTTACCTGAAAGCGTCAGCTTACCATCCCAGGCATCGCCCATTGAAATCACCCTTCCCCTCAAACCTCCTACGTTTAATTGCATGGCAATGAATGCATCAACACGTGCAAAGATAACTTGGGCATCAGACCTGAGAAAATTAGCACTTGAGCCAGAATAAAAACTCCTGTCTAACACCACATTATCAATACCTGCACTGTATAAGTTCAGTTGTTGTGCCATGTGTTTATTAAACAACAAGTTAAAACTTTTAGCGGTATGTGGCAACTTGTTTTTCAAGTCACATTGCTGATTGATTTCACATTGCTGCTCTATGATTTTAGCCGCCCAAACATACATAGAATAACCTTTGGTTTGTTGCGCTATGAGGTCAGATATAACCGCCTCGCTGTAATCCAATAACAGCGTAAAATCTGCGCTAACTAACGCTTCATTGGGTGTGCCATCATGCTTGAACTCATCATTTAAAATGTCCATATATCCTTTAATCCATGACTTTTTATCTTTGAACACATTTTTAGTCATGTTTTGGTGTACGTCACTGAGTTTTTCGTGGATTTTTGAGTCAAAAACTATGGTTTCAGCAAAGTGAAGCAATCCATCATGAGTGAATGACTTTTCTCCGTTAAACAGTGGTTCGAATTGATCGTCCCACAAGCCATTGATGCGAGTCAGTGATTTTGTGATGTTGATTTCATTGGCCACCATGTCCAGTTTGCCCAAAATCTTTTGGCCTTGTTTTTTTAAAGCCTCTTGATTGCGCTTTAAGTTGTTGAGCTCTTTTTCTATGTTCTTAACCGCCACGTTAAGTACATTCAATTTATTTGTAATGTCCTGTTTCCATTCAGCTTCCGTTTCTCCCGAAAAACTGCCCAATGCACCACAAAGCAAACTGTGGGCCTGTTTTGCCACTGCCCCGTCAATGGGTGGTCCATGACATTCACTTTTATACAATTCTCCAACCACTTTCTTGGCTGCCGCTGTGGCAATTGACACCCCAGCTGACTTTACAGCTTTAACGATGAAATCATCTTCTTCACCCTGTGCTTGACTTGACACCATGACCAGCATGACAAATACCAAACTTATGTTTTTTAACATTTTCATTGAATTCCTCTTTTTTTATGTGTGAATTTATAAAAGCGAATAAATGAAGTCAAGGGCTCAAAAATATTTACCGAATCAGCAAATTAAAAATTAATTTGAAATAAATGACCCTTAAGCCAAATTAAACCGCTACTTATATGTAATCCATCCTTATTTATTGTTATGAATCTATTGTTAAACAAAAAAAATTCTGTACTAGGCACTTGGTCTGTCCTCTTGTTTATGATTTGCAACGCCGCCCATTCAGCTGGTGGCCCACTTTGTCAAACGCCTGCACTGGCTGTTGATGGTTTTACCACAACAGTAACCACTGCTGCCGAGATGGTGCAAGCTGTGCATTGTGCCAACGAAAACGGTGATGCCAATGGTGGCGACACCATTTTGTTAGGCAATGATGTGGTATTCACAGCGTATGAGGAAGTGGCTGATGGTTACAATGCTCTGCCACGTTTCACCGCACCTTTAACCATCGATGGACAAGATCATGTACTCAGTCGTGACATCAATTTAAACTGCGTCAATGATCAGGTATTATCAGTTGATGAATTCAGATTAATCAACAATACCTCGACCCTTTTAATCAAAAACATCAGCTTAAACAACGCGTGTGCTTGGGGCGATGGCAGTTTTCAAAATTTTGACTCATATGGAGGCGCCATACTCAATCACAGTGAACTCACTGTTGAGCGGGTCATATTTGACAATAACCAAGCACAATTTGGTGCTGCAATTGACAACACACCCACAGGAATGATTGCTGAAATCACCAACAGCATCATCAAAAATTCATCTGGTTTACAAGGCGCAGGCATCATGAATTTAGGAACCATTGAAGTCATTCGCAACAGTGCTTTTATCAGTAACACCGCTTCAAATACCACAGGGGGTATAGAGCTAAACGGCAATGCCGTAATCAACTTGATTGAAAACACCGTTTTTTCTGACAATCAAGCTGGTGGAATTAATGTTCGAAGTAGCTCGGCACAAGTGGTCAGGATCAACAACTCTACATTTGCCTATAATTCCGGTGCTATTGAAAATTTAGGTAGTGTGATGCAAATTGACAATTCAATCTTTACTGGCAATACAACTGACTGCTATAGGTCAAACTATACCGGTAACAACAATTTTTCTGATGGGGGGGACATCTGCCCAGGCGATGTCGGCGACGTTACAATGATGGATAACACCTTGTCCACAGATATGTGTGTCACGCCACTGCCTGATGGCAGTTGTTTACCGGTGTTTAAATTACAACCTGGTAGCAATGCCATCGATGCAGCCACTGACACACCCAGTAGCACCGATGCACGTGGGTTTACAGCCAATGGCATCAGGGACATGGGGGCATCGGAACTCATCGCGCCTTTCGTAACACCACCTGCTGATATTATTTTAGAGGCCACAGGCCCTGCAACAGCTGTCACTTTAGGCACAGCCACCGCGGTTGACTTTAACAACCAAAGCCTCAATGCGACTCCAGACACCAGTGGCCCTTTTGCGGTCGGTACACACACCGTGACATGGACTGCAACCGACAGCCATGGCTACAATGGAACTGCCACACAAACCGTCACCATCACCGACACCACGCCACCGGTGGTAACAATGAATGGAGACAACCCCATGCAGCTGTTTGTCGGCGATGTATTCGTTGACCCAGGTGCCACAGCTTATGACTTAGTTGATGGTGACATCACTGCGGACATTGTTGTTTCAGGACTCGTTTTTACCAATGGTCGTGCCACATGGGTGCGGGGGTATAACGTCCATGACAACGCTGGCAACTTAGGCTATGCCTCACGTATGGTGGACATCAATGTCAAACGCACCTTTACCGGCACCATGCCCAGTGGACAGCCAGGCACTATATCATTCTCCACACAGGACTATGATTGTACTTTCATTACCGACCCCAGTTTCCTTGAGGCCAACAACTTCACGCCTCAGCCACCTGCCACCTTGTCATTTTTAGATGGCGTGGTGTTGTATAGCATAGAAAATTGCGCTGCTGGTGCTGATATTGAGGTCACAGTTGATTATGTGCAAACCATCCCAAATGATCACAGTGGCTGGAGACACGGTGCAACTTGGACAGAATTCACCCCAAATATCAACGGTAATTCCTTCAGTTTTTCGATACAAGCACCCACCGCTCAACCCACCCAAGGTGCAAGCACATTCATAACCGATGCCATAGGTATGGCGGGACCGGCAGACTTAGAAGCACCCATAGTTACTGCTCCAGCTGACATTACTCAAGAAGCCACAGCGACTCTGACACCAGTAACATTGGGAACAGCCACAGTGACTGACAATGTAGATCTAAACTTAACAGCGATTGCAGACAACACAGGTCCTTTTTCCTTGGGAACACATGCCATCACATGGTCAGCCACTGATAATAACAACAACACGGGGACTGATACGCAATCAGTTACCCTTGTTGATACCACTGCGCCTACCATCACTTTGAATGGCAGCAGCACCTTGCTCATCAATGTAGGTGATATTTTTATTGATGAAGGCGCCACAGCCATTGATTTGGTTGGTGGTGACCTAACAGCTCAAATCACTGTGTCTGGGACGGTAGATATTACAACTGCGGGCACATATGACTTGATTTACACAGTGCAAGACAACAATGGCAATCAATCACAAGTGACAAGAACAGTGGAAGTCAATGCGGGGGGACCAACTTCACCACAAGTTGTACCCGCAGGAGATTATTTGACTTGGCTTTTGATGTTGGTACTCATTGGTGGTATTGGCTTTATTGCGGTTCGGGATACAGCCAGTAAATAACAAACATGAGCTCAGTTGGTTTGAATCACACAACTGAGCTCATCTTTGAGCTAAAAAATAGAGTATCTCATTGATTTAACGGGTAAAAAGCAGTTATCTGGTGTTTTAATCGTGATAGGATTAAGCAACCCATTTATCACTTTTACTTTAGATGAAATCAAATGAACCAAAGCATAAAGATGACGCAATCAGTAACGAACAACAAAAGGTATTTGACGAAAACCTATACCTACAGCTGAGAAAATTGGCACATGGACTGATGCACAAAGAGCGTTCTGGCCACACCATGTCACCCACTGAACTGGTGCACAATGCTTATTTAAAAATGTCGAATTACACAGCGGGCTTTACAGATGAACAACACTATTTCAGAACCATGGCAAGACAAATGAGGCGACTACTGGTAGATTATGCCCGACACAAATCCAGTAATAAACAAAAAGGTGCCTTACAGAAAGTGGCATTAACAGACTCATTAGGATTGATTCAGGAACAACCCAATTTTATTTACATCAATGATGCCATTGAAGCATTGAATGAGATCGACACGCGCAGTGCAGAAGTCATTGAATGGGTGTATTTTACTGGCGCAGAAGTTCAAAAAGTAGCGGACCTTTTAGCCGTTTCAAATAGCACAGTTAAAAGAGATTTGAAATTTGGCCGTGCTTTTATCAGCGACTATGTCAGTAACACTCATCGTAACAAATAAGCCACGTTAGACAGCTAACAACAGCCAAAACACAATAACATCAGTGATTAAATATGAGCCACTTTGGTCAAAACATAAAACAACTGTTCAATCAGTGCATTGACTTAAACCCTACAGAACAAAAAGCAGTCATTGCGGCCTCTGAATTTGATGAAGAGGTAAAAGCTAAAGTCACCAGCATGCTGAAACACCACCACATTAATTATGGTTTAACCGCTGCCATGATCGAAGAAGTCACTGAGGACATGGGCTTAGAGCAACTGAAAGCTGGTGATGCTTTAAACGAATATCGATTAATCAAAATGCTCGGCCAAGGCGGACAAGGTGAAGTTTGGTTAGCAAAACGCACCGACCCAAACTTTGAACAACAAGTCGCCATCAAAGTCTTAAAACCAATACACAGTAGACTTGAGTTAAATCGCTTTCAGGCTGAAAGAAACCTGCTGGCAACACTCAACCACCCGAACATTGCCCAACTGTATGGCGGTGGTACACACAATGATGGCCGACTGTACATGGTGCTTGAATACATTGACGGCATCAACATTCTTGACCACACACGCAAAGCAAAACTGAACTTAACACAGCGCTTGAAGTTATTTTTACAGGTGGCAAAAGCCGTTCAGTTTGCCCATCAAAACGGCATCATACATAGAGACATAAAACCTAATAACATACTGGTTGATCCATCAAATCAAATCAAACTGTTGGATTTCGGCATTGCCAAACACGTCGATGCCGAAGTCACTGAAACCATCAATGAGCGCATGCTCACCATGGCATATTCCAGCCCTGAGCAACTGACAGGTGAAGCTGTATCAACAGTGACGGATGTTTATGCATTGGGCTTGGTTTTATATCAACTTTTAACAGATCAAAACGCACACGTTAATAGCACGTCTACACCTGCCGAAATCATCATCGATGTCACAGAAAAAACACCCCCACTTCCCAGTAAGTGTACAAGCAATGAAGTCAGTTTTAAAAACCGCTTGCAAGGAGACTTAGACAACATCGTCATGCTGGCCATTCGCAAAACACCAGCCAATCGGTACCAAAGTGTCGATTCATTGATTCATGATGTAGAACAGCATTTAAAAGGCAGGCCGGTAAGTGCTTCTGGAGAAAATTGGCTGTATAAAGTTAAAAAACTGATACGCAGAAACCCCTTGTCAAGTTTAATGACTGCCTTGACTGTTGCCTCATTTTTGACCTTATTTGTCATCATTTCAAACGTCAACGTAACGGTCAAAGCACAAAGAGACTTGGCTTTAGCTGCACAAAGTGAAGCCGAACAACAAACACAGCTGGCCATGAAAACAAAAGATTTTTTGGTCACCTTATTACGCTCAGCTTCGCCTTTGGGTTCTGAAGGCAAAGAAATTACGTTGAGCCAAGTGCTGGCACAAGGAGAACGACAATTACTCAACAGCGCCGATGACCAACCCCATTTAAAAACCACCTTAATTCAAACTTTCGCTGAAATTCAGTCTAATTTGGGCAACAACGAAAATGCGGTGAACTTTTTAAGTCAATCCATTGCAATCGGAAAAAAGCATGGGTTTATTGATATAGAACTACAGGGCATTGGCCAATCAGCCATAGCATTGATGTGGCTAGGAAAAAACGATGATGCCCAGCGCTTATTTAAAGAAGCTGATGCGTTGTTTTTACAAACCAACAACGTTGAAGCAAAGGCGTGGCACTTAGCCAGAAAAGCGACGTGGCTACAAGAATCAGGAAAACAAGAATCATCTGAAAAAATGGCCCTACAAGGCATCTCACTCCTGAAAAACAATGGTATAGACAACCCAGGATTATTGGGTAGGTTTTATAATGAATTGGCGGCAGCCAACAGACACAGGAATAACGAACAAGCTTTGATCTATAATGACAAATCTTTGAAAGCTGCAGAATTATCCACTGGAATCAACCACCCTTATTATCAAATGAGGTTGGTTTCCAGGTCTGTCATACTGATGCGATTAAAGCGCCATGAAGAAGCAGAAAAAACACTTCAAACTGCGCTCAAAATTGCCGAAAAACTCTATTCAAAGAACCACCCCATTTTGGCTCATACTTGGTCTGAGTTGGCTACCTTTTATCATAACAAAGGTCATTTTAATAAAGCAAAAAATGCTTATGAACACACATTAAGCATGCTTGAAACCACTTTGGGTAAAGAAAACGTACATTACATATTACCACTCAATAATTTGGCGTTCTTAAATGAAGACATGGGTAATTGGACCTTAGCCGAAAAACAATTTTCAGAGTCTTTGGCGCTGAGGAAAAAAGTATTAAAAAACCAACCCATGCGAATTGCCAGCGTACAGGCAAACTTGGCACGACTGCTGGCCAAAATGAATCGATCAAATGAGGCAGCACACTACTTGAAATTGGCCATGCCAGTCTTCAGGCAATCAAAAAGAAACAACATTTACAACCAAGTCACAGACACAGCCATCGCCCTCAATAGAAGCTGTGAAATAGGTGAAACCTCATTGAACCAGTTGCTCCCAGAACTTAATACCCAAAACACTGGTTGGAGAAAAATGTATGCCCAATTTTGGCTGTCATCACTCAGCCAAGCTTGCGGTCTAACCGACATTGCTGATGACTTAAAAAAACAAGCCAAAGAACAGCTTGATGACGTATACGACATAAACTCAATAGGGTATAAAAACTTGTCATCGCAGTGGTTCAATTGATTTTTAAATTTATCATTATTTTAAAATATCAAAATAAATGAGCCCTTGACCGAATAAAACCGCTTTTACTTGTATACCATACAAATAAAAGCCATGAATACATATACCAAAACTGTTTTAATCATATTGAGCGGCTTCTGCTGCTCATCTCAAGCAACTGATGAACTGTCTTCAAAACATCAAAAAGTAGCGCCTACTGAATTTCAACTTCAAAGACGTGCATTCTCAGCTGGCGGCCACACCAAAAGCAAACAATTCACTATCAATGCCAGTATAGGACAAGCAGTTTCACACCAGTCCACTTCACAGTCTTGGCAATTGCAATCAGGGCTCATAACCCAGCAACACGGCTTGCTCAGTGACTTGATTTTCAAAAACACATTCGAACAACTTTCCAATAACTTTCACTCAGGAGAAGAACATGAGTAAGTATCACTCAGTATGGCTGTTGACAGCCTTTTTTATCACATCAGTTGAAGCACAAATCGACACCAGCATCAGTTACCAAGGCGAATTAACACGCAATGGCCTGAGCGCTGAGGGCCTTCATGACTTCAGTTTCACACTATTTGATGATTTAGAAAGTGGGCTGCAGATTGGTGATACCTTGTTGATTGAAGACATTGAAGTCAGCCAGGGCATCTTTACCGTTGTGCTAGACTTCGGCCCAGGCACCTTTGTTGGAGATAAACTCTGGCTTGAAGTGGCTGTTCAGGCTGATAACAGCAACGATTTTGAAACACTGCACCCAAGACAATCCATTCAAGCAGCACCCTATGCTTTGCATGCTGAAATGGTGGCACTGGATGCCATCGGTAGCACCGAAATCATCAACAACAGCATCACAGGCGACGACATCGCCAACCAAACCATCAATGCCACACACTTACAAGACGGCAGTGGATCACAAATAGATGCCGACTTATTGGACGGCATGGACAGCCAAGACTTTGCGCAACAGGCGGTAATTGACAACCTCAATAACACCATTACTGCACTTCAACAGCAGCTGAGCTCCCTCAATGACCTCGTGGTTAACGGCCCAAAAATCCTTGGAAGAACTGCGATGACAAGCAATGCAAGATTTGAATTTAATAACGAAACAGGCAGTCAGGCTGCAAATCCAATGTGCCAAGCCACTTTTCCAGATGACCCAGGTGCTCATATGTGTACTACCCATGAAGTGCAAAGGGCCTTGGCCAGCAAGCGATTTCCCAGTGACACAAGTTCAATAAACAACCAAAGATTCTGGACTGTAGAAAACACATTCTACAACCATTCCTCTTGGCAAAACAACTCAGTCCACAGTAATTGTTCAGGTCTATTGGAAAATGCCAGCGATGTGGCCCATGGCACCACAATGACTTTGATGTTCAACCAGCAGTCTGGAGGTAATGGCGGCAATCTTAATGGTGATTTTTTTGACCTTCAAAAAGGCGTTTATTGCGGGACCAACCTTCCCGTTCTTTGCTGTTTATAATCGTTCTAAACAGCAAAAGTCATAAGGCAAAATGTCAGTTCGACATTTTGCCTCTTTTATTATTTCAACAAAGGTTTTAAAAACGCCGCAGTGTGGCTCTTCTTATTCTTTATCAAAGCTTCAGGCGTACCTTTGGCAATGATTTCGCCACCGCCGTTACCACCTTCTGGCCCCAAATCAATTATCCAATCGGCCGTTTTGATCACGTCTAAGTTATGCTCAATGACAATTATGGTGTTGCCGTTATCACGCAAGCGGTGCAAGACTTTCATCAATTGCTTGATGTCGGCAAAATGCAATCCTGTTGTCGGCTCATCCAAAATATAAACTGTTTGGCCCGTGTCTCGTTTGGACAATTCTTTGGCCAACTTGACCCTTTGCGCCTCACCACCCGACAAGGTGGTCGCATTTTGACCTAAGGTTATGTAACTCAAACCCACATCCATCAAGGTTTGTAGTTTATTTTTCAAGGAGGGAATGGCAGCAAAGAATGGTAGCGCATCTTCAACCGTCATTTCTAAAACTTGGTAGATGTTCTTGCCCTTGTATTGAATGTCCAGCGTTTCTCTGTTGTAGCGTTTGCCTTTACAGGTATCACAGGTCACATAGACGTCTGGTAAAAAGTGCATTTCTACTTTGATCAGTCCATCGCCTTGACAGGCTTCACAGCGCCCACCTTTGACATTGAAACTGAATCGCCCTGGCTTATAACCACGGGCACGTGATTCTGGCGTACCAGCAAACAAGTCGCGAATGGGCCCAAACAACTGTGTATAGGTGGCTGGATTGGAACGCGGCGTGCGACCAATTGGCTTTTGATCAATGTCCACCACTTTATCGAACAACTCAATGTTCTCAAATTTTTCATACACCTGTGGTTGTTGCTGCGCACGGTTCAATTCATTGGCCAACACTTTATATAAGGTCTCATTAATCAAAGTTGACTTACCGGAACCTGAAACACCCGTGACACAGGTGAACAAGCCAGCTGGAATTTCTAAAGTCACATTCTTTAAGTTATTGCCTTTGGCGCCTTTCAACTTAAAGACTTTCTTTTTGTCTACCTTGTGTCTTTCAGCAGGAATTTCAATTTTCTGTTTGCCCGTTAAAAATTGTCCTGTGATGGAGTTTTCATTGGCACAAATTTCTTCTGGCGTGCCTTGGGCAACAATTTGTCCACCATGAACGCCGGCACCTGGACCAATATCAATCACATGATCGGCCATCTTCACCGCATCTTCATCATGTTCAACCACAATCACGGTGTTACCCATGTTTTTCAGGTTCACCAACGTTTTCAAAAGCTTTTCATTGTCTCGTTGGTGCAAGCCAATCGAAGGCTCATCCAACACATACATAACCCCAACCAAGCCGGCACCAATTTGACTGGCCAGCCTGATGCGCTGCGCTTCACCACCAGACAAAGAATCGGCCTTTCGATCCAAGGTCAAATAATTCAACCCCACATTAACCAAAAAACTCAAACGTTCAGCGATTTCTTTGATGATTTTTTCAGCAATCTGCGCCTTATTGCCCTGTAATTTGATGGTTTGAAAATGTGTCAAAGCATTGGCAATCGACATCGCATTGATGTGTGGCAAAGGCACGTCGTTAATAAACACATGACGCGCTGCACGATTCAAACGTTGGCCTTCACAAGATGGGCATGGTTTTTTACTGATGTATTTATTCAATTCGTCACGCACCATTGAAGATTCCGTTTCTTTATAACGTCGTTTCATGTTATTGGCGATGCCTTCAAAACTGTGGTTGCGGTTGTACTGGCCTTTGTCACTGTAATAGGTAAAAGGAATGGTTTTGTCACCACTTCCAAAAAAGATCACATCTTTGATGTTTTCAGGCAATTTATTCAACGGGGTCTCGACATCGAAGTCATAGGCTTCGGCCACCGCTTGAATCATTTGAAAATAATAGCCGTTGCGCTTATCCCAACCACGCACGGCACCATTAAATAAGGACAGACTCCAATCAGACACGATTCGGTCTGGATCAAAAAACTGACTGATGCCCAAACCATCACACTCCGAACAAGCACCATTGGGCGAGTTGAATGAAAATAAACGTGGCTCCAATTCACTTAAAGAGTAATCACAAACTGAACAGGAAAACAAAGAACTGAATAACACATCCACTTTGTCATCGCCTTCCACTTCATCGAAAGAAACCACTTTGGCTAAACCATCGGCCAAAGACAAAGCAGTTTCAAAAGACTCTGCCAAACGCTGAGCCATGCCATCTTTGACTTTGAATCGATCTACTACCGCTTCAATGTCATGCTTTTGTTTGGGGTTTAAGGCCGGCAAATCATCAATGTTATATACTTTGCCATCAATTCTGACACGCACAAAACCACTGGAACGCAGCTGCTCCATCAACAACAAATGTTCACCTTTGCGGTTTCGAACCACCGGTGCCAATAACATCAACTTTTTACCCGTTTCCATCGCCATGACTTTATCGACCATTTCAGAAACTTCTTGGGCCTCTAATGAAATGTGGTGGTCGGGACACTGTGGCGTGCCAATACGTGCATACAATAAACGCAAGTAATCATAGATTTCAGTGATCGTGCCCACTGTTGACCTAGGGTTGTGCGATGTGGACTTTTGTTCAATAGAAATCGCCGGAGACAAACCTTCAATGTGATCTAAGTCTGGCTTGTCCATCATTGACAAAAACTGTCTGGCGTAGGCAGACAAAGACTCCACGTAACGGCGCTGGCCTTCTGCATAAATGGTATCGAATGCCAAAGACGACTTACCAGAACCAGACAGGCCCGTAATGACAATAAATTGATCCCTAGGGATATCAACATCGATGTTCTTTAAATTATGGGTGCGCACACCACGCAGAGAAATTGTTTTCATGGGTTCTAAAGTCAAAGCACAACAAACCCACCATTTTAATGAGTATTGCATCGATTCTGTACCTAAATATTGCTCTTTTTACTTGGTTTGGTCATAATGTGCCTCCGAATCTGAGCGATGACTGAAATCATTTCAATAATCAGTTGACCGAGCTTATCAAGTTAAGTAAAATCCCCGCTCTTTTTAAGACAACCGAAATATTGGAGTAGTTTGATGCACGCAGTTGTAGCTACAGGTGGCAAACAATACAGAATCAAAGAAGGCGACGTAATTAAAGTAGAATCTTTAAAAGTTGAAGCTGGAGATAAAATCGAATTAGACAAAGTTTTGATGTTGTCTGATGGCGAAAATGTTGAAATAGGTAAACCTTTATTAGAAGGTAAAACTGTTTCAGCCGAAGTATTGTCGAATGGCCGTCACAAGAAAGTAAGAATCATGAAATTCAAAAGACGTAAACACCACATGAAACAAATGGGTCATCGTCAGAATTACACTGAAATAAAAATCACTAAAATAGGATAAGAGAGGTAACTCGTCATGGCACATAAGAAAGCAGCAGGTAGTACTAATAACGGTCGCGATTCGAATCCTAAGTACCTTGGCGTTAAAATGTACGGTGGCCAACAAGCCATTGCAGGTAACATTTTAGTTCGTCAACGTGGTACTAAATTTCACGCTGGCGACAACGTTGGCATGGGTAAAGACCACACATTATTTGCACTTAAAGACGGTGAAGTTAAATTCACTAAAAAAGGCAAAAACTACAGACAATACATTGAAGTTATCGCACAAGCATAACTACAGTCTGACAGTTAATCGAGAAAAGCTCACATTTTGTGGGCTTTTTTTGTGAGCCAATCAAAACCAGCCCACTCCCTATTCTCAATAAATAAGATATAATCCTCGCCATGAAATTTGTAGATGAAGTCAAAATAACAGTCAAAGCAGGAAACGGCGGCTCCGGTTCAGCCAGTTTCAGGCGTGAAAAATTCATTCAATTCGGCGGCCCAGACGGCGGCGATGGCGGCAAAGGCGGCGACATCGTGTTACAAGGTGACCAAGGATTGAACACCCTGGTGGATTTCCGTCACAAAAAGCGCTTTGACGCCCAAAACGGCGAATCTGGTCGAGGCAGACAAATGTACGGGAAAGGCGGCGATGACCTGGTTATCAAAGTACCTACCGGTACCGAAGTATACGACTTAGAAACCGACCAAAAACTGGGTGACATCACTGAACATGAACAAAAACTAGTCATCGCCGATGGCGGCAAAGGCGGCCTGGGTAACATGCACTTCAAAAGCTCAGTCAATCGCGCACCCAAAAGGTTCACATCAGGTGATCAAGGTGACCTTCGTGAGATCAAATTAGAGCTTAAAGTTTTGGCTGACGTGGGCTTGTTAGGCTTCCCTAATGCAGGCAAATCCACCTTCGTAAACGCCATATCAGCTGCCAAACCTAAAATTGCTGACTACCCCTTTACCACGCTGTACCCAGCCCTTGGCGTGGTTCCTGTGACCTCTGACACCAGCTTTGTGGTTGCAGACATCCCAGGTATCATTGAAGGTGCTGCAGAAGGTGCCGGTTTGGGCATTCAATTCTTAAAGCATTTACAACGCACAGGCTTGTTATTGCACATGATTGAGCTGCCAGCCTATGAAGGCATGTCAGATCCAGTGGAACAATTTCATCAATTATCAGAAGAGTTGGTTAAATTTTCAGAACAATTGAAAGAAAAACAACGCTGGCTGGTATTCACTAAAGCTGATGTCACAACAGATGAAGAAGCAAATGCATTGGCAGCCAATTACGCCAAAGCCATGGGATGGGAAGGTGGTTACCACTTGATATCTTCGATCAGCAAAAAAGGCTTGGATAAAATTGTTCAAGACATCGCCCAGCACTTATTTGGCGAAGAAGACGACTTTTAAGCCCGTAGCACACTCTAAACCAAGTCAAGCATGCCATTCATAACAATGGCATGCTTATAAGCCTTTCTCCTTATAAGGACTTACCACATATTTTGAATTAACTATGGGGCCACACTGCGTATCTGACGCCAATGCTTTGGCGATATTCATTGCTTTACTTTCAGCCACTGACTCACTGGCCTGAGGGCACACCAATAAAAATTGCGACGCACTGATTCTGAATAAGCCATCAGTAACATCACTGTTGTTTTTCAACACTGAAGCCATTTTTTTCAAGCACATGTCTCTGACTTGCTTGCCCCAATCCCTCATGATTTCGTCAACATTAATAAACTCAAAAGTGACCAACATTGCTCCTTTAGTTTGTAACTTCATAAACTCAGGAAAATAGTTTTTGTGCCACATCCCAGTCAAGTAGTCACGATTCATCAAGTGATTGATTTGCTTGTGGCTGTCAGCCAGCAAATCATTCGCCTCTTGTAACTCCCGCCCCATCAACTTAGCAACCATAGCCAAACAACTGATACCCACCACACATTCATAAATGGCATCTATAAATGAAATGTGTGTCATATAGTCAGGAACCGAACCTCCCAAAAGCGCAGGAATCAGCACCAAGCCATGATGCAAGAACAACAAGCCTTCAACCAGAAATACCGCCCATATCACCATAAAACGCTGCTTTTTCGACTCTGAAAACAACAAAAGACAATGGATTATCAGGATCGTTGACACACCTAAATAGACCATCACTTGAGTTTGTAATGTATCAAAGCCCAACAAAAACCAAGCCAAGTGCATCATTAGGTACAAGCCAATTTGTAGCTTTGAACTTAGAATAAAGCTGACATTGTGTGCTTTCAACTCAAACAAAGCCCTTACCAAGAACACAACAAAAGCCAATTTGAAAACAGCATACAACTGATAAATAAACCGCTGGCCAGTTTCACCACCACTTTCAGGCCAATTTAAAACCAACAACACCGACAGCAAGGCCAATGCGTTCATAGCCCAAGCCATGCGCCATGTTCTTATGAATAACCGTTTTAAACGCCAATCAAGCCAAGAAAAAAGAGAGAAAAATACCAACAACAAAGACACTTGAACTGACAATGACCATTGGTTAAGAATGACTTCAACAGCTTCTGGCATAAAATATATCGTTGATCCAATTGAATACAATGATTAAAACAGATTTCCTCAAGAAATGCATCATCGAGAATGCACTCACTAACAGTCATGTTCAAGCAGGCTAGAATCTGGTACAAAGAACAAAATACTCACTTGCAGCCTTACATCGTTGTAGGCTCAGCTTCCGTGTCCTCGACAATTGCTCCTGCATTGTTCTAATACCTGCCATCCTTGCCAGCATGCCTCCTCTGCCGCCCTACTTCCCTTACACTTGTCTGCTGCCGGCATCCTGCCTCCGCTGCCGCCCTACTTCCCTTACACTTGTCTGCTGCCGGCATCCTGCCTCCGCTGCCGCCCTACTTCCCTGTAGGGCAAAAAAAAACGCCATGTTCTAAGAACACGGCGCTTCTAATGTAAGCTAAGATTTAACTCAGTCTTTACTCTCCTCTACTTCCTCTTTTTTTTGGGCCTTTGGCCTCATTTTATTTATAGCTTGGGCACTTTGTTGGCTGCTGAATTATTATTGACATTTATTGTCAGCCTTAACAAAACTGTAACGATTATAAAGAAACCACGAAATAAAACAAGCCCCTTTTTTAAACTAATTCCTTGAAGTATAAAGTGAACATGCGTTCGCAAATGTAGACATACATGTATTTGAGAACTGCATCACAACACACAAATCAATCTTGCTGTATTTATGTTTGCCCAATTGATTATAATGAGCCGATGACTGCATTAATGATTGGCCTAGCGGGGCCCGAATTGACCGCCCAAGACAAAATAAACCTCCGGCACCCACTGGTTTGTGGTGTGATATTTTTCAAAAGAAATTTTGTCGATTACAAACAATTAACACAATTGATTACTGCAACCAAAGCCATCAAAGGTGACGACTGTCTGTTTGCCGTGGACCAAGAAGGTGGCCGTGTGATTCGCTTTGGCTTACCTTTCACGCAACTGGACCCATTGGCCACAATAGGTGACGCCTTTGACAGCAATCCTGACAAAGGTAAAACCTATGCCCACTTGCATGCTTGGTTGATGGCGTCTGAATTATTGAGCATCGGCATAGATTTAAGCTTTGCACCCGTTCTTGACATAGACAACGGCTCCAATGTGATTGGTGACCGTGCTTTTTCAACTGACCCCGACACTGTCAGCACTTTAGGTGAAATTTACTGTCGCAGCATGCAAGCAGCCGGCATGAAAACCACGGGTAAGCATTACCCGGGACATGGTACAGTGGTTGCCGACTCTCACGTTGACTTGCCCATTGATGACCGCCTTTGGGATGAGTTAGAAAATCTCGACCTCAAGCCTTTTGTCCAATTGATTGATGCTGGATGCATTGATGCCATGATGCTCTCCCATGTGATTTACAGCAAATCTTGTGATTTGCCGGCTGGTTACTCAAATGTCTGGAATGAAATTCTGTTGCGTAAGAAACATGGGTTTAGAGGCATCAGTATCAGTGACGATTTGGGTATGAAAGCGGCCGAATGCGTTGGCCCTGTAGAAAAAAGATACCAGGCTTGTGTTGACGCAGACATTGACATGACCTTGGTTTGCGACTTTGACTTGTGCACAGAATTACTTTCAAACAATCGTTTGAAATATTTACCCCGTTACACGCAAAAATTATCTAAAATAAGGCGCTTAAAAGGTCAATCCACTTTGGATACTGACCGACCCTTTTGGGAACAAAGCCGATGGCAGAACGCCAGAAAAGCACTGATACATTTGAGAAATTCATGAGTGAACACACATACCCACATTTATTTGCCCCATTAAAAGTTGCCAACCACGAAATCAAAAACCGTGTACTGATGGGCTCAATGCACACAGGACTAGAAGACCGTGCAAAGAATTACCCTAAATTGGCCGAGTATTTCAGGCAACGTGCTGAAGGCGAAGCGGGTATTATTGTTACTGGTGGGATTTCTCCGAATATTGCTGGCTGGGTCGCACCCTTGTCCGGTTTTTTAAAATACGGCTTTCAAACCAAACGCCACAAAATTGTCACAAAAGCAGTTCATGAAGCCGAAGGTAAAATCTGTATGCAAATTTTGCACTCAGGCCGTTATGGCTACCACCCATTCACCGTTTCATCTACAGACAAACAATCGCCCATCACACCTTTCAAACCCAAAAAGTTGAATGAGAAAGGCATTTGGAAACAAATCAAATCTTTTGTTAACTGCGCCCAATTGGCACAAGATGCAGGCTATGACGGCGTAGAAGTGATGGGTTCTGAAGGCTATTTGCTGAACCAATTCATTTCACCACGCACCAATGACCGTGATGATGACTGGGGTGGCTCATTTGAAAACCGCTGCCGCATAGCATTAGAAATCGTCAAACAAACCCGAGCCGCTGTTGGCGAAGACTTCATCATCATTTTCAGGCTGTCCATGCTTGAATTGGTTAACAACGGCTCAGAAATTAAAGAAGTGATTGCACTGGCCAAATTACTCGAAGAAGCAGGTGTCAGCATCATCAATACTGGCATCGGTTGGCACGAAGCCCGAGTACCCACCATCGCGACGATGGTGCCACGTGGCGGCTTTGCTTGGGTGACAGAAAAGATCAAAGAACACGTATCAGTGCCTTTGGTCACCACCAATCGCATCAACCACCCACAAGTGGCCGAAGACATCATTTCTTCGGGTCAAGCCGATATGGTTTCTATGGCCCGACCCTTTTTGGCCGACCCAAACTTGGTTAAGAAGTCACGTATCGGACAGGAAAAAGAAATCAACGTCTGTATCGGGTGCAACCAAGCCTGCTTGGACCACGTATTCAAAAACCAACGCGCCAGCTGCTTGGTCAACCCGCAAGCCTGTTACGAAACTGAATTCGTTTCAAAAGACACACCACAAGCCAAAAACATAGCGGTTGTCGGTGCTGGCATGGCAGGACTTTCATGTGCCACCACATTGGCAGAACGCGGCCACACAGTCACGCTATTTGAAGCCAGTAACAAAATCGGTGGCCAATTCAATTTGGCAGCCAACATCCCCGGCAAAGAAGAGTTTGTGCACACCATCAGTTACTACACAGAACTGATTGAAAAACATGGCGTTAAATTAAAACTCAACACCCCTGCCACAGAAATGGCATTGGCCGGTTATGATGAAGTGGTCATCGCCTCAGGCGTTAAACCCCGTGTACCGCCCATCGAAGGCATTGGACACGACAAAGTCATCATCTACAATGAATTGCTCTCAGGCGAGAAAAAAGCCGGTGAAAAAGTCGCTGTGATTGGCGCTGGTGGCATAGGCTTTGACGTCTCTGAATATTTGGCCGTTGAAGACCCAACACAGGCACAAACCATTGATGAATTTTGTCAAGAATGGGGCATCGATAAAACAATAGAAAATGCAGGCGGCCTGACCAAAGCCATAGACGAAAAATCACCCAGAACCATCTACATGCTACAAAGAAAAACTTCAAAGCCCGGCAAAGGTTTGGGTAAAACCACTGGTTGGATTCACCGTTTGAGCATCAAGAAGAAAGGCGTCAAAACCTTAACAGGCGTGCAATATGACAAAATTGACGATGAAGGCTTGCACATCACCATCGGTGAAAAATCACAAGTACTGGATGTCGATCACGTCATCGTCTGTGCCGGCCAAGTATCACAAAAAAGCCTCTACATCGAAGACAAAGACAACTACCACATCATCGGCGGTGCCGATTTGGCAGCCGAACTCGACGCCAAACGCGCCATCAAACAAGGTACGCTTCTGGGCCAAAGACTGTAAACTATTTGAATCAAACTAACCTTGTAGTCGCACCCTTTACGGGTGCCCTATTTGGCATGATGTTACAGCAAACGAAACCAGCCATCATCGGACCGAGTTTAAAGACAGAAAAAACTTAAGTACAATCAATCAGACCCAAGGCCTAAGCAAGACATCAAATCACTTACTGACCATCTCCCTTACCTTCACAGCCTTCTCAAAATGATCCAATTGGTGCGTATGAATCCACCAAGTGGCGGCTTCCATTAACAATTCAGGTTCGGTGTTTTTATTGGCAAAGAAGGCATAAAATGACAAGCCCACACCCTCACCTTTTGCAGCAATTTTATTATCACAAACTGTAACAATCCTTTCTCTTAACTGAGGACTCATAAATTCCGTACCATGATGTAAATTGATGCAATGCATTAACCCATCAAACAAGAAAGCCCCTGCTATACAACAGGGGCTTTGTTAAATAAATCAGTTTAAACAATCTTACTCAGCCAACTTAGCTTTCACATAATCCAAAGCCGCTTGGAAGCGTTTAATACTTTCTTTTTGGCCGAGGATTTTCATGATGACGTCATTGGCAGGACCTTGTGCCTGACCAGAGAGTGCCAATCGAGCAGGCATGCCGACTTTTCCGAAACCCACTTCCAACTCTTCAACCACATCAGCGATTAATTGGTGCAAGTCAGCACCCTGCCAATCAGTGACGGCTTCACATTTGTCGATGATGGCTTGCAATGCGGTGTCGCTGCCGGCTTTGAAGGCTTTCTTTTCGGCTTTTTCGTCATAGCCAGTTAAGTCTTGCATCAAGAACAAACCCATATCGGCCAGTTCATTGATGGTTTGGGCACGTTCTTTGAACAGTTCAACCACTTGGTGCAAGTCGATATCAGTTTCTATGTTCAAGGCAGCCAAACGGTCTTTCAATAATTCAACCAAACGCTCATTGTTTGCTTGTTGGATGTATTGTTGGTTGATCCATTTGAGTTTGGTGGTGTTGAAGGCACTGGGTGCTTTGTTGACACCTTTGAGCGTGAACAATTCAACCATTTCTTCTTTGCTGAACAATTCTTGATCACCATTTGACCAGCCCAAACGCACCAAGTAATTCAATACCGCTTCAGGTAAATAACCGTCTTCGGCATATTGCATCACACTGACCGCACCGTGCCTTTTCGACAAGCGCGCACCGTCATCACCCAATATCATCGGCACATGTGCGAATTCTGGCACAGGAAAACCCAAGGCATGGTAGATGTTAATTTGTCTTGGCGTGTTGTTGATGTGATCGTCACCACGCACCACATGCGTGATGCCCATGTCAGCATCGTCAACGACCACTGAGAAGTTATAGGTCGGCATGCCATCGGCACGTGCGATCACCAAGTCATCCAACTCATCATTGGCGACCGTGATCGAACCACGCACATGATCATCAAATGTCACTTCACCTGTCAACGGTGTTTTGAATCGAATCACGGTTTCTTCTGTTTTGACCAAGCCTTTATCACGATTTCTGCCGTCATACCTTGGCTTTTCACCATTGGCTTTTTGCGCTTCACGCATTTCGTCCAATTCTTCTTTGCTGCAATCGCAGTAATAGGCCTTGCCTTCTGACAACAGTTTGTTGATTTGCTCGTGGTAACGTGCCAGGTTTTTGCTTTGGTACTTAACCTCAGAGTCATGTTCCAAACCCAACCAATTCATGCCTTCAAAGATGGCATCAACCGACGCTTGCGTCGAACGTTCTGTGTCAGTGTCTTCAATGCGCAGCTCAAATTGACCGCCATGATGGCGAGCAAAAAGGTAAGAAAACAAAGCGGTTCTGGCACCGCCCACGTGCAAATAGCCTGTAGGGCTGGGGGCAAATCTAGTGATGATTTTCATGTGTATTTTTATTTTAAAATTATATATTTATCGCGACTTATCGCAGTTTATAAACCCAGCAGCTGATCAATAGCTTCATCTGACCAGGCGTGCACGGCTTTTTTGGCTTCTGCCTTGTCCATGTCATTGTATTTGATTAACCAAGCGGCGTACATCAAGTTGGCGCGGTACCCCGAACGGCAATGCATCAAAATTTTGGCGTCGCCTTCCTTCTGGTTTTGCATCACTTGATTGAAATCACTCAATTGTTCTGGTGTATAACCCAGAGCTTTACCCATAGGAATCAATTCATAATCAACACCTTCGGCTTTCAAAATCTCCGACTCGTCAAATGACAACGCCAACATTTCTTCTGTTGTTCTGAAATTTATCACTTGGGTGAATTGTTCCGCTTTGAGTGACTTAAGTTCTTTTTCAGAAACCTGTGGTCCAACCCAAATGTTTTCAGCTAATTTTTGCGTTTTATTCAAATAGCCTTCGGCCATCACATCACCTAAACCCACTGCCATCATCAACGGCATCGCCATGACCACCAAGAGTGCCTTGATGCTTTTGAATCTGTTTAACTGTCTCATGTTTGTCTCCCCAGTTTAATTAGTATTTTGCTTGCCCTTAAAACAGCAGACGCGACATGCGACGCCTATATGCAGCCACCGCTTTGGGATCTTCAAGCAATCCAAATGACGCAATCAATAACTGTTTAATCTCAGCTTTATCACCCTTTTGTGACAACAAGTCCAATAACTGTTCCAATGCCACTTCATATTGACCCGACAACAACAAATCTTTTTGCACTGTCAATTCAGGGCGTTCAGTCAGTTCCAATTGGTGTAATTCAATTTTGGCAGCCGCCTGCTGGGCATTGACCATCTTCGCCATGACATCAGGCAAGCCATCTAATGTTTTTTGCGCTGCTGTGACATCACCCATTAACAAATGAAGGTCTATCAATTGCCAAGCACTTTGCTCAATCGGTAACTGCTGTAATTGCGCCAAAGCGACCTCATAATGCCCCGATTCAATCAAAGCATCCAATCCCGCATCAACCACAGGCTCAGGTGCCACAGGTTCCAAAGCCACGTGAGCTGATAACCATTCGGTCACCTCAGCTTCAGTTTTCGGCCCCATAAAGCTGTCAGCAATTTGACCACCTTTGACCAAAATGACGGTTGGTAAAGCTTGAACGCCCATTTGCATCGCCATCGATTGCTCTTTATCGGCATCGACCTTTCCGAAATTGAACGCCCCGGCTGCTTTTTCAGCCAAGCTTTGCAACACCGGCATCACTGTTTTACATGCCTCATCCCAGTCAGCATAAAAAGCCACCAAAACCGGCTTGGTTTGAGATGTTTCCATCACTTGTGTAGCGAATGTGGTCGCCGTCACATCAAATATATATTCTGCAGTCATAGCTTATTGTGATCAATAACAAGGGTTAATAATAGGGGTTCTCGCCAGACGCATGGTCCGTCGCATCCAGTACTTGTGTGATTTCAGGGAAAGCCGTTGTGATTTGACCTTGCATGCCAGTTGATAAAGTTTGTTTGGCCATACCACAACCTTGGCAACCGCCACCAAACAATATATAAGCCTTGTCATCTTCAATCGCTGTTAAATTGGCCTTACCACCATGAGCGGCCAACATCGGATTGATTTGCGCTTCAATAAAATAAGCCACACGATCAAACAAAGGCGCATCATCATCAGGCGCTTCACCCTTTAAGTTAGGTGCTTTGATGTTCAACTGGCCGCTGGCGCCTTCAATTTCATAATCAATGGTCGCTTCAGTGAAGTATTCAGCATCATCATGAGACACATACAAATTGAATGGCCCCAACTCTTGTTCAGTAAAACCTGTGCTTACTTCATCTGCTTCACAAAAACCCAAATGACAGTCAGCCAACGGTGTGCCCGGATTCTGAACTGAAACTTTCAGATGTAAGTTATCGATATCTTGCTCGTTAATAACGCCAGTTAAAAATTCGATGGCGCTTTCAGTCACCACGATGTCTTGTCCTTTTTCAGGTGCTGTTTTTAAGTCGTTCATTTGATGTACTCGTATAAATAAGGTAAGGACTCATCCAAGCGGTAATCGATGCCTGAATGGGTACCATTGAATTCCTTGTAAATGTGTTCGATTTGGTGTTTTTCAAGCTGATTTGACAACTGTCTCATACCATAGTGAATGAAATATTGGTCACGGAAGCCACAATCCATAAACAATCCTTTCAATTGCTTCAAGGCATCTTGACTGCCAGCCACTCGCCTCACCGGATCATGGCGCAACCAACGTTGCCATTTTTTCTGATCTAATTCACAGGTTTTAAGATCAAAAGGCAGCTCTAAAGTCTCATCATAAGTGGCAGCCATACACACATGCATCAGTGCCAAAATATGTGAACCCATGATTTTCTTGGCTTTCCAGAATCGCTTAATGAATTTTTCGATGTCATAATCAAACTGTGACAACACATCTGCAACCGCCGGAAAGTCCCGTTGGTATAACAAGTCAAATCCTGAATCACCAGAATGGTTGGCAATCGCGCCCCATTGACCCGGAAAATCCATAGCAAATCGCATCGCCGCAAAACCACCTGATGATTTACCCAAAACGGCACGGTGATCGGCACCTGCCTTAACATGGAACTCACCTTCTATAAAAGGAATGATTTCATCATGGACATGACTCGCATATTGCCCAACCGCTTTGCTGTCTAAATATTGGTTGCCACCCAAAGAAGTGAAGCAATCTGGAAAAACCACGACTGTCGGACCCATTTTTTCAGTGGCTATCAATCGATCGAGCCGCTCAGGAATGCTTTCGCCAAAATTACGCCATGAACTCACCCCTTGGCCAGAATTAGAATAGGCCGCTAAGTAATACATCACAGGTAAAGCTTCACCTGAATTGTCATAGCCGTGCGGCAAATAAACCGGCAAATCGCGCACAAAAGGGTCGCCCAAGGCATTGTCTTTCAATAATTCTGAAGTTATGGACAAGCTTTTCACTTGTCCCTTTGGGTAAGTTTCTTGGTGGTTAAAAACAGACATCAACAGCCCACTTGTAAAAAAAGCACATTTTAACCGAAGCGCCTGACTTATATAAAACTAAGGGCTATTTTTTGACCCAGCTCAACTATTTTTTGACTTTATTGGGAACGATTCAACAACATGCTTACCTCACTGACCAAGTTAAATCTTTTTTGTGAACATGCTCATTATCTCCTATAATCAATAAAAAATAATAATTCCACACTAAAAAAAGAGCAAAACTATGAAAAGAGCACCTTGGATCATTTTGGCACTGTTATGCCAATTCACAGCGCAAGCAGTAGAAGTAAAAGCATTGGTTGGTGGTATGCTAATCGATGGATTTAATGACCACCCGATACAAAATTCAGTAGTCATTATTCGTGATGACAAAATTGCTGCTGTTGGCACCATGGGAAAACTGGCCATTCCTGAAGGTGCTGAAATCATTTCTACAGAAGGCATGACTGTGATGCCAGGCTTATGGGACATGCACGTGCACTTGCAAATCAATGGCCATGCAGATTACAAGCATTGGCACAGCACTTATCCACCTCGCTTTGAAAAAGAAATCATGCCCGCTTCAGCGCACCAACTTTTGATGGCTGGCGTGACCACAGCGAGAGATTTAGGCGCGCCCTTGGACGCCATCATTGAAGTTCGAGATGCAATAAACCGTGGCGACATTCCAGGCCCAACGATGTATGTTTCAGGGCCTTTCATCCAGAAAAAACCCTATCCGGGTACTGAACTTTACCGTTGGGGCATCAAAAATCCCAAAGACGCTCGCGCCAAAGTCAAAAAATTAGCAGACGGTGGTGTCGATGTCATCAAGCTGATTGACCAAGATGAAATGACAGAAGCCGAATTACATGCCGTTGTTGATGAAGCACACAAATACAATTTACCCGTAGTGGCTCACGCCCATCGCCCCAAAGAAATCTTAATGGGCCTGAAAGCGGGTGTTGATAATTTTGAACACACCGGCTTATCTACAGCACCTGAATATCCACCAGAAGTGATGGCAGGTTTAAGAGAACGTGCGGCCCAAATGAACATCGGACCGCTTTTTTGGACGCCAACCGTTGAAGGTTTATTCAACTACGATTACGTCAAAAACAACACCGAGAAACTGGACAATGACAGTTGGCATTTAGACATGCCTGAGGACATCATCAAAGACATCAAACAATCCATTGAGCACCCTGAACGCCTGCCCTATTTTCAGATCACAAGTAAACGCAAACCCACTTTAAAACGCAAGTTTAAACAACTAATTGATGCCGGCGTGGTGTTAATGGTAGGCACAGACAGTGGCATCCCTCTGAAATTCCACAGCCAATCAACCTGGAATGAACTGGACATCTGGGTCAGAGAAATGGGCGTATCTTCAATGGAAGCGATAAGAGGTGCGACTTATTGGCCTTCTGTGATGATGAAAAAAGACCACGAAGTGGGCACCATAACTGCGGGCAAATATGCCGACATCATTGCCGTTAAAGGCGATGTTTTACGCTACATCAACTTATTGCAAAATGTGGATATGGTAATCAAACACGGTAAAAGAGTTAAATAAAAAATCAAATCAAGCCCACATCAAATCATGTGGGCTAAACAAAATGACAGGATTATCTTTCTGTAATATACAACTCTTTTGATTACTTATCAGAATTGTAAATCACTGGCATTTGACCTTTCCATTTTTGCCACAGCGCTTTGTCAATTGCCAGTCGTGACATAAAGTCAGCAACATTGATGCGACTGACAGTGCCTGCATTAAAAATCACATTACTGATTGGAGAGTAATGAACATCATAATCAGAAACTTCAGCTTCATTAATCAGCCCATCAGGACGAACTATAGACCATTCCATGTAAGGATTTTCCTGACCTACAGTAGTCCTAAGAAAATCAGCAGCTTTTTCATTATCAACATGCGGAGGAACCAAAAGTCTCAATAACGCAACAACAAACCGTTGAGATAGCGGTGGCTTTTCTGGAATATCTCTATTAGGGTTTCCAGATGTATTCATCAAAATGACTTTAACTTTTTGATCAAGCTTTAATGAAGATAAAATTTTGGCAACTTTTTTAATCACATCAGTAACAAGTAGCCTGGGCTGACCGAAAATCCCTTTAAAAGTCAAATTATGACCTAGGCAGGAAACGACCACATCACATTCTTTTAAATGGTGACATAAATCAGTTTCATCCATGCTCAAAATATCCGCATTGACTTGATTGTAGTTTGGCCTTTTCTGAAAGGAATGTTCAAAAGCACTGGCTGGCCTAACGACCGCAATCACTTCTATATTTTTATTAAGCAAGGCTTTAACCACTTGCTGTCCAGTGGCCCCACTGGCACCTAAGACCAATACTTTTTTCATAACACAACCTGTTTGAATTAATTTAATCTAAATTTTTCTAGAAAAATGACAAGATAACAAACCATTTAGTGACCTCAATTCAATAATTTTAGCAACTGCAGTAATTACTTAAAATTGCCATAAGTCACTATCTTTAAAGATGGAATAACGCTTAAACTTAGACTAGAGTATTCTGATTGAGTTTAAAGATCTTGGCGTATGAACTTCAGAATCCAGCTTCACACCGCCAATCATAATCACCAAATGACAACGACTGGGCGTGCAGGTAAATCTTTCTTTTGCCTTTACTGGCTCTGGCACCATACAAAGTATCACCAACTACTGACATGTTCATGCTCGCCGCATGGGCTCGAATTTGGTGTGTGCGGCCATGCTTAATTTGGCAAACCACCCAAGTGTGGTGCTCATCAAATTTGATAGGTTTGAAAGTGGTTTCAGCACTTTTGCCGTGGGTGTCTGGAACCACTGTTCTGATACCATTTATCCGGTTATCTGTATTGAGTGGCAAATCAACAGTCTTTTCTGAAGATAACTTGCCTTCTAGTTTCGCCAGATATTGTTTTTCCACTTGATGGTCCTTCATGGCAGCTTGAAAAGCCAATAAAGCCTGACGATTTTTTGCCAACAACAAACAGCCACTGGTGTGCACATCGAGGCGGTGTGCCAATTGTGTCTCAGTATATTCTGGCATGGATTGAATGATTTCTATCACCCCGAAATCATGACCTGTTCCCACATGACAAGGTATGCCTGCTGGCTTATTCAGCACAACATAATCAGCATCTTCAAAAACAATCGCTTGAGTCATTCGCGCACGGCTGGCATCTGGCACTTGTACCTTTTCTTTTTCATCAAAGAAAATAAAAGGGGGTACGCGAACGGTATCGTTCACATCCAATTTCAATTCAGGTTTACAGCGCTTCCCATTGACCCTAACCTGCCCTTTTCTGATTAATTTGTACAAAACAGACTTGGTGATGTGGCGGCGTTGCTTGAGGATAAAATTATCCAAACGCATGCCTAAGTCGTTGTCACTGACTTGAAATATCGGTTTTTTATCCATAATTTACTCACATGAGGTGAAAAACACTCAGAATTCAAAGGTTTGGTGTTACAATCGCGCGCTGGACTTCAAGATGAATTCCAGCAGCCGAGTTTGGCTGACATTATATAAAGAATCATGTGTCAATTGAAAAACATTCACGCAAGGTCTTTAAATCAAGAAAATTTTACGGGTTTGCAAAACATCGGATGGCTCTATTTAGAGCGTTTATAACCGTCATTGGAATGACAACAAACCCAAAACTGAAGGGTCTAACTTTTTACGACCAGCAGTTGACTGACAAAAACTGGGTGAAAGACACGCAGTAACATGACAAGCGAACTGAACACATCGCGAGTGGCGTTGAACTATATAACAACGAAATCATATGGGTATTGAGTGATTGAACCGCGACAACCCATTAAAAGGGCACACTAATATAAGCCCTCAGTCAAACGCTAGGCGTTGATCGTTATTCCTGCGACAAAGGAATAAATAAAAATGAAAAGAATGCTGATCAATGCAACGCATACCGATGAAATCCGAGTAGCGATTGCCGATGGCCAAAAACTGTATGATTTAGATATAGACTCAGCAGGCCATTACCGTAAAAAAGGCAACATTTACAAAGCCAAAATCACACGTGTAGAGCCCTCTTTAGAAGCCTGTTTTGTGAACTATGGCTCTGAAAGACACGGTTTTTTACCTTACAAAGAAATCAGCCCGCTTTACTGCAAACAAGCACCCAAAGGCCAACCACGACTACCCATCAACAAAGCCCTCAAAGAAGGCGATGAAATCATTGTTCAAGTTAACAAAGAAGAACGTGGCAACAAAGGCGCGGCATTAAGTACCTACATTTCATTGGCAGGTCGCTATTTGGTTTACATGCCAGGAAACCACCGAGCTGGTGGCATCTCTCGCCAAATCAAAGGTGAAAAACGCACACAATTACAAAACATATTAAGTAACTTAGAAATCCCAAAAAATGACGGTGTCATCGTAAGAACTGCAGGATTGGGCTGTTCCCCTGAAGAACTGCAATGGGATTTCACTTACTTGAAACAAGTTTGGCAAGCCATTGGCACTGCTGCTGAAAACAAAAACGCACCGTTCTTTATCTACCAAGAAAGCGACCTGTTCATCAGAGCATTACGTGATTACTTACAACCAGATATTGGTGAAATTTTAATTGATGACCGCGAATCTTATGAAAAAGCCCGCGAATTCATGCAACAAGTGATGCCGCACAACTTAAAGAAGCTGTCTCATTACAATGACACCACACCTTTGTTTTCACGTTACCAAATCGAACGCCAAATCCAATCAGCTTTTGAACGTGAAGTGAAACTGCCTTCTGGCGGTTCTATTGTGATAGATCACACCGAAGCCTTATTGAGCATTGACATCAACTCAGCACGCGCCACCAAAGGTGCAGACGTTGAAGCGACAGCTACCCACACCAATTTAGAAGCGGCTGATGAAATTGCACGTCAGTTACGTATCAGAGACTTGGGTGGTTTGGTGGTGATTGATTTCATCGACATGCGAAACCACAAAAACCAACGCGAAGTAGAAAACCGCATGCGTGCCGCAGCCGACATCGATCGTGCTCGCGTGCAAGTCGGTAAAATTTCAAAATTTGGTTTGTTAGAAATGTCACGCCAACGATTGCGTTCCTCAATCAGCGATTCAAGCCAAGTCACCTGCCCAACATGTTCAGGACATGGTTTCATTCGCAGTATGGAATCACTGGTTATATCTATTATTCGTTTGACAGAAGAAGAAATGATCAAGCCAAAAACGGGCAAAGTCGTGATTCAAGCGCCAATGGACATCACCAATAAAATCCTCAATGAAAAACGTACTGAATTGAACGAAATGGAAAAACGCCACAAAGTTCAAGTGGCCGTTATTTCAAATGAAAACCTCAGTTTCCCTGCATTTCATGTTCAACGCTACAATGTCAATGAAGCCAACATCAATGTGGCTGATATTGAGCTAGTAACAACTGAAGATTGTCACAAAGCAACGGCCAAGTTAGACCCTCCTTCACCAACAAAAGAAAAAGCCATATTACAAATGGTTAAACCTGATGCACAAGCGCCTAAACGCTCTTTGGCATTGACGATTTCTTCTTGGTTTAAATCTTTGTTCAGCAGCAACAAGAAAAAGCCCAAGCACAACAGTCGCCAAAACAAAAAACCACACAACAAGAAGCATGGCGGTCATAAAAACAAACAACACAACAAAGGACCTCACAACAAACAAGGTCAGCAAAAAGGCAAGCCCCAACACAATAAACAAGGCAAACCACAACACGGTAATAAAAAGCCTCAACACAATAAACAGCAAGGTAATAAACAGCAGCCTAATAACAAGCAGCAACAGCCTAACAAGCCACAGCCAAACCAAAAACAACAGCAAGGCAAGCCGCAACACAACAAGCAGCAGCCTAATAAGCAGCAAAGCACTAACAAAGGGCAACAGCAAAGCAAGCCGCAAGATCAACAAACACAACAAGGTGAAAACAACACCAATCAAGGCCAGCAACAAAGCCAAGCTAAGCCGCAGCAAAACAAGCAGCAAGGGAATAAAAAACCTCGTGGCAAGTCAATCTATGGCAACAAAAATCGTGGTAACAAGAACAACCAAAAACCGAACGATAATAACGCTTCAAAAGACAAACAGACTGCAGCTCAAACCGAGCAAAACAATGCACAGGTAGCCAACAAAATGACACGGCCTTTAGGCAGTGTTGCGGAATTGGCGGCGAAAAAAGAAGCGCAAGCTGCAGCCCAGAGCAAAACAGTCAACAAGGCAACCGACCAGGGAAATAAAGCCACCAACGACAGCACCAGTAATAACGCTGAAAAACCAGCGGCTAAAAAGCCGGGCCTCCATAAGCTTGATAAGGCACCTGAAAATAAATCTACTGAAAAGAAGCCGGTAGAAAATAAATCAGACACAAAGCCAAACCATGGCAACAAGCAGGAAAACAAAAGTACAGCAAAACAAAAGCCTAAAACTGATGCACCTCGCCCTAAAAAGCAACCCAACGCACAGAAAGACAACAAGGCAACATCAAAACCTGCTGACAATAAAAGTGCGGAAAGCAACAATTCAAACGAGCAAAAGCCTGTAGAAAAGAAACAAGCCACTCAAGAGAAAGTTACGCCGAAGCCCAAAGCTGATAGTAAGAAAGTTCAAAGTAAGAAAGTCCACAGAAATGCAGTTAAAGCAGTGGCCACTGGCAAACCCGGCATCCACAAATTAACCAAGCCTACTGAGCCTGAAGCAGAAAAAAAATCAGCACCTCAAGTTACTGATACAAAACCCGCTAACAGCAAATCAACAAATAAAAAGCCGGTAGAAAAGAAAACCACAAAAAAGAAAACCAGTAAGAAAAAAGCCACTAAAAAAACGGCCAAAAAAGCGTCAAAGAAAACAGCAAATCAAGTATCTGCTGATGAAGCTAAAACTTCAACTGAGACAAAGCCAACTGAGAAGAAAAAGACAACTAAGAAAGCGGCGTCTAAAAAGAAAGCCACCAAGAAAGCAGCAGCCAAGAAAACTGATGATCCGGCCAAAGCTCAAAAACCCAAAACTGAGCAGCCCAAAGCCGACAAGCAACCTGACATGTTCAACGAGGCCCCTGCGCAGCCTCCCAAAGAAGGTTAATTGTTCTTGTGAAAATCAAAAGCCGGCACCCGCCGGCTTTTTTTGTGCCTCAAATAACAACCTATCATAAAACGCAGCTGCACCCTTTGCAAATGCCTAAGCAGATATGCATCACAAAATATACCCTATCCCGTTGCGGTGCAAGGCGAGGGCAAGCCTCGCAGCTACAAATCCACTGCCATAAACCTCAACTCATCGCAAGAAACAAGCAGGTACATACTATGGAACAAAAAAAATACTGTCATACTGAACGAGCCAAAGCCAAAAGTAGGCGCCTTAAGCGCGAGCTGAAGTATCTCGTTTGCACAGCAAAAAACGCGAAGCGTCCACAAACTGTTTAGATGAAACGTTTCTTCAATAACCCAGAGATTCCTCGGCTCGCCTGTGGCTCTCTCGGAATGACGAATTCATGCCGATATTTGATTACCCAATAATGTAGCTGCACCCCTTGCGGGTGCCCATTCTGGCAAGATGCTTATCAATGGTTGGCGAGTTATGCGTGTCCTATCTACATTCCCATCTGTTGCAGTGCAAGGCGAGGGCAAGCCTCGCAGCTACAAATCCACTGCCATTAACCTCAACTCATGGCAAGAAACAAGCAGGTACATACAATGGAACAATAAAAAAATACTGTCATACTGAACGATCCAAAGCCAAAAGTAGGCGCCTTAAGCGCGAGCTGAAGTATCTCGTTTGCGCAGCAAACAACGCAAAGCGTACACACAAACAGAAGAAATATAATGTTTCTTCAATAACACTGAGGTTCCTTGGTTTGTCTTTGGGTCACACGTTATGACACGGCCTTTATATTTAGTATGCCAATTTTACTAAACAGATTGCTAATTCATCATTTTCTATTACAATACCTAACCACGCGCCCATAGCTCAGCTGGATAGAGTAACCGGCCTCGAACCGGTTGGTCGGGAGTTCGACTAAAATGTCTGGAACATTTTAGCCCGTCAGCTTGCTGACGACCCCGAAGGGGCGAAGTGCATGGATGCACGAAGTAATCTCTCTGGATGACAACAGTTAAGTCCAAGGAACTTCATCAAACAGATTGATAATTCACCAAATTCTATTACAATACCTACCACGCGCCCATAGCTCAGCTGGATAGAGTAACCGGCTTCGAACCGGTTGGTCGGGAGTTCGAATCTCTCTGGGCGCGCCAACCTTCAATTTAGATTTCACCCACAAAAAAAGCGCACCACCGGCACGCTTTTCCTTCAACTATTTGTTATTCAAATCCTTATTGATTCTCTTCAATCCTTCTCAGGTAATTCAATAAATCAATGCGGGTAATCAAACCCTTGAATTGATCACCGTCTTTAACTATAGCCACGCGGCCTTGGTCAAAGATGGGCATTAATTTTTCAATGGGCGTTTTGCTGTCGAAGAATTCCAGGTTGCTGGTCATGGCCGTATCTACCGTGTCTCTGAATGCGTCAGGCTTACCGAACACTTTCATCAGCACATCAGATTCATCAATGATGCCTACAATTTCGTCATTGTCCATCACAGGGAGCTGTGAGACATCATACAGCTTCATGCGTTGGTAGACGGCGGCCAAGGTTTCATTCGGTCGCATCACAACGGTGTCGTTGCTTTGATACGGTCTTGAAATCAAATCACGCAAGTCACCGTATTGTTTGGTTTCGATGTATCCGTTGTCCAACATCCAGTAATCGTTGTACATTTTGGACAGGTACTTGTTACCCGTATCACAAACCAACATCACCACTTTTTGTGCTGTTGCTGATTCTTGACAATATTTCAGAGCGGCCGCCATGATGGTACCTGTGGATGAACCACCCAAAACACCTTCTTTTTTCAACAGTTCACGACCCGCATCAAAACTTTCAGCATCGCTGATGGCGTACGCTTTTTTAACGTGTGTAAAGTCACTGATGTCAGGCAGAAAATCTTCTCCAATGCCCTCAACCTTCCAACTGCCAGCATCTTCGCTCAAGATGCCTTCATTGATGTATTGTGCCAAGATTGAACCCTGTGGATCGGCCAACACCAGCGCCGTTTCTGGGTGGTATTCTTTGACATACTGACTCATGCCAGTTACTGTGCCACTGGAACCCACACCAAACACGATGGCATCGACTTGATTGTCCATTTGTTGGTAAATCTCAGGGGCTGTGGTTTGGTAATGTGCTTTCGGATTATCTGGGTTAGCAAACTGATTAATAAAAAAAGCACCGGGTGTTTCTTCAGCTATGGTCGCTGCCAAATCTTGGTAATATTGCGGATGCCCTTTGGCCACATCAGAGCGGGTTAATACTATTTCTGCGCCCATTGCTTTGAGGTTAAAGATTTTCTCTTTGCTCATTTTATCAGGGATGACCAGGATTAATTTATAACCTTTTTGTGCCGCCACCAAGGCCAAGCCAATACCGGTGTTACCTGCGGTACCTTCGACCAAAGTCGCACCAGGCTTTAATTTTCCTGACTTTTCAGCTTCTTCAATCATAGACAGGCCGATGCGGTCTTTGATTGAACCACCGGGATTCATGTTTTCTAACTTCAGGTAAAGCTCGCACTTTCCTGTGTCCATGTGATTGACTTTGACCATCGGTGTATTACCGATCAGGTCAAGTACTGTATTGGCTACTTGCATGTATTTATGAGTTCTTGGTTTGGTTTATTTTAAAATGATGATGTCAACGCGGCGGTTTTTGGCTTTGCCAGAAGCTGTATTGTTATCAGCAACTGGTAAAGACTCACCCATACCAATGGCTTCTATCCGCTCAGCTTTAACGCCGTAGTTAATCAACAACAGACGCACCGCATCGGCACGTTTTTGAGATAAATTGAGGTTAAATGCTTCACTGCCTGAGGCATCAGTGTGCCCTTCAATTCTGATATTCCTGCTCGGGTACCCATCAATGAATTCTATGACTTTACTGAAGTTTTCAATCGCACCTTGTTTGATATTTGCTGAAGCTGAGTCGAAAACAAAATCACCTAAAGTCATGACCAAACCATCATTGGTTTCACGTGCAGCCAAAGATTCCAGCTGTCGTTTCAAAGCATCAATTTCTTCAAAAGCCAAATCGGCTTCCTGTTTGGCTAAACTGGCCACTTGTTCTTGTTTTTTCGCATAGGCCTTTGTTGTGTCCAACTCTGCTTGCTTTTGTTCAATTTGTTCAGAAGCTGCTGCTAATGCTGCTTGTTTTTCAGCTTCTATTCTCGCCACTTCCTCTTGTTGCAAGCTGAGTAACAGTTGTGCTTTGTCTGCTTGCAATCTGGCCACTTGTGCTTCTGTTTTTAACGTTTCTAAATCCAACTCATTGAGGCGTTCGTCTGCTTTTACAATTTCAGAATTTAAAAACTCTTTTTCTGCCGTCATCTTTGCCAAGGATAGCTTTTTTCGAGCCATAAATACGGCGTGCTCTTTTGGCTTTCTCCGACTGCTTTGGTACAAAGCCTCAATGCTTTCCTTTGCTTGACGTTTTTCTGCCTTAGCAAAGTCACTGTATTTTTCTAGTTGATAAAAGTTTTCATACTCAATGCGCAATGCTTCAAGTTCTAAATTCTTTTTCTTAGCTGCACTTACTGGCATGGCCATCAGTACCAAAAGGCTTAATACAAAAATACGACTCATTTCAACTGCCCCTTCAAATCCAACAGGTAAACTTCAGATGCTGAAATTTGCTCTCTTTTATTAAGCAGCTCAGCATTCAAAGCATTCACATCAGCCCTCAATTGTGCAATTTTCATTTCAGCCCTGATTTGTTCAGACAACTGACCCTCTAATTTTTTCTTCTTCTCGGCTTTGGCTTTTTTGGCCAATACCATTTTTTCTTTGATGAACTTCACCTCTAATGGCGCGGCATCTGCCGTGGGTGATGCGATCAACGCCTGTACTTCAGCTTCTAACTTAAAAAAGGCTTCTTTGTCGTATCTGGCCGCTTGACCTAATGTGGTCATTAGCAACAACAAACAAACGCTGAACAACGTTATTTTCGGTGATTTTGTAAAAAAAACAGGGTTTAATGCAGTGTCTGCCTTAACTTGTTTGTCTAAACTGATTGATTTCATTATAATTTGTTGGCTTTTGGCTCTTTTCAATTAAACAAATGGATTCATTTAAAACAACACGCTTACTGACTTTTGCGATAACCTTTTTGGCCGTCTTTGCCGCCAATGCAGGTAATTTAAAAGTTTACAAACACGTTGATAAGAAAGGGATTATACACTATTCATCCAAAAAGCCAGCAGGCAAATCCTATAAGATCATGAATATACGCTGTCCTGAATGTGCTGTATGGCGCAACAGCGTTAATTGGAATACGACGCCGCTAATCAAAGACAAATTCAACAAAGAAATATACGTGGCCGCCAAGAAACACAAAATTGGTGAACATATCTTACGTGCCGTTATCCATGCTGAGTCGGCCTTCAAACACCAGGCAGTTTCTTCAGCTGGTGCCCAAGGGTTGATGCAATTGATGCCTTTAACCCAAAAAACTTACCAAGTCAGCAACCCTTTTGATCCCGCACAAAACATCAATGGTGGCGCCGCTTATTTAAAACATTTAAAAGACACCTATGGCACATTAGACGTTTTTCTTGCTGCATATAATTCTGGTGAAACGGCTGTTGAACGTTATGGTAAAACCGTCCCTCCTTTTCCTGAAACTCAAGAATATGTTCGCCGCGTCAAAATTCTCCTCAGGCGTTATAAAAATCAAACTTGATTAACACCACTGCTCGGTGACAGTCACAGAGAAAAACGCAGCTCACCTTTCTGGTTTACAAGCTGGCGCGATTGTTTTGCTTTTGTGTTTTTGGTTTGTTGGCTTGATCATTATTCTGACCAAAAGCCAAGCCACACACACAATCACACCTGCTTTGTTGTTACACACATCCTGTTTATTGTTATTGATGTTGTTGGCACGTGTATTCCGTGGTCACTGGTCAAATGACTTGGCCATAAAAAAGAGTCGATTTTTATATTTAATGTCAGCGATCCTGATTGGCATGGCTTTTTGGCAAGCGCAACAATTTTTAACCGTTCTGCTCATTCCACAGGGTTGGGAGCATGATGCAATCAATTGGCAACGAGCACAAACAGGCTTCACTTTGTGGTCGGTGTTTTTAGCCAGTTGTTTGATTGGGCCTTTTTTTGAAGAATTGTTGTTTCGGGGATTAATTTACACGCAAATCAGACACAAGGCAGGCACCCTCCTCGCAATATCCGTTTCAAGTGGCATGTTTACATTATTACATTGGAACAGCAGCGAAGCGGTTTGGTTATTTTCAGCAGCTGTGATTTATGCCATTCTCAGAGAGAAAAGTGGCAGTATTTGGCCGTCCGTTATTGCTCACGTGATTCAAAACGTGTTGACTTTTTGGCTTTACGTCTCAATTTAAAAAATGCTGAAATTAAGGCGCTGCATTCATCTTTTAGCACACCACCTTGCCATTCAATTTTATGGTTTAAGTAGGTTTTGCTAAAACAGTCATCCACAGTTTCTATCACGCCAGTTTTCTCATCATAAGCCCCAAAGACTACACGCTGAACACGCGAATGCACCAAGGCACCCGCACACATCATGCATGGTTCCAAAGTGACGTACAAAGTACATTCTGGCAAGCGGTAATTGTTGCGATTTTCCCCAGCTGATTGTAAAGCCATGACTTCTGCATGGGCAGTGGGGTTGTTGAGCGTGATGACTTGGTTGTGACCTTGACCTATGACTTGGCCTTCACAACTCACGATCGCTCCTACTGGAACTTCACCAGCTTGTTGAGCCAAATGCGCTTGGCCTATCGCCAAGCGCATCATGACTTCATCTTGCATTTTATTGGGGGTGGTTATTCCCATTCAATGGTAGCTGGTGGTTTACTAGACACATCATAAACCACGCGTGAGACTTGAGCGATTTCATTGATGATGCGGCGTGAAACCAAATCAATAAACTCATAAGGCAAATGCGCCCAACGCGCTGTCATGAAATCTATGGTTTCTACAGCCCGCAAAGCTATGACATACTCATAGCGTCTGGCATCACCCACTACACCCACAGATTTAACTGGTAAGAACACAGCAAAAGCTTGGCTGGTCTTATGGTACAAATCATGGTTGCGCAACTCTTGAATAAAAATGTGATCGGCACGGGCTAAAATATCGGCATACTCTGCTTTGATTTCACCCAAAATCCGAACACCGAGTCCTGGACCCGGAAACGGATGGCGATGCACCAATTCTGCTGCCAAACCCAAATTAACACCCAGCTGTCTGACTTCGTCTTTGAACAAGTCTTTCAGTGGCTCAATCAGCTTCAATTCCAAATCTTCGGGCAAGCCACCGACATTATGGTGAGATTTAATCACATGTGCCTTTCCTGTTTTGGCACCTGCAGATTCAATCACATCAGGATATATTGTGCCTTGTGCTAACCATTGAATGCCGTCTAAATCACGCGCTTCTTTTTCAAAAATACGGATGAACAGCTCGCCAATAATTTTGCGTTTCTTTTCAGGGTCTGATTCGCCTTTAAGTGCTTCGTAGTAGCGCTCTTGGGCGTTGACTCTGATCACATTGATGTCCATTTTTTCGGCCATCACTGTCATCACATCATCACCTTCATTGTGGCGCAACAAGCCGGTATCAACGAACACACAAACCAATTGCTTACCTATGGCTTTGTGCATTAAGGCTGCAACCACTGATGAATCCACACCACCTGACAACCCCAGTAAGACTTTTTCTTCGCCCACTAAGGATCGGATGTTATCAACATGGGTGTCAATGATGTTGTCGGTTTTCCATAATTTTTCACAACCACACACTTTGTGCACGAATTGTGCCAATATTTCTCGGCCGTCTTTGGTGTGCTCTACTTCTGGATGAAACTGAACGCCATAAATGGGTAATTCTTTGTGTTGGCAAGCTGCAAAAGGTGTCGATGTGGTGTTGGCCGTGGCATTGAAGACACTGCCCAATGATTTGACTTTATCACCATGACTCATCCAAACGTCTAGTTGTTTGTGATCTAATGTCTTAAACAAATCTGATTCACCAGTTACATTGACTTCAGCATATCCAAATTCTTTTTCATCCGAGCCTTCAACTTCTCCACCGAAATGTACATTCAATAACTGCATGCCATAACACACACCTAAAATAGGTACGTTCATGTCAAGAATCACTTTATTTAATGTCGGCGCACCTGCCATATGAACTGATTCAGGGCCACCGGACAAGATGATCCCATTAGGGTCAAATGCTTTGATGTCTTCGCTGTCGGCATCCCAAGCATAAATTTCACAATAGACATCAGCTTCACGAACACGCCTCGCAATCAATTGCGTGTATTGCGAGCCGTAATCTAATATCAGGATCTTACTTTGTTTGATATCCATAACTTTCCTTAAGTTCTTGAGCGGTAGTTAGGCGCTTCTTTGGTGATATGAACGTCATGAACGTGAGACTCTTTCACACCTGATGCAGTGATTTTGACAAATTTTGGCTTGGTTTTCATTTCTTCTATGTTGCGACAACCCACATAACCCATACTGGCACGTAAACCACCCATCAATTGATGTACAACTGGAGCCAAAGCACCTTTAAAAGCCACGCGACCCTCAATGCCTTCTGGCACCAATTTTTCAGCGTCAACTTCATCTTGGAAATAACGGTCTTTAGATCCTTTATCCATGGCACCTAAAGACCCCATGCCTCGGTATGACTTGAATGTTCTGCCTTGGTACAGTTCAACTTCACCAGGAGATTCTTCAGTACCAGCAAACATGCCGCCCATCATCACGGTTGAAGCACCTGCCACTATGGCTTTAGACAAATCACCCGAATAACGCACACCACCATCAGCAATCAAAGGTACACCCGTTCCTCGCAATGCTTTGGCCACATCATCAATGGCTGACACTTGGGGAACACCCACGCCTGCAACAATTCTCGTTGTACAAATAGAACCGGGGCCAACACCCACTTTTACAGCGTCAGCTCCTGCTTCAACCAACGCCAAAGCCGCAGCACCTGTTGTGATATTTCCAGCAATGACGTCAACATGTGGATATTGTGTTTTGACTGCTCTGACGCGATCAATCACACCTTTAGAGTGGCCATGGGCCGTGTCAACGACCAACACATCAACACCTGCTGCAACCAACCCAGCCACACGCTCTTCAGTGTCACCACCAGCACCAACGGCAGCAGCCACACGCAATTGCTCAGATTTGTCCTTAACCGCCAATGGATAATCTTCAGATTTTTGAATGTCCTTTACAGTAATCAAACCTTTCAATTTGAATTGGTCATTGACCACCAGCACTTTTTCAATGCGATTTTGATGAAACAATTGCAACACTTCATCTTCAGCGGCCTCTTCACCTACTGTAACCAAGTCTTCTTTGCGTGTCATGATGTTGCGAACGGGATCATCCAGTACCGTCTCGAAGCGCATGTCACGACTGGTTACGATACCGACCAAGTCATCACCTTCAACCACAGGTACGCCAGAAATGCGGTGCTTCTTGGTTAATTCCAAAACTTCGCGTATGGTGGTTTGTGGTGTCACAGTCACAGGATCTTTAATGACACCTGATTCATATTTTTTGACTTTCAACACTTCAGCACATTGGTTTTCTATGCTCATGTTTTTGTGAATCACACCAATACCACCCAATTGAGCCATGGCAATGGCCAACCGAGATTCAGTTACGGTATCCATAGCGGCAGACACCACAGGAATGTTTAATTGAATGTTTCGCGTTAGGCGAGTGGACAAATCAACGTCTTTGGGTAAGATATCAGAATAATCTGGCACCAAAAGTACGTCGTCGAAGGTTAAGGCATCGTATAGAATTCTCATGGTAAGCCACCTCTCAGATGAAAAATAGCGACGCATTTTACCACAGTATGATAAGAGAAGAACAAGGAAAATCACCACAAACAGCCTATTCTCCCAGCAGTTTGAACCAATTGTTAAAAAAGCATTTGGCAAACCATTGGCAAGCGTTGTGGCTGACAGGTGAAATATTTGAACTTTATCGCTCTCCTGCTGGTCATCAATACTTTACACTGAAAGACTCATCGGCCAGTATTAAGTGTGTTTTGTTCCGTCAGAAACAAAGTATATCGTTAACAAAAGGACAAAAAATTACCGTGCTGGCACAGGTCACATTGTACGAAAGTCGCGGTGATTTGCAGCTTAATGTTATACGTACTTTAGATGCAGGCTTGGGTGACTGGGAAGCACAACTGGCGCAATTGAAACAAAAACTAGAAATTCAGGGGTTATTTCGTCACGACCATAAAAAGCCCTTACCTGCTTGGATTGACCGCTTGGCCATTGTCACTTCAAGTAATGGCGCAGCCTTACACGATGTGTTAAACATCATACAAAAGCACAACCCACTCATAGACATACAAGTGTACCCCACTCAGGTTCAGGGACCAACCGCTCCTGGGCAAATCATTGAACAGCTTCAACTGGCTGATACACAAGCACATGATGCCATTCTTTTAACCAGAGGCGGCGGCTCAAAAGAAGACCTATGGGCGTTCAATGATGAATTTTTGGCGCGCACCATACACCAATTAGAAACCCCAATCATCAGTGCGGTTGGACATGATACAGATGAAAGCATCACGGATTTTGTTGCCGATGTAAGCTGTATCACACCATCGGCTGCGGCCCAATTATTGGCTGGCGACTTCATTCAAAAGAGACAGCAGTTGAAACACCAGCAACAACTGTTGCATTTTTTAGGTAAAACAAGCATTCAAAATGCGCAACAAAGAATCGACCTGAATCACCAGTTACTTCAGCAGCAGCACCCTAAAAACACCATTACAAGGCAAAAAGAGGTTTTGGCACAAAAAGCCAAATCATTGAACCAACTGGTAAAAAACACTGTTATCCATGCCCAAATTCAGTTTGAGCAAACCTATAAACAGCTAGATCGTGCAATCCCAAACGTCAAAGAGAAAACCTCGGCTTTAGAACAAAAAAAGCAAGTCCTTAATTGGCTAGGACAGCAAAAACTCAAATCAGCAACCCATGAATTCAAACAACATGTGACTCAGCTGAATGAGCGCAGCCCCATGAATATTTTATCTCATGGTTACAGCATCACCAGAAGTGAAGACAAAAAAAACATCATTGACAGCAAACAGGTGAATACAGGGGAAACTGTCGAAACCTTATTCAAATCTGGTAGAATACGCGCGAAAATAATTGAACGTTTAGATGATTAACCCATCTAAGCACACGAATTTAAACAAAGATAGAGAAAATCATGTCACAATCAAAATCAATTTTAATGCCTTTTATTGTCATTGCCGTCATTCTTTTTGGCAGCGCAGTTGCATGGAAAATGATGGGGCAAACTGAGTCAGAAGAAAAAAATACAACAATTACTGAATCAAAAAAACCTGTAAAGAAAACTGAAAATAAAGCAGAACAACCTGCAATTACGGTTAAAAACTATGAGCCTACAGAAAATTTAAAAGTAAACCTGTCTGAACAAGAAAGAGCAGAGTCGAAAAAAATCAGTCAAAACTTTTTAAAATTTGCCATGCAGTATCAAACTAAAGAATCTGTGGTAGAAGCGCTAAAGAAATACAAAGACAACGGTAACAAAGAAAAATACCATTATTTATCACTTTTTGCCGAAGACCACTACCCAGATTTAGACATTCCGTCTTTTGAGTAATAAACGACTCACGCGGCTTATTGAGCGCGAAGAAGAGATAAAAAAAAGCCTTTTCATAGGCTTATGTAGCCCTATAAAAAGCATCGAAGATTTCGATGCTTTTTACGCTCAACATGCGATTCCTGATGCCACACACAATTGTTGGGCTTATCGCATGGGTCAAACCTATCGATTCAATGATGATGGAGAACCCTCTGGAACGGCAGGAAAGCCTATTTTGGCTGCCATAGATGGTGCAGATTTTGATGGGGTCGCGGCATTGGTAATCAGGCATTATGGCGGCATTAAATTGGGGACTGGTGGTTTGGCACGTGCTTATGGCGGTGTCATTGCCCGAGCCTTACAACAAGCGCCTTATGAAATACATGTGCCTCACGAAACACTGACTGTACAACTGCCGTTTGCCAACGAACAAATCATGCACCAACTACTCAAAACAGCAGACGGTAGTTGTCTTCATGTCGATTACATCAGTGAAGGCATATTAGCCAAAGTAGAACTACCAAGCCACACTATAAAAACATTCACTGAACAATTGAATAACGCCAGTAAAGGTGAAGCTCAAATCAAACCTTTGAATGACACCTCAAATAAATAATTTGCTTTTGGTGGTTCAATGCGTTTTTAACTGACGGCCCATCAAAATAAGTACCCAAGTATTCACCACGATTAAAGGCCATAAATACCAGCTGCCTTGCCATATAGCCAAAGGCACCCATAAAATCACAAACAACCAAAGCACCTTTCTGATCTGCAGAAATTTGATCGCAGCAACAGCTAGGGGAGAAAAGATTAACAACTGAATGTTCCATGCGGCCATTTCATGTGCCGTCCCAAACCACAAAAACAACAATATAACGCCCACCAAAGACTGTACACTCAGCCAAACATTAATTGTCAACTTTCGCACTGGCTTCAACCCTAAACACAACAGCATCAAAACCGTCAGTAACATCAAAAACAAGTGTGTTTTTAAAAATTGAAACCAACTGTCAGCATCACTTTTATTCACCTTGACCTCAAGTTCACCATGCCAGTCTGACATGCCAGGCTGTAATAAGCTGTGCCTTAAAAACATTGGAAATGCCATCAACTCCCAATCAGTCCTTGGCTGATATGCAGCATGCCCAAACGCCACAGCGAGACCAAAAGTCATCAGAGATTGGTTGTTGACGGGAAAAGTGTGTGAAAAATAACTACCAGAACCCTGATTTGAGAAATTTGCTTGCAATTCACCGTCCATTGCACCATCTAAGATATCTCGAATTTTGGTGGCACAGTTTTGCAAAAAGTAATCATATGCGTAACTTTGGTTTTCTGGTTTGAAGTGCCAGCGTAAATAGGCCATGATTTCGTTCTGAGCATCAACAGAAATGTTCAATGGCAGCATCGTCATTTTTCTACCCTCTACCTCTGCCCAATAAACCTCATCTTCAACCGCCGTATGACCAACCATATAAGTCATTTCATTGCGCGCGAAGGATTGATAAAAATCTTTTTGCTCAAAACTAAACACACCAAAGCCATAAACATCATCATCAATCACCAATGCCGTATGACCATACACTGACCAAAACTCAGTGCCAGGCTCAACTGTCATCAAATAAAATTGACGCGCAGATGTGACTTGGGCTGCCCAAAGCAGCCCAAGAATCAAGAACAGTTTGGCGTTAATGCGCTTCAACTCAACTCAACCTCCAAAAACTCAATCCTTCTTTTATCTGCTTTAGACACTTTAAACAGCAAGTCTTCAACTTGAATTTGCTCACCCGTTTCTGGCAGCCTTCCCGCATGCGCAGCAACCAAACCACCTAAAGTGTCATACTCTGAATCATCAAATTGGTATTTAAACTGCTCATTGAAATCTGAAATGGTTGTCAAAGCATTGATGCGGTAATGACCTTCTTTTACTTTGAGCACATAAGGGTCTTCATGACCATCATACTCATCATCAATCTCACCAACTATTTCTTCTAAGATGTCTTCGATTGTGATCAAGCCCGCCACACCCCCGTATTCATCAATAATGATGGCCATGTGATTGCGGCTGGTTCGAAATTCATTAAGCAAAATATTAACCTGTTTGGATTCAGGAATCACAACAGCAGGTCTGATGAATTGGCCCAAGTCAAATTGCTCTTCTTCTTTGACAAAGGATTTCAATATATCCTTAGCCAGCAAAATGCCTTCTAACTCGTCTTTATCTTCACCAACAACAGGGAATCTAGAGTGACCAGATTCAACAATAATCGGTAAAATCGTTTCTAATGCCGCCGTTTTTGGAACAACCACCATTTGTGCGCGTGGCACCATAACTTGACGCACCTGAAGTTCAGACACTTTTAAAGCGCCTTTCATCATATTTAATGCATCAATATCTAGTAATTTATTGTGATGTGCTTCAGTGAGAACTTCAACTAAATCGGTGCGATTTTGAGGTTCGTCCGTGAACATATTGGCCAATTTACTTAGCCATGATGATTTCTGATTTTCCTGTTCAGAATCATTCCTACTCTGGTCTTCTGTCATTCAGGTCTTTTAATACACCCAAGATTATTGTACAAGCACAAAGTTTAATCTGCCATTGACTGATTTGTCTATGTTTTTATTAAGGAACCTCTGCACAACAACTGATGACTGTTAGCTTGCTACTGTTAAATAAAGCATTTGATTTATCTTGTGTTTACTGGGAGTAATAATAGGCCGTTGCTGCCAAACCTGCCAAAGTCACAACAAGTCCCGCTATTTTCCACCAACTCCAAGGCCGTTCTCCATAAGCTTTTCCAGTTTGACCATTGATGACATAACGAAAAGTTTTTTTATTGTAATTGAAAGCAGATATCCAAATTGGTGCCAAAATCAACTGAAAACCGAGGTTGTGGTAACTGGTGTCTGTACTGTAAATTCTTTGATGATCACCGCCAATGTCTCGGCGTATATGCGCTCTGATGACTTGGTTCATGACATGCTTGGCATTTGTCAGTCCTTGGGACAACGGAATGGTATAAAGCTCTGATCGAAAGCCACTCAAATACCGGGCATCATAAGACATAGATTGATTTAACTTCCAATCAGATAAGAAGTTTTGAAATTTCAATGGCAAACTTTCTGTTCCGAGCACCAACAAATCATCAAATTTGACATCAACATCACCACTGACATTTCGCCACCGTGTTTTGACCACAGTTTGCGTTTCACCATTTCGTCTGACAGTGGTGACATAATTATCTCCTCTTGAACCCGTATATCGGCTATAGGTATCAGCATCAAACGACCACAACGGCATATATGAACCAACAATAGGTTGTGCTTGAATCGCCTTTCGCTTTAAAGCATTTGGGGCAAACCATAAACCATGAAGCCATTCTTTGAACCCTTTTTCTGCTCGCTGTTGATTGACTTCAAAAGGCATCAATCCATCAGGCACCAACTGTCGCTCTAAACCCAATGGTACAACCACATTCAAATCACAATAGGGACACTCATCAGCATGAACGTGAGCTGGCATAACAAAATCAGCACCACAGTTTTCACAATGAAGCTCATGTTGTACTGCATTGACATCACTATGATCTACTTTTCGAGATGTATGCAAGTAATCATGGGCGGTAAAATCCATTCCCGCCACTTCAATGACTTCCGCTGCGCCGCAACTGATACATTTTAGAGAATGTAAGCCAATGGCATAATCCATATCCGAACCACAGGCTTTACATTTAAACGCTCTGTATTGCGTCATTTTAGGGCATGGCTGGTGGTTGATTATTTAACAAGCTTTCCACTTCATTCAATGTATCAGCAGCCACCCACTCGGGCAATCCTGCAGTCCACATCAAAGTTTCTGCTTCTAACTCATGCTTTTCTATGAGCTCTTTCACTGCTGCTAAGTTTATTGGCCCTACACGTTTCCCAGCGATGACCGCAAAATAATGTTTTATGACCTCCGTTTTTTCAGGCATCGGTGGTGGGGCCAATGGATCGGTGGCATCGCCCTGTCCAAGCGCTTGACCAAATGATTGCGCCATACCAAAGCCCATCCCCATAGCCATACCAGAGCCTGCTGTACTTTGATTATTAGCTGCATCTCGCATCGACTGTGCTTGCTGATACCTTGTGAACCGATTTAAATCTCCAACAGCAATGGAGCTGGCACGTTCATCCAGTGCCCGCTCAACAGCTTCTGGAACTGACACATTCTCAACCAATAAAGTTTCTAATGACAATCCATAGGCACCAAACATCGGTTGTAATTGATCTGTAAGGAACTTTCCTAAATCATCATAACTGGCTACCAAATCCAAAATAGGCACTTTGGCTTCACTGATCACTTTAGCAAATCCAGTTACAACCAAGTTTTTCAATTGACCTATGATTTCTTCTAAAACAAAATGACCATCGGTACCCACAATTTCTTTGAGCATAAGACCTGGGTCTTTGATTTTAAAAGCATAAGAACCAAAAGCCCTTGTGCGAATGACACCGAATTCAGGGTCACGTAAAATCAAAGGATTTCGTAAACCCCACTTCATGTCAGTAAAAACGGTGCTATTGAAGAAGTAAACCTCTGCTTTAAAGGGACTTTCAAAGCCATGTTTCCAGCCCTGTAACGTTGAGAGGATTGGTACATTTGCTGTGGACAACTCATATAAACCGGGTGTAAAGACATCTGCCACTTCACCTTCATTCACTAAAATAGCAACCTGGCCTTCACGGACTGTCAACATGGCACCATTTTTTATTTCATTACCATATCGTGGAAAACGATACACCAAGGTATGTTGTGTATCATCCGTCCATTCTATGACATCAACCAGCTCTCCAAACAACTTATCCCATATGCCCATCAGCCTTGCCCTCTTGATTAAAAATAACTATTATAGCAACACAATTAAATAACATAAATAGCCCAAAAATAATGTCCTATCAAATAGCAATCAATGACCCCACCTTAGGTCCTCATTTTAAAACATTGAATCTGGCATGGCTTGAAAAGTACTTTGTTGTTGAACCCATTGATGAACAGGTTCTTTCTCAACCACAAAAAATCATTCAGCAAGGTGGTTTTATTTTCTACATATTGGATAATAACCGTGTATTGGGCTGTTGCGCATTGAAACACCACGGTGATCAAGTTTATGAATTAACCAAAATGGCCGTTACTAAAACAAGCCAAGGCAAAGGCTTAGGTAAAAGATTGATGGACGCTTGTATTTCACATTTTGAATCCATTCCTGGTAAATCATTGTATTTAGAAACCAATTCCTCACTCAAGACGGCCATCAAACTTTATGAAAAATATCACTTTGTTGCTAAGGAGTGTCCTTTTAACACCCCTTATGACCGTGCTGATTATTATATGGAATGGCAGGGTTAAAAAAACACTTGAATAATCGCTTTATTCAATTACCGAAACATTCAATCGCAGCTTAATTTGATCACCAGGGTACTCAGCCATTTCAATATACCTTAACTCACCGTTATATCGATAAGACACGTCATAACCTATGAGCTGTTCCTCTTCAACATAGACAGTATCAATAAAGCACCTGGTTTCTACTTCATGATAGCGATTCCGGGCTTTGTCCTTTTGTGCACCCACACTGGCGCCAATCATAACACCAGCAATTGTAGCGGCATCCCTTCCACTGCCTCTTCCGAACTTGTTGCCAATGGCACCACCAATAATTCCACCAAGGATTGAACCGCCTTTGTGTTTTTTGCTGTACCGTTTATCGAGTGGCATACGCTCACAAATTTCCCTACTCTCAGGTACTGAAATGGTTTCTATGATCGGCTGTGCGTCTATTACATCAACATAAATCACATCATTATATCGGCCAGCTAAAGCCACGCCACTCAACACCAGTGACAACATTAAACATGTATTTTTCATTTTGCACCTCAAAATTATGGTATACGAAATATCATAGTTGCCTCGAAGTGAACAAAAACTGAATAAAGAAGCAGAAATAGTAAGAAAATTAACTAAAAAGCGTGAGATTTGCAAAAGGTTGGCCGAGAAAAACTCGGCCAACAAAGGCGACATCATAACCCTATGATGTCAACCCATGTTCACTTCAAGGACTTTGACCATATCCTGTGTAGAAGTGAACTTACCCACGGGTAGAATTCTAAGCCAAAACATGCCAAAAGTCATGGTTTTTTTATGCCCTTATTTTTCTGTCAATTTTAATACATCAGATTCTGACATGGGTCTACCAAAGTAATAGCCCTGACCATAATCAAATCCCAACAGCTTTAAAGATTGATATTGCTCTTTTTCTTCAACACCTTCTGCTACCAGTTTCATACCTAGATCAGTACCAATCCTTGCTATTGACTGAAGAACCGTTGCGTATTTTTTATTTTCAAACATATTTCTAATAAACACTTGGTCCACTTTCAAAACATCAAAATCTAATTCAACTAGCTGTTGCATACCAGAATGACCAGTACCAAAGTCGTCAGCACATATTGGAAAACCTAATGCTTTACATTTATGAATCCATTCATTGGCTTGTTCAAAATCAACAACCATAGTTTCTGTTATTTCTAACTTCAGCCGCGATGGAGCCACACCATTTTGCTTCATTAAATTAACCACATGCTGTAGGAACAAATCATTATCTAACTGTTTAGGTGAAACATTGATATTAATAAAATAATGTTCAGGTAAACGACTGAGTACCTGACACGCTCTTTCAAATACCAAGCGCCCAACATCCACTATTAAATCAGTTTCTTCGGCCAAAGTTATAAACTCAAAAGGAGATATCACCCCTTTATCTGGGTGCTCCCAACGACTCAACGCTTCAAAACCAGCAATGTCTCCTGTAGCGATGTCATTTATAGGCTGATAAACTGTTTCAATTTGTTGGTTCCCTATTGCTGTTCTTAACTCACTTTCAAGCTTAATTTTCGTTAACCCAGCATCTTCAATGACTGATTCGACTTCTGAAAAAAGGACATCACTATCCAATGATGTATCATTAGACAGCAGCGATCTGAACCTTTTTAACAATACACGCACCAACGCCTTAACAATTGGGTCACTGCCTTGCAGTCGCTCTGTTATTTGATTTGTTTTGACCTTTAACAAAGCCACCTGAGTAAGCGCCCTGGCTGAAGTAGATCGGGGCTTTTGATCAAGAACCCCCATCTCACCGAACAAATCGCCAACCACTAATGTATCAAGAGATTCATCTTCAATGAAGATATCAACTTTGCCATGCTCAATTACATAAGCACAGTCTGAAGTTTCACCTTGGTGAAAAATCACCTCTCCTGCTTCATAAAATCTCAGATGTGAACCCATAATTTGCTCCAGTTACTTATACTTATTCTGAATTGTTTTATGGAAAATAACAACTGAAACTACCATTACTGCAAATATTGTATTTTTTTCAAAAAAAAACCCCGGAAGTATCCGGGGTTTTAATTAACAGCTGATTGTTGCTTTTAGAAACCAGTCTGACTGAGCATATCTTCATTGATATAAACATCCGCTTTTTCTCTGAGTGCTTTAATCAACAATTGTTGTTCATTGGCTTTAACATTTCTGCTTAATTGGGCCGTTTCACTATTTAAATCAACATTTTCCAAGTCAGCATCATTAATTTGGGTCAATTTAACCAATGCAACATCATTTCCATTGGCTTCAAGAAGCACTGTAGAGTCTCCTTCATTAAGTTCAGTTGAAAAAACATTAGCAACCAAAGTAAATGGGTGTTCTGATCCCGTTCTTTTTACATCAGTTGCTACAACTAATGTTAAATCATTCTCATCAGCCAACTGCTGTAAAGTCTGTCCGTCATTTGCCGATGTTAATAGTTTCTCAGCAAGTTCATCAGCCATAGCCTTAGCCTGTTCATTTTTAACAGCCGCAGCCACAGACTCTCTCACTTCTTCGAGAGGCTTCAATGCAGCTTCTTTACTTTCATTGATATGAATAAAGACAATATGTGTGTCAGAAATATTGATCACATCAGAGTTTTGTAGATCATCCTTTACCAAACCTGAAAATGCCGCTTCTCTAAAATCTGCATTAGCTGCCAAACCTTCACCGCTGTTTCTGGTAAATAATCCAGTTGTTTTCAATTCAAAACCAGAATCTTCAGCTACAGAATCTAAATTGTCTTCAGCATCCAAAACCAAAGCCGCCAACTCACTGGCCTTGTCTAAAAATAGATTTTCCGCTTTTTGAGCTTGCAAAGCTTGAACAATGTCATTCTTTACTTCTTCAAAAATAGGGCCATCTGATGCTTTTATTTCATGCAATTTAATTAAATGGTAACCAAAACTGGTTTTAACTGGCTCGGAAACAGTACCTTCAGACATAGAAAATAAGGCTTCATCAAATTCTGCGACCATGTCACCAGAATTAACCCATCCCAAATCTCCACCTTGAGCTGCAGAACCTGGATCTTCTGAGTTTTCTTTCGCTAATTCTGCAAAATCTGCACCTTCATCAATTAGCTGCTTCAACGATGCGATTTTTGTTTGTGCATCGTCTGAGTCATTAATTAATATGTGTGAAGCCAATCGCTGTTCACCTTTTTGATACAAGACTTTATTTTTTTCAAAATCTTCCAAGGCCTCTTGTTCAGATATTTGAATATCCGCAGCCACAGTTTCTGCATTCAACTCAATATAATCAACAGCAACTTGGGGTTCTGTCATGTATTGGTCATGATGGTTGTCATAATAAGTTTTGATGTCTTCATCACTCAACTCTATGCTTTCTAGGAATGGTTGCGGAGACACGACAACATAATCAAAATTTCTGGTTTGTAGATTTAAAGCAGCTATACTTTTTTGCTCTGCAGGAGTCACGAAGTTGGTTAAATCAACAGCGTCGTTAATAGCGGTTGCTATAAGTCCATCAGTAATCTTGCCCTGTAAAATAGTAGCGGATTGGTTTGTTTGAGATAAGAAGGAAGCATACAGTTCAGGACTGAATTTACCTGAAGCGTCTTTAAAAGTAGCAGCGTCTTCTATAATTGCCCTAATTTCAGATGCTGTCACTACATAGCCACTGTCTGCTGCTGCTTGTTTGAACAACTCATTGTTTATCATTGATTCCAAGAAATTTCGTTTCATCATTGGAGATTCGAAATAACTCGGGTCAAACCCTTCGCCAAACTGGTTCATTAAATTCTGTCTATACTGACTAAATTGTTGACTGTACTCATTGATGGAAATTTTTTCACCATTGACGACAGCTACAGCATCATTGCTTGATTGTGTGAAGTAATCTTGCACACCCCACATGGCAAATGCCAAAATCAACAACCCCATGACAAAGGTCATTAACAAACCTGAAGATTTCTTTCTGATCCAAGTTAACATATTTAATATACCTAAAAATAACTAAAAAAAAAGGGTGTCATATGACACCCTTTTTAGTATGGCGGAGCGGACGGGACTCGAACCCGCGACCCCCGGCGTGACAGGCCGGTATTCTAACCAACTGAACTACCGCTCCGAATCTGGTGGGTGCTGAGGGGATCGAACCCCCGACCCTCGCCTTGTAAGGGCGATGCTCTCCCAGCTGAGCTAAGCACCCGATTCAGTGGAGCGTCAGTTTACTGCATCTTTAAGTGCTTTACCAGCCTTAAATGAAGGAATTTTAGCAGCTTTAATTTCAATGGTTTCGCCAGTGCGTGGGTTGCGACCTTGACGGGCAGCACGCGCTTTAACAGAAAAAGTACCGAAGCCAACAAACGTTAATTTGTCATCATTTTTCATGGCATCAGTAATAGTACCAACTACTGCATCAAATACGTCTGAAGCGGTGTTTTGAGATACATCAGCAGATTCTGCAACTGCTCTGATAAAATCTTGTTTTTTCATTTCTTAACTCCTTCGTTCTTATTTTTAAATCCGACATTCCGTCGAGAAAGGCGCATTTTATACTAACATTTAGCATTTAGGCCAATTTATTTTAACTATTTTTAATCTTTTTTATTTTTTCTTGAAATCATCAATAAAAGCGACCAACACCTACAACATTTGGGTTCTAATTTCCAGCGTTAATGACGATTTTCTTTGCCAGAATCCTTAGTTTTAACTACTTTGTCTGCACCCTCGATAACAACATCTTTTTTATCTATTGGCACTATTTTCTGAAACAAAGCCAAAGTCAACACCTCATCAATCCATTTAACAGGAATGATTGATAGCTGCTCTTTGATATTATCAGGCATTTCTTTCAAGTCTTTTTCATTTTCATGTGGAATAATTACAGTCTTAATTCCACCCCTTAAAGCCGCCAGTAACTTTTCCTTTAATCCACCAATGGCCAACACCCTGCCTCGTAAAGTAATTTCTCCTGTCATAGCAACTGTTCGCTTAACCGGATTCTCCGTTAATGCAGAGACCAAAGCCGTACACATACCAATTCCAGCACTTGGGCCATCTTTAGGAGTTGCACCTTCTGGCACATGAATATGAATGTCGTTGGTTTTAAACAAAGATTCATCAACACCTAACAGATGCGATCTTGATTTAACTACAGACAAAGCTGCTTGGATTGACTCTTTCATCACATTGCCCAAATGGCCTGTCAATGTCAACTTGCCGGAACCTGGATAAACGGCAGCTTCAATTTGCAATAAATCACCTCCCACTTCAGTCCACGCCAGACCGGTTACGACTCCCACTTCGTCTTTTTTCTCTGCCACACCATAGCTGCATTTGTGAACACCTAAAAATTCATCAATATTTTTAACTGACACATTGATTGTATTCACTTTTTCATCAGTTAATATTTTTTTAACCGCCTTTCTAGCAACTTTTGCGATTTCTCGTTCTAAATTTCTAACACCTGACTCGCGTGTGTAAAAACGAACTATCTCTTTGATGGCAGCCTTTGATATTTTGACTTCTGATTTACCTAAGCCATGCGCTTTCAATTGTTTAGGAATCAAATAACGAAGGGCAATTTCAATTTTTTCCTCTTCGGTATATCCAGGGATTCGAATAATCTCCATGCGATCACGCAATGGTCCTGGAATATTCAAAGAGTTCGCTGTAGCAATAAACATCACCTCTGAAAGATCAAAGTCAACTTCTAAGTAATGGTCGGCAAAAGCGTTATTCTGTTCCGGATCCAATACTTCGAGTAACGCAGCTGCAGGGTCACCACGAAAATCTCGTGACATTTTATCTAATTCATCCAAAATCATAACAGGGTTGCATTTTTTAACCTTGCTTAAATTTTGTATAACTCTACCAGGCATAGAGCCTATATAGGTTCTTCTATGACCCCTGATTTCTGACTCATCAGACACACCGCCCAATGAAAATCTACTGAAAGCTCTATTAGTGGCTTTGGCAATTGATTTACCCAAAGAGGTTTTACCCACACCTGGCGGTCCCACAAGGCACATGATGGCACCTTTCATTTTGGGTGTTCTTTGTTGTACCGCTAGGTACTCAAGGATTCTTTCTTTAATTTCCTCTAAGCCATAATGATCTTCATCTAACACTTGCTTTGCATAAGCCAAATCCAGCTTTAATTCAGATCTTTGCTCCCATGGCAAGGCCAAAACTGTATCCAAATAATTCCTGACCACAGTCGCTTCAGCAGACATGGGCGGCATCATTTGCAGCTTTTTAAATTCAGAATCAATTTTTTCTTTAGCTGTTGGTGACAATTTTGTTTCGGCAATTTTTTTCTCTAATTCACCATACTCAGAATTACTTTCATCAATATCAGTTAACTCTTTTTTGATTGCCTTGATTTGTTCGTTTAAATAGTACTCACGTTGATTTTTTTCTATTTGTCCTTTGACACGTCCACGGATTTTCTTTTCCATGACCATCATTTCCAATTCTTTTTCAATCAGCGTCAGAATGTATTCCAAGCGTGCCTGTGTGTCGAGAATTTCTAATATGGTTTGCTTTTCTTGGTGTTTGATTTGCAAATGAGCAGAAACAGTGTCAGTTAACTTTTGAAAGCTTTCTATACTTCCAATGTTATTCAATATTTCTTTAGGAATCTTTTTATGCTTACCTACATAATCTGAAAAACGTTCACGCAATGCCCTTTTAAGCGCAACAGTCTCAGCATTGCTTTCAGGCTCTAGACATTCAAGTTCTATATAGTCAGATTTAAAATATTCGGTATCTTCAAGGTTTTGAAGCTGTACACGTGATTTGCCTTCAATCAAGACTTTATGCGTACCATCTTGTAACTTAACCATCTGCAATATAGAAGATAAAGTACCAACATCAAACACATCAGAAATTTGAGGCTGGTCTTCTTCTGGAAGGCGTTGTGCCACCAAAATAACAGGAGAATTGTCCTTCATCGCTGTTTCCAACGCTTTAATCGATTTCTCCCTGCCAACAAATAATGGAACCACCATACCAGGAAATACCACCACATCTCTCAGTGGTAATACGGATGTTTTATTAGTCATGCTGTCTCTCTTTGTTATTCAGTCCCTTGATTGGGAATGGCACCGTAAACGATATAAGGGGTATTACCATCTTCAATCACCGCACGATCGATGACTACTTTTTCAACATTTTCTAAATCAGGCAAGTCATACATGATGTCAAGCAATGCATTCTCCATGATGGTGCGGAGCCCACGGGCACCCGTCTTTCTGGACATCGCCAATGTGGCAATTGACTCAAAAGCATCTTCACGAATTTCTAGCTCAACACTTTCCATATCAAATAATCGCATGAATTGTTTTGAGATGGCATTTTTAGGCTCTTTTAAGATCCTTACCAGCGCACTTTGATCCAACCTTTCTAATGTAGCAGACACAGGCAATCTGCCAACAAACTCTGGAATCAAGCCAAACTTAACCAAATCGTCTGCTTCTAACCCTTTGAATAAGGCCAGCTCTTCTTCATGTGCTTTCTGAGAGGCAACTGTAGCTGAGAAACCAATTCCAGTTTTAACTGAACGCTCTTGGATGATTTTTTCTAAACCAGAAAAGGCGCCACCACAAATAAACAAAATGTTTTTGGTGTTTACTTGCAAAAATTCTTGTTGTGGGTGCTTTCTTCCACCTTGTGGAGGAATTGATGCCACTGTTCCTTCAATTAATTTCAATAAAGCCTGCTGTACACCTTCACCCGAAACATCTCGTGTAATAGAAGGGTTCTCAGACTTTCGAGACACTTTATCTATCTCATCAATATAAATAATGCCAGACTCAGCTTTTTCTACATCATAATCACAATTCTGTAGCAGTTTTTGAATGATGTTTTCAACATCCTCACCCACATAACCCGCTTCAGTCAATGTCGTTGCATCTGCAATGGTGAATGGGACATTCAATATCCTGGCCAATGTTTCTGCTAATAATGTTTTACCGGAACCTGTTGGGCCAACCAATAAAATATTAGACTTTGAAAGCTCTACATCACTGCCATCTGCATAATTAGAACGAATTCTTTTGTAGTGATTATAAACAGCTACAGCTAACACTTTTTTTGCTGTTTCTTGACCAATAACATAGTCGTTCAATAACTCATGAATTCGCTTTGGGGTGGGTAAATCCTCTAGACCCTCAGATATGTTTTCTTCAATCTCATCTCTGATGATTTCATTGCATAGATCCACACACTCATCACAAATAAAGACGCTAGGTCCTGCGATTAATTTTGTAACTTCTTGCTGGTTTTTTCCGCAAAAACTGCAATGCTTGATTTCTTCTATTCCTTTGTCTTCGCTCATTTTGATGTATAGATTGGTTAAGTTTATATGACAATATCATACAAAATATGCCATCAGAATTCGATCTTTTGGCTTAATTTTGCTTTGCTGATTTTGAATATGTGGGATTTGTCTTAATATTCAAGACAAAATTTAAATCATTGACGATTTGAGGGAATAAAAAGCCTAATCTCTCGTCAAAGAAAAATCAGGCTTAAATACATTTCTAGTATGTTTATCGTTCAGTGATAACTTCGTCGATAATGCCGTATGATTTGGCTTCTTCGGCCCCTAAAAAGTGATCTCTGTCAGTATCTTTCTCTACCTTTTCTATAGGTTGTCCAGAATGCTTAGCCATTAACTCATTCATTTTAGCTTTAATCTTTAACATTTCACGGGCGTGAATGTCAAAATCGGAAGCTTGACCTTGAAAGCCACCCAAAGGTTGATGAATCATCACTCGGGCGTTGGGTAAAGCAAACCTTTTTCCCGACGTTCCTGCATTCAACAAAAAAGCACCCATGCTGGCAGCCTGACCAATACACATGGTACTGACATCTGGCTTAATAAATTGCATGGTGTCATAAATTGACATCCCAGCAGTGATAACACCACCGGGACTGTTAATATATAAATTGATGTCTTTGTCTGGATTTTCAGCTTCTAGAAACAACAGTTGAGCCACAACCAAATTAGCCATATGGTCATCAATTGCACCAACCAAAAATATGATCCGCTCTTTAAGAAGTCGTGAATAGATATCATATGAACGCTCACCTCTGGCAGTACGTTCAACCACCATAGGGACCAAGTTCATTGCTTCTTTGTTTTCTAACATATTATCCACTCCAAACCTTTTTGTGATTATGCTTTAGGCTTCATGATGTCATCAAAAGACTTTTTATTCTCAACAATTGAAACTTGTGACTCTATCCATTCCATCACTTGAGATTCCATAACATTTTGTTCAATACTAGACATCAACTCTGGTGTCTTGTAATACATTTGCACAACCTCTTCTGGCTTTTCAAATGTTTGTGCCATTTCATTAATTTGCTCTCTTACTTTAGCAAAATCAGTTTTAATATCTTGTTCTTTAGCGATATTTTGTAATATCAAAGTATTTAATATACGATCAGAAGCTTGCTCTTTGAATGAGTCAGCTGGTGGCATAGGGGCATCTTGAACACCCATTTGCTTGGCTTTTTGAACCTCTTGCTCAGCCATAAACTGACTTTCACGACTGACCATAGACTCAGGCAATAAAGTACCTTCACAAGCACCTCGCAATGCTTTTAATGCGTTGTTTTTAAAATCTACAGAAATAGATTGACTCAATTCGCGCTCTAAGTTCTTTCTGATATCGCCTTTAAAGTCTTCTACATCACCACTTTCCACTCCGAAAGACTTGATAAACTCTTCATCAACTTTTGGTAATTTGGCTTTTCTCACATCTGCAACATCAAATGAAACTGTGGCTTTTTTACCAGCCAAAGCAGCAACATTAAAGTCTTCAGGGAAATCAACATCCACTTCAGCCGATTCTTTTGCCTTTAAGCCAACAATGGCTTTTTTCAGGTCAGCAGGAATGTTACTCTCACCTAAAAGAACGCCCATTTTTTCTGCGCCATCTTCTGGGTATGTAACTTCACCTGTTGTTTTATACTCAATAGTAACTAAGTCACCGTTGGCAATTTTACCCTTACTTTCTTTCCAGTCTTGCTTTTGTTTTTGCAAGTTTGTAATCATGCCATCGATGTCTTTATCAGATATCTCTGCCACCATTTTTTCTACTTTCAGTGCACTGTAATCAATCGTAGGCACTTCAGGCATCAATTCCACTTTAGCCTTGAATGCGAAACCACCATCTTCTTTGTCATCAGCTTCTGTTACTTCTGGTGCAGCTACAATATTCAAGTCATTTTCTTTCAATGCTTGTTCAATGGAGTTTTGCATCATTTCACCCAACACTTCTTGTCGGGCATGCTGACCAAATCGTTGGGTTAAAATATTTTTAGGCACTTTGCCTTGTCTGAATCCCTTCAAACGAACTTCTTTACCCAGTTCAACTAATTTAGCATCTACTTTTGACTGAATTGCATCCGCAGCTAAGTCGATGTTAACAATTCTTTCCAAGCCTTCTGACTGATCAATAGAGATTTGCATCTTTACTCCAAAGTTTTTCTAATTCAATAAATATGGTGCGAAAGGAGAGACTCGAACTCTCACATCAAAGATACTGGTACCTAAAACCAGCGCGTCTACCAATTCCGCCACTTTCGCAATGTGTGTTGTATATGGGGTAAATGAAAACAATTTCAAGTTACCATCACCACCCTATTATATAAGGAGTGCATATAAATGATGAGAAGAATGAATGGGGTGGCCGATGGGGCTCGAACCCACGACAACCAGAATCACAATCTGGCGCTCTACCAACTGAACTACGGCCACCATATCAAATACCGCTGGCGCGCCCGGCACGACTCGAACGTGCAACCCTCGCCTTAGAAGGGCGATGCTCTATCCAGTTGAGCTACGGGCGCAATGCGGTTTTAACAAAAAATGGTCGGGGTAGAGAGATTCGAACTCCCGACCCACTGCTCCCAAAGCAGTTGCGCTACCAGGCTGCGCTATACCCCGACTGGTCTTACTTCACTCATTTCATCAAGCTGGCGAATTTTATACGTTCACCTACTTAAGTTCAATCATAAAAGTAAGTTTTATTCTTTGCCAACTTGGCAAAGATTTTCAATTAACAGTATTTTTACCATCAATCTTAAAATGGCGCGCCCGGAAGGATTCGAACCTCCGACCACCTGGTTCGTAGCCAGGTACTCTATCCAGCTGAGCTACGGGCGCTCAAGGGATGCGAATTATGTTGTTTTTAAAATTCAAAGTCAACATTAATTCTCATCTTTTTCACACCGCCTGAAATCAGACAGTGAAAATGGCGGAGAGTGAGGGATTTGAACCCTCGATGGGCTTTTGACCCATACTCCCTTAGCAGGGGAGCGCCTTCAGCCGCTCGGCCAACTCTCCGTTTCTTTTTAAATACTTTTTAGACTTGTGTATTCATATCAAGTGCTGCGCTCCCATGGGAGACGCCTGACTACCGGCTCCTGCCCTTCGCCCTTCGGGTCCGCTTCGCGGGGCTAAAATGTTCCAGACATTTTAGTCAGCCGCTCGGCCAACTCTCCGTGTTACATGAACTTTATTAAATAGAAACATGCAATCTGTTAAAGCACTGCCTTAACGGGTGGCTCATTTTAAGTGATAAAATGAATTTTGCAACTTGATTTTTTAATTAATTGATTCTTTTTTATTTGTTACCTAAATTATCTTCAGGTTCAACCTCTACAACCAATTCAGTTTCTTCATTCTTGATCCGCTCATATATCTCTTCCCTGTGCACGGCTATTTCTTTGGGTGCATTAATTCCAATTCTGACCTGGTTCCCTTTGATACCTAAAACGGTAACAGTTACATCATCACCAATCATCAATGTTTCACCAACTCTTCTTGTCAAAATTAACATGCTATTCTCCTTATATATTTCATTCAGCCCTCGGGGCGAGCTTTCCAATAGAGCCTTGTTATTTTTATTGTTAGACTCAGACAGAAGATAGATTAAACTATATTTCCGTCTGATTTTAAAGTGCTATTTTTATTTTTGCTGCAAGGTATTCAATACTTTAGCTATTGAAGCTTCAAGTGTTTTGACATCTCCATCTCCGCCACCTTGAGCAAAATCCGGACGACCACCGCCACGACCACCTAAAGGAGCCAACACATCTTTAATAATAGCACCTGCTTTATGCACTTGAGTCATCGCATCAGTGACACCAACCAAAATTTGAGCCTTTCCCTCTTTGACATTCGCAAAGACAACAATGCCCTTTTCAAACTTCCCTTTGAAACCGTCAATATGATCTCTCAACACACCAACTTCTGTATTTTCAAATACATGTGACAAAAAATGTACATCACCCACAACTTTTACTGAATCAAATACATTTTTAACAGCTGCATTGGCCTGAGACTGTTTTATTGAATCGATTTCAACTTGTAATGATTTATTCTTATCAATTAACTGCATCAAAGATTGAGTTATTTGACCAGGCTGCGCCTTTAAAGTATGAGCCAACAACCTCAATTGCCTTTCATTTTCCTGAATCAGCGACAGTGCAGTAGAGCCAGTAACAGCTTCTATTCTTCTGATGCCTGAAGCCACTGCAGTTTCTTCAATGATTTTAAACAAACCGATATCACCTGTCGCCTTAACATGCGTTCCACCACACAACTCAACAGAGTAACCACCAAAATCCATGACACGAACATCGTCACCATATTTTTCACCAAAAAGCGCCATAGCACCGCTTTCAACGGCTTCATCGAAAGCCATGACGTTCGCTTCGGCACTGTAATTGGCTCTGATGGCATCGTTTACCTTCCGCTCAACTTGTTGCAACGTTTCTGAATCAATGGCTTGATCATGTGAAAAGTCAAAGCGCAACTTTTCTGCATTGACCAAAGAGCCTTTTTGCTGCACATGTTTACCCAAAATATCTCGCAAAACCTTATGCAGTAGATGTGTTGCCGAATGGTTCAAAATCACATCATTCCTATATGATTGATCAACTTGAACCTTAACCTGGTCACCCTTTGATAAACCTCCTGATTTAACTTCAGCATGATGTAAATGGAATTGATTCGCTGCTTTTTGAGTATCACTCACAACAACATGAACTCCACTATCATTTGTGATAACACCTTTGTCACCTACCTGGCCACCAGATTCAGCATACATTGGAGTGGCATCTAAAATAACAATGGCATGACTACCGGCACCAACCGATTCAACCAAAGAACCTTCTTGAATAATTGCCACAACTTCAGCATTGGATTCAGACCTGTCATAACCCAAAAACTGTGTTACTGGAAGGGTTTTAATGATTTCGGCTGATAGTTGATTGGCTTGCGTGAATTGCTTGCTTGATCGTGAACGTACTTTTTGCGCCTCCATCAGAGACTCAAAACCCGATACATCTACAGCGCGACCTGACTCCCTGGCAACATCTTGTGTTAAATCCAAAGGAAATCCATAGGTGTCATACAACTTAAATGCAACGGCTCCACTGACGGGCTCATTTGCCTTTAATTTTTGGGTCATCTTATTGAACTCTTGCATACCTAAACCTAAAGTTTCAGCAAACTTCTGTTCTTCCTTTTTCAAAGCAGCCATAATCACATCACGCTGCTCTACCAACTCAGGATAGTCTTCACCCATCACATCTATCAATGCCGGAACCATATGGTAAAAGAACAAAGATTGTGCACCTAACTTGTGACCATGTCTGGCTGCACGCCTGATAATACGTCGCAATACATAACCCCGCCCTTCATTTGACGGTAAAACGCCATCAGCAATTAAAAATGCACAGGTTCTGATGTGGTCAGCAATCACTTTCAAAGAAGGATCTTTTGTGTCGCGTGCACCAGTCAATGCCACTGCTTTTTTAATCAAATGTTGAAACAAGTCAATGTCATAGTTATTGTGCTTCCCTTGCATAATTGATGCAATTCGCTCAAGACCCATGCCAGTATCCACACAAGGTTTAGGTAAGGGAGCCAATGTACCATCTGCCTGACGGTCATATTGCATGAATACCAGATTCCAAATTTCTATGTACCTGTCGCCATCTTCTTCAGGCGTACCAGGTGGACCACCTGCAATGTCTTCACCGTGATCATAAAAGATTTCAGTACAAGGGCCACAAGGACCAGTATCACCCATCTGCCAAAAATTATCTTTGGCTCCGATACGTGACAATCTGCTTTTTGGAAAACCCATATCATTAAGCCAAATTTTTTCGGCCTCATCATCTTCTTCGAAAACAGTTACCCACAATTTTTCAACAGGCAAACCCAGTTCCTTGGTCAAAAAATCCCAAGCCATTTGAATCGCTTCTTTTTTGAAGTAATCTCCAAAGCTGAAATTACCTAACATTTCAAAAAAAGTGTGATGACGCGCGGTATATCCCACTTGGTCTAAGTCATTGTGCTTTCCACCTGCCCTAACGCACCTCTGCGATGACGTGGCACGCGTGTAGTTTCTTTTTTCTGCACCCAAAAACACGTCTTTGAATTGAACCATACCAGCATTAACGAACAACAATGTCGGGTCATTGCCAGGAATTAATGAACTGCTTTTGACTTTGGCGTGTTGATTTTCAGCATAGAAGTCTAAAAATTTCGCCCTGATTTCTTGGGTACTGAGCATAGGAAATAATTCAATGATAAAACGATGTGATTGTATTGAACTGTGTATCAAGATACAACATGATTAAATTCTGAATGCATAAAAAAAGGCGCCATCAGCGCCTTTTACCAATTTGAAGCCTTGATTCAACCAAGAAGGCCGTTTAAATAGCCCATCTTCCATGCAGCGAATACAGCACCACCCAATACACCTATGGTTATCACCCATTTCAAAGCGCCTGAACCACTCGATTCAGACTGCTCAAGAGGAGCCGCATTTCCATGAGGTGCTGTGTTTTTCTGTGAAGCTTCTTTTCCAGCAGGTTCTGGCATGCCTGGCGTCTGAATTAAAAACCTCAAATTATCAAGCTTAACTTCATCACCCACATTCAAGTGTGCTTCATCAATTTTTTCCCCGTTGACATATGTACCATTTGAAGAACCTAAATCTTTGACCGACAAACCATCAGCTTCTACAGTTATTTGTGCATGCTTCCTTGATATGCCGTCGGCATTGATACAGACATGACATTCAGAGTGACGTCCCAAGACGGTGGCGCCACGCAAAGGAAATGTTTTACCAAAATAAGCACCAGAAACACCACGCAATACAAATTTAGGCAAAGCCATTCTGATGCGGGTGCGGTTATCGTCCTCTTCCTCTTCAGTCACGTCAATAACTTTCAAATGTACCTGAGCCATAATAATCAAATCATTGGGTCTGACTTCTTTATTTTGCTTAACCAGTTTGCCATTAACGGAAACCAGACGAGCCTCATTATCAATTGAAATTGACAATTCCTTACCCTTTACATGCAATGTGGCGTGTACTTCTGCCAAACCTTTGTCCTTAATCACCACCTCGGCCTCATCAGATGAGCCAATGCGATAATCGCCGTCTACCAGGTCTTTGTCTTTCAATTCTCCATGCGGAAAGTTTAATTTCATGTTATTGGTCCCGAAAGTTTATTGATAAAAGGTTTGTAGCCTTGTTTTTCTTTTGATTATAGCAAACTCCAATAAAGGCGCAAGCAATCAATTAAACGCTTGCCAAGTTAATCACAGTTTTACCACACATGTAGTTTTGTAACACTTCTGGTACCAAAACACTGCCATCTGCTTGCTGGTAATTTTCCAGCACAGCAATCAAAGTGCGGCCCACGGCCAACCCAGAACCATTTAAAGTGTGTACCAATTGTGGCTTTTTAACATCAGCAGAGCGAAAACGAGCTTTCATACGTCGCGCCTGAAAATCCAGACAGTTAGATACTGAAGAAACTTCTCTGTATGTGTTTTGAGCTGGCACCCAAACCTCTAAATCAAAGGTTTTTGTGGCTGAAAAGCCCATGTCTCCAGAACACAACACCAATACACGATATGGTAAATTCAATGCCTTTAAAATTGCTTCAGCATGCCCGGTCATCTCTTCTAATGCATCAAATGATTTGTCAGGGTGAACAATTTGTACCATCTCCACTTTTTCAAACTGGTGCTGGCGAATCATGCCTTTGGTGTCTTTACCATAACTCCCAGCTTCACGCCTAAAACAAGGTGTGTGTGCTGTCATCTTGATGGGCAAATCAGCTTCATCAATAATGGTATCGGCCACCAAGTTAGTTAAAGGCACTTCAGCTGTAGGAATCAAATAACGATTGTCTTCCGTTATGAATGCATCATCAGCAAACTTAGGCAACTGACCTGACCCTTTCATGGTTTCTTCATTCACTAAATAAGGTACGTAAAACTCTTTATAACCATGTGATTGGGTCTGCTTATCCAACATAAACTGAGCCAAAGCACGATGAAGCTGTGCCATTTCGCCCGTCAAAAGGGTGAAACGTGACCCTGATAAATTGGCCGCTGATTCAGCATCTAATCCTTGACTAATTTCGCCCAGCTCAACATGGTCTTTGACTTCAAAGTCAAACTTTCTGGGTTCACCCCAAGTACGTACTTCTACGTTATCTTCTTCATCCTTACCTAATGGCACCGAATCATCTGCTAAATTGGGGGTATATAAAATCACCTCATCCATTTGAGCCAAAATATCTTTTAATTTGTCTTTAGAATCATCCAAAGCAGCACCAATTGAAGCCACCTCATCCAACAATGGCTGTACATCCTCACCGCGCCCTTTGGCTTGACCAATGGATTTAGAAATGGTGGTCCTTTTATTTTGTAAGGCTTCAGTTTCTAACTGAACCGCTTTTCTTGATTGCTCTAAAGCTTGCCATTTTGCCACGTCCAATTGATAACCACGTGCGGCCAGTTTTTCAGCCGTTTGTTCCAATTCATTGCGTAAAAGTTGTGGATCTAACATGATTGATTATCTGTACTACTAAAAAGTGGCTCATTGTAGCCCAACAGCCCTCATTATTGAAGTCGACTGCCATCCTTTAACAAACACAGGAAGTTATTTTTTATTCAGTCGACTCATCGCATACCATTCCAGCAAGTTTAGTCAGCCGTGAAACCACCATTTCTCCTGCAGGATAAAGGTTGATGTTATTGGGTTTCCACTTAAAAACACCTTGATTACAACTGGTAAAATGAAGCTCAAAAAAACCCCAACTTGAGACCATAACATCACTGCTGTTAAACAATGGAGGAAACAAAGCGCCATCAGTAACTGCAGCCTCACCTTCAAATTTAACACCATCATGTGTGCCAACCGCAACCAACCACATGGTATTACCCAGATGGTCATAGGTGTACCAGTAAACTTGCGCTCGACCAGCTGGCAAAATTTCAACATTCAATCCATGACCTGACTGCTCAAGGTTGTACCAAGAACCACTGTGTGAAGGCAAAATGGCAAACTCGTTTGGTGAAGCAATTTCAAACCTAACATCGTCCAACCTTGCCACAGATAACTCATTTGATCCTGAATTTTCCGTATCAACGCCCAAAGCAATTTGTGCATACTTCATTCCTTCTGGCGGCATCACTTCTATACTGACACGGTGCCATATGCCATCATTAACAGTATCATCTGAATATAAAAACTCCGTATACCCCACTGACATCTGGTCTTCATTCAGCCAGGTAATGATTGCTGCGGCCCCTGTTGCTTGTGTATTGGACATCACCTTCATAGAAACAGAAAGTCGATACATTCTTGAGCTGTTTACTTCGATTGGTGTATAAGATGCAGTAGAAACGCCACCATTATTAAAATCCGTTTTTATTTCAAAAGCACCATCAGCGGCATGGCCATCATCTGCCACCCAAACTGCATCAGAGTAAGTGGTGTCCCAACCAGATATGTCTTGGTCAAATGCACCATTGGTGACTAAGTTTTGAGCTGAAAGTTGAGCTGAGAAAAAAGTTAATAAGAAGAATAAATGTTTCATGGAATTTGCCTTTTATATCATTGATTACCCTTTCTTACGATATAAAGTCATTTATCAGGACAAAATCACCAATTTATTTTTAAATCCTCATCCATGTTTTTTTCTAACCATTGTTTATGTGACTTTATTTCATCTTCACTTGCTTTGACACTGACCAATGAAGGCAAATCATCTAGATTAAATTGTAAGTTTTGCAGACCGTCATCTTGACTCACCGACAGATCTAATTTGGTTTGACCTCCTGTCATGGCCAAGAATACTTGACCTAAAATTTCTGAATCGAGTAATGCGCCGTGCAAAGTACGGTGTTCGTTACTGATACCATACCGACGACACAAGGCATCCAAATTATTTTTTGCCCCAGGGTGTTTATGCTTAGCAATGGTTAAACTGTCGGTGATTTTACAAATATCCTCTAATCGAAAGTCTTTGCCACACAGCATCAATTCATTATTGATAAAGCCGACATCAAATGGTGCATTATGAATCACCAATTCAGCGCCTTTTACAAAGTCCACAAATTCATCAACGATGCGCTCAAAAGTTGGCTTGTCACTCAAAAACTCTTGAGTGATGCCATGAACCGCCAAAGCTTCTGCATCAATCTCAAAATTGGGCTGAGTATATTGGTGATAATGTTCTGAAGTGACTTCTCGGTTTTGGACTACAACAGCACCAATTTCAATGATTCTGTGACCGTCATCAGGCTTTAAACCCGTGGTCTCTGTATCCAACATGATTAACTTGCCATCAATCAAATTCATCTGCATTGCTCCGCTTGTGCCCTGGCAGCCTCATCAACCCGCTCATTGTTAACATCACCTGCATGCCCTTTGACCCAATGCCAATTGATATTATGTCTCATTAAAGCGGCATCAAGTTGTTGCCATAAGGCTTTATTTTTTACAGGCTCTTTTTTACTGTTTTTCCAACCCTTAGCCTTCCAACCATGAATCCAAGAGGTGGCGCCATCCATGACATACTTAGAATCCGTATATAATTCAATATCACAAGCGGATTTTAAAGCAGTTAAAGCCGATATCACAGCCTGCATTTCCATTTGGTTATTAGTCGTCTCAGCTTGATGTCCTGTGAGCATTTTCTCTTTACCTCGACACATCAATAAAGCCGCCCAGCCACCTGGGCCAGGATTGCCTAAGCAAGAACCGTCGGTATAAATCGTTACCTTTTGCATCCGTTCAGTAGTATCATTCATGCAGGCATTATAAAACATTACATCGACTATATGAAAATCAAGATTCATCCTATTCCAGCATTCAGTGACAATTACATATGGACTTTACAAAACCAAAGTCATGCAGTGGTGGTTGACCCAGGTGATGCCACCGCAGTAACATCCTATTTAAACAACCACAACCTCAATTTAGCTGCGATTTTAATCACCCATCACCATTACGATCATGTCGATGGTTTAGTTGAATTACAAACCCAATGGGATTGCCCCGTCTTTGCCCCCAAAGATGAAAGGATTCCTGGTAACTTAACTGTTGTTAGTGATAAAGCAAGCGTCAAGATTGAACAACTTAAACTCAAATTTAAAGTCTTATTTACACCTGGCCACACGCTGACCCACATATGTTATCTTAATAAGGACATGTTGTTTTGTGGAGACACACTCTTTAGCTTAGGCTGTGGCAGAATGTTTGAAGGAACTGCCGAACAATTCAGCTCATCATTAAATCAATTGAAACAACTTAACGATGACACTAAAGTATATTGTACCCATGAATACACAGAATCTAATTGGCGCTTTGCTCAAGAAGTCAATCCAAAAAACCAGAAGCTAAACACATTCAAAACACTTCTAGATGAAAAACGAAAGCAAGGTTTGCCTTCCTTACCTAGCACAATGGCGGTAGAAAAGTCATTGAACCCGTTTTTAAACTGCAGTGACCCAACTATAGTTTCAGCCGTTTCAGGACACTTCAATCAACAACCAAACACAGCATCCGAAACTTTTGCCCTACTCCGGCATTGGAAAGACAACTTTTGACGCCATCAAAAACCTTATGGGCCCACTGGTAGGCCACTGACCCAGCAACCAAGTGACTCTATTTTTTGGCAACAATCTGTAGTATGATGATAGGCTAACGACGGTGTGGCCACAGAATGACTTTTAGATACATTTTCATCATTTTTTTATTTCTTAACTACTCTTTTTCAACGGATGCACAAGAGTTAAAAGGAAATGATTATCGTGTCGGATATTTTTCTAGCCCACCCTTGGTATTTTTAAACCCCGACACCAACCAAGCTGAAGGTCTGTTGGTCGATTTAATGAACCAAATGGCGCAAGACCATCAATTCAACATCACTTGGGTGCATGAAGAGTGGCCCACCTTGCTCGAATTGTCAAAAAAAGACCAAATTGACATGATCACTTCAGCTGGCTACAACGAAGATCGAGCGGGTTATTTAAACTTTTCCGAACAAAGCTTCATTACTGTTTGGGGGCAGGTGTTCCTCCCTTTGGACTCCGATATTGAAAATATTTTTGACCTAAGCAACAAAACCATCGCGGCCATGAAAGGTGACATCAATGCCATCAATCTACTTAATCAATGCCAACAATTCGAAGTCGACTGTCAAATTCAGGAAGTGAATTCTTACCCAGAAATATTTGAGTTAATCCAAAGCAAACAAGTGGATGGCGGCGTTTCAAACAACTTGGTCGGTATTGAATATGTTAAAAACACACAGATTCTTGGTAGCAGTGTGGTGTTTAACCCCTTCAAGGTCTTTGTCGCCATTCCCAAGGGGCATGAGCAGTCATTGCTGAACATTTACGACCAGTCCATTTCAAAATGGAAAGCCGACAAAAACTCACTCTATTATTCTGCGAGAATAAAGTGGCTCCAAGTGGAGGGTGATGAGATTTTTCCACCTTGGGTTTGGCCAATGCTGTTGGTTGTTGGCATCATTGCAATTTTGGCATTGGGATTTGCTACTCTTTTCAAAAAACAAGTTAATCTGAGGGTGCTGGAATTAACTGGGCGTGAAGAACAGTTACAACAAATCATCAACTTGGTTCCACATATCATCTACGTTGTTGACATCAATGGTGACATTCTTTTAGCCAATGAAACAGCCAGTCATTTCTTTGGACTGACCACCAAAGCCTTTGAGTCAATCAACAGTGAAAAATTAGTGACCACACACCCAGAGTATGAACCTTTTTTCAACAACCAAATTTTAATCAATCCCAGAAACTCCCAACCCATCCATAAAGAACTGACTACTGATGACTTCAGTGGTCAAGAACATGTTTTGTACCTGTCTAGAATGCCTTTCTTGGGCAGGCATGACGAGTCACCTGCCATACTTACAGTGGGTGTTGATATCACGGAAGCGAAAAAATTTGAAGAAAAAATCAAGTTTATGGCCCAACATGATGCACTGACAGACTTACCTAATCGCATACTGTTAAATGACAGGTTAAACCATTCTTTGGCACGTGCATCACAACATCACCATCACGGTGCCATTTTGTTTTTGGACATTGACAACTTCAAAACCATCAACGATTCACAAGGCCATCACATTGGCGACATGATGATTAAACAAATGGCCACTCGATTACAAAAAATTGTAGGTCAAGGGGATACCATAGCCAGACTGGGAGGAGATGAGTTTATTGTTGAGCTATCAGAGCTAGGAACAGACACAGAATCAGCGGAAAAGGAAGCCCTTTCTATTTGCGACCAAATATTATCATCTATAGCCGAAGCCTTTCACATCAAAGAACGAAAGTTTCACATCACCAGCAGCATAGGCATGGTGATTTACCCTCGTGACGGCACCAACCAAAATGTTTTGATTCAAAGGGCCGATACTGCCATGTATGAAGCCAAAGCCAATGGCGGTAATCGCGTGGTCACATTTCGAAATCGCCTTGAAAGGGCTGTCATCAAATCCCATGAGCTAGAAAACGAACTGAGGCGTGCACTGGAAAGGAATCAAATCCATTTGGTCTACCAGCCCATTATTGATTCAAATACAGGAGAAACTGCGGGTTCAGAGGCTTTAATGCGTTGGGACCACCCCAAAAAAGGGTCAATATTACCCAGTGACTTTATTCCCATTGCCGAGAAAACACACATTATTTTAGACCTTGGGTTTTGGGCATTGGAGCAAGCTTGCATACAAATCAGTGAATGGAAAAAACAGTCTAACAAACCATTTTTTGTTGCTGTTAACCTCTCCGTAATTCAAATCCGAGACGACCTCTTTTTGCCCAAAGTTTCTGAACTTATTCAGCGATATGATATCCCCAGAAATTTTTTAGAAATTGAAGTAACCGAATCTGTATTAATGAGAGAAACCAAACGATCCATCCGAATTTTAAAAGAATTGAAACAACTGGGTATCAGAATTTCTATTGATGACTTTGGCACAGGGTATTCTTCATTTAACTACATCAGGCAGTTACCCTTAGATAAAATAAAAATTGACCGTGCCTTTATTAAAGACATACCCCATGACAATAACAGCACCACCATTGTTAGAACCATATTAGGAATGGCCAAAGAAATGAACTTTGATGTGGTAGCTGAAGGAGTTGAAAACCAAGAGCAAGTCGATTTCTTAAAAAAAGAACAGTGCCATTTCTTTCAAGGGTTTTATTACGCCAAACCACAAAAGGTATCAGAGTTTGAAAAAAAAGCCCTGTTTTTATAATCCCACAATCAGCCGTTTACAGGGGGCGGCTGTTGACGTTCAAAGACCCAATTCAAACCTTCTGATAAGCTATCATCAAACTGATAACCATCGAAGCTGAGCCCCTTGATGTCATCGGGTGAGGTGACATTATTTTGTATAATGGCCCGCGCCATTTGGCCTCGCGCTTTTTTAGCATAAAAACCAATCACTCGTGTTTTACCGTCTTTGGTGTCTTTGAAGTTGATGGTCAATACTTGCGCTTTAAGGCCTTTTTTCTTAACGGCCTTAAAATATTCATTGGACGCTAAATTGATTACCCAATCATCACATTCTTTGTTGATGGTGTCTGTTATTTGATGACCCCAAAATTGATACAGGTTCTCGTATTTGTCATGCTGCAGCTTGGTTTTCATTTCAAGTCGATAAGCCTGAATTAAATCCAAAGGCCTTAAATAACCATACAATCCTGACAAAATTCGAATGTGCTTTTGTGCGATGGCCCAATCCATATCTGACCAAGTATCGGCATCCAAACCTGTATAAACATCACCTTTAAATGCCAATGCTGCCTGTTTGGCTTGCCCTAACATAAATGGCGTTTTAAAGGCTTGAAAACGGTCCACATTCAATTCAGCCAAATTTTCACTGACAGACATCAATTGTTGAACATCCGACACTTTGAGCTTTTTCAAGGTGGTCATCAACTGTTCAGAATGCGCTAAAAGCTGAGGATAAGAATGTGGTACATATGGATTTTGTTCGAAATCCTGCCCTTTTGATGGAGACAATAAAATAATCATGAATGTAATTCTTCAGTAATGTGTTTGATAACCGTGTAAATGCTTTGGCACAGATGTGAAACATCTTCGCCTGGCATGATATAAGGCGGCATCACATAAATCAAGTTAGAAAAAGGGCGAATCCAAACCCCTTGCTCCACAAAAGCAGCGACATAAGTGTCAGTATCCACGCGATCATGCATTTCTACCACACCTATGGCGCCTAAACTGCGAACTGTTTTTACAGCTGATAATGACAAGCATGCTTGCAGCTCATCAAACAATTGGTTTTCCAAATGCTTCACCTCAGCATGCCAGTCTTTATTAATTAACAAATCAATAGAAGCAGAAGCCACAGCACAAGCCAAAGGATTGGCCATAAATGTCGGGCCATGCATGAAGTTATTGTCCATGCCATGACCAATGTGCTCTTGACACAAAACAGCAGAGAGTGTCATATAACCACCCGTGATGGCTTTACCCAAACACAGAATATCGGGCACCACACCCGCATGTTGATAAGCGAACATTTCACCGGTGCGTCCAAAGCCTGTGGCAATTTCATCAAAAATCAACAACACACCATAGCGATCACACAAAGTACGCACTTGACGCAAATACTCTGGATGATAAAACCACATACCGCCCACACCTTGAACAATGGGCTCAAAAATAACCGCAATCAGTTCCTCATGGTGCTCAGTAATAGTTTGTTCAAATTCAAGCAAGTAATCATCTTGCCATTCTTCACCATATGCACAGATTGGCGCATCAACAAACAGGTGTTTGTTGATGAGCTTTGAAAACATGGTATGCATGCCATTGACTGGGTCACACACCGACATGGCACCAAATGTGTCACCGTGGTAGCCTTTGGTGAACGTCAGAAATCGTTTCTTTTTATTTTGGTTTTTGGCGTAACAGTATTGAGCTGCCATCTTCATTGCAGCTTCCACAGCAACCGAACCAGAGTCAGCAAAAAATACTTGATTCAAGGCATCATCATTCAATGCCAAGAGCTGCTTGCCCAATCGAATCGCTGGCTCATGGGTCAAACTACCAAACATCACATGTGACATTTGTGCCGCTTGATCTTGTAATGCTTGGTTCAATTCCGGTACATTGTAACCATGTATACAAGCCCACCAAGACGACATGCCATCAATCAACTCTCTACCATCCTCGAGCTTTAAGCGCACACCATCAGCTGACACCACAGGAAAAACCACCGCGGGATCAGAAAGGTTGGTATAAGGATGCCACAAGTGTTTTTTATCGAATGCTAAATCCATGTTACTTTTAAATCCAAATTGATTAATCTACAACTGATCGAATTAACTCAGAAGGAAAGCCACGCCTGTATAAAAAATTCTGACGCTTGGCTTTCTCTTTAAAGTCAGTCCAGGCTCGCCCTTTGTATTTTTTTTCATACACTTGGTGCACCAAAGCTTCAAAATCTATTTCGGCCTCATAAAGGGCCTCTTGTATCAAGCGACTGGCGACACCTTTTTGTTCTAACTCACGCTCAATACGCATTGGCCCATAACCTTTATTACTTCGAGAACGCCAGTAACTCTCTGCATAACGTGCATCACTGAGTAAGTTTTCTTTTTGCAACTCAGCTATCAACGCAAAAACCACCGCTTCAGGGTGGTTTTTGTTCAATAGCTTTTGTTGCAATTCATAAGCTGAATGCTCGCGCATCGCTAATGAACCAATGGCCGAAGCCCTGGCTTTAGACTCTGGGCTGTATTTCTGGTCAGCCTGCGACAGTTCCTTCATGCCATGCCTTATTCAGCTGCAACAACTTCTTCTTCGACATCTTCAGGTTTAGGTAATAATATGTCTCGAATCTTGGTTTCCAATTCTTGTGCATGTTCTGGGTTATCACGGAAGTACTGCTTGGCATTCTCTTTACCCTGTCCTATGCGAATTTCACCATAACTGTACCAAGCACCAGCTTTAGACACCAAGTTATGCGCCACACCAAAGTCAATCAACTCACCCAACAAGGAAATTCCTTGCCCATACAAAATTTCAAACTGGACTTGTTTGAACGGTGGTGCCATTTTATTTTTAACCACTTTAACGCGGGTGTCATTACCAATCACTTCATCACCTTTCTTGATCGCACCTATGCGGCGGATGTCCAAACGTACCGATGAATAGAATTTCAATGCATTACCACCTGTTGTGGTTTCAGGAGAACCAAACATCACACCAATTTTCATGCGAATCTGGTTAATAAAAATCACCATACAATTGGTGCGTTTGATGTTACCGGTTAATTTACGCAACGCCTGTGACATCAATCGTGCCTGTAGGCCCATATGGGAATCGCCCATGTCACCTTCAATCTCAGCTTTGGGCGTTAAAGCCGCAACTGAATCCACCACAATCATATCAACCGCATTAGAACGAACCAACATGTCACAAATTTCCAAAGCTTCTTCACCTGTGTCAGGCTGTGAAACCAACAAATCATCAATGTTAACACCCAATTTAGCAGCATAAGCCGGATCAAGCGCATGTTCAGCATCAATAAAAGCAGCCGTGCCACCTTTTTTCTGACATTCAGCAACAGCATGTAAAGTCAAAGTGGTTTTACCACTGGACTCAGGCCCATAAATTTCAACCACACGACCACGTGGTAATCCACCTATACCCAATGCCACATCCAAACCCAATGAACCTGTGGAATAAACATCCGTGGTTAATGCCTGGTTATCACCCATGCGCATCACCGAACCTTTACCGAATTGCTTTTCAATTTGTCCTAAAGCCGCTGCCAGGGCTTTCTTTTTGTTGTCATCCACTTTATTTTGCTCCACTAATTTGAGGTTGTTCATTTTCAAGCTCCGTATTATCGCACGTTATCAACCATGACAAAATTCAAAATGCTTTAAATGTTTGTCAATTTTCTCTACATGCTGCCAATGATATAGACAAACATTCTCAAAACATGAGAATTAAAATAATTAATGACATTAAGGTGCTGTGCATTTATAACAGCATCAAATCACAACTTTATACGAGGTTGTTTAGACGCTTGAAAGATTCTTTTAAAGTCTGATGCTTCACTGATATCAACAGGCAACCTTAACTTTCTGGCAATGTCACTGCTAGAAATGACGCCTCTGATTTGGTTCAAGGCATGGTCCACAACCAAACAATGCTGTAAACCTTGTGATTTTAACAGTTCCATCACCTCAGCAATAGTAGCCTCACATAAATCACTGTATTCAATGGCTTTTAATTTGGATTTGGGACGCATAAAATCCACCACTGTCATGTCAGAAGCTGCTTGTCCAAAGGCCTGCCTTTTGTTGATTTCTTGTTCGTTTAAATCATCGGTACTGACAACACCCAAAAACATCCCCGCGTCATCAACAACAAACTTCATCCTAACATGAGCCGCTTGCATCAAATTCAATGCCTCTCTGGCTCCCGCGATGTGACTTAAATCAAATGGGTGGTAGACATGAAAGTCTGTAAAAATTAACAGTGCAGAAGAATCAGTGGATATGGAGGTGTCATGTTCTGGGTTAGCCACTTCATTAATGTCAGTGACCGTCAACAATTTTAATTGTTTCATTTTAAACTCCCGAATGTTAATAAAAGTAAGGGAAAATCTTTTTGGTGCGTTTTTTGTATTGCTGGTAATCCTCTCCGAGGTCATGCTGCAATGACTTCTCTTCAAAATAGATACCAATAAAAATATAAATGCTCATACCAACAGCAAATACCAAATGTGTCACCGTCATCACGGGGATCGCCCAAAGGCTCATCAACAGGCCCAGCATCATGGGATGACGAATGGCTTGATAAAGCCACCTTTCAGAAAAGGGAATCGGTACATACGTCCGTTTCAAAAATGCCAGCCATACTTGACGCAACCCAAATAAATCAAAGTGATCAGTTAAAAATGTAGACAACAACACAAGTCCCCACCCCAAAAAGAAAATTGACCACATCAACCAAACCATGCCTTGGCCATCAAAGTGCCACAAAACACCTGGCATAGGCTGCCAAAACCACATCACCACGCCAAGCACCACAGCAGTAACCAAAACATAAACACTGCGCTCAATGGTTGGAGGAATAATTTTAGCGATTTTATCTTTAAACTTTTGCCTGGCCATCACACTGTGTTGAACGCCCCAAAATATAATCAAAAAAACATTGATCAACAGTGCTTCTATATCAAAATCTTTTGAAGTCAAGGACAAATGGTTTTGAACGTACTGCTCTGCCACAAAAGCAATGAAATAAATGAAAGCAAAAAAGAAAGCCAAATAACTGATTGAACCAAACAACAAATAAAACATAGACACCTCGTATCACAGCCCAGAACCGCTATGTCACTTTGATTTCTTGATTTATGTTGAGTGACTCAGCACACCAGGAATATTAATTGAGAACCTTAATTATTATAACAACCGTTGATTCTGACGGTCAAATGAAAGCCTGAATTTATATGAACAATGCATATATATGATTAATCGCTGTTTTTTGCTAAAATTTCGCCTTTGAATTTTAAAGCTTTATATGTCTAAGCAAGCCAAAAACGCCTCGCATACACCGATGATGCAGCAGTTCTTGAAAATCAAGGCAGATTATCCTGATATGTTGTTGTTTTATCGCATGGGCGACTTTTACGAGTTGTTCTTTGATGATGCCTTGCGTGCGGCCAAATTATTGGACATCAGCTTAACCCACCGTGGTAAATCCAACGGTGAACCGATTCCCATGTGTGGTGTGCCTTACCATGCAGCGGATAACTATTTAGCCAAACTGGTCAAAAAGGGTTTGTCTGTTGCCATCTGTGAACAGGTCGGTGACCCGGCCACCAGTAAAGGGCCTGTTGAACGCGCGGTGCAACGCATCTTAACGCCAGGGACGGTAACTGAAGAAGCGCTTATGGATGCCCACCATGAGAATTTATTGGTGGCAGTTCACAGCGCCAATCATTCAACTGAATCACACTATGGCCTTGCCTATTTGTCGTTAAGTAACGGTGCATTTACTGTACAGCAGATTGAAGACCGTGCCACCTTGGATGCCCAATTAGCACGCTTGGCACCCAGTGAAGTACTGATCAGCGAAAACGACGTCTTATTAACTCAATTAAGTCATTTACCTTGTGTTACCCGCCCTCCATGGGATTTTGATGCTGAATCGGCAAGCCATGCTTTGAAAAAACTGTACCAAGTGCATGACTTATCTGGTTTTGGAATCAATGGTGATGAAGTGTATTTACCGGCAGCCGGCGCTTTGTTGCAATACGTTCAGCACACGCAAAAAAGCAGCATACCGCACATCAAAGGTTTGCACATTGAATTGTTGGATGATTATTTACACATCGATGCCAATTCACGCAAAAATTTAGAAATTGATTACCACACCGATGGCTTGGACGAATTGACCCTGTGTGGCTTTTTAGACCAATGCGCCACCGCCATGGGTTCAAGAAAGCTGCGTCGCTGGGTTAAACAGCCACTGCGATGTCGCGAAACTTTGAGCAGCCGATTGAATGCCATTGAATCATTGATTGATGCGCATTTGTATGATGAAATTTTATTACAACTGAAAAGCATCTCCGATGTGGAACGTATCGTAACGCGCATTTCTCTGGCGACTGCAAGACCCCGTGACTTGGTTGCTTTGCGCGACTCTTTGATGTCAGTCCTTGAATTACAAAATACTGTTCAGGGTATTAAATCTAACCAATTAGACGAAATTAAGACAGACCTACAGCCCCACCCGCACTTGATTGAACTGTTACAAAAAGCCGTCAAAGACAATCCGCCTGTGGTGATTCGAGACGGTGGCGTCATCGCAGATGGATATGATGAAGAATTAGACGAACTGCGCCGCATCAGTACCGATGCAGGTCAGTACATGCTGGATTTTGAAACTCAGGAGCAAGAAGCCACTGGCATCAACGGCTTAAAAGTCGGCTACAACCGCGTACACGGTTATTTCATCGAAATTTCAAAATTGCATGCCGACAAAGCACCCGAACATTACATCCGACGGCAAACTTTGAAAGCCGTCGAACGCTACACCACGCCCGAATTAAAACAGTTTGAACAAAAAGTGCTGTCGAGCAAGGAAAAGTCCTTGGCCTATGAAAAGCAGCTTTATACCGACTTATTGGCCGCATTCAAACCCGACATTGTCAGCTTACAGGCTTGTGCAGATGCCATCAGTCAATTGGATTGTTTGTGTAACCTAGCTGAACGGGCGGTGACACAAAACTTTTGTAAGCCTAAATTAGTACAAAAAAACTGCATCAACATCATCCAAGGCCGCCACCCTGTGGTTGAGACCATTCAAGACACACCTTTTGAACCCAATGATTTGGTGCTCGATAAAAAGCGCAAAATGCTGATCATTACCGGCCCCAACATGGGCGGTAAATCGACCTATATGCGCCAATCGGCGATCATTGTATTGATGGCCTGTATTGGCAGTTATGTACCCGCACAATCTGCCGAAATTGGTGACATTGACCGCATTTTTACCCGCATTGGCGCGGGTGATGATTTGACCCGAGGCCGCTCTACTTTCATGGTTGAAATGTCTGAAACAGCGCACATCCTTCACAATGCAACCAATAAATCACTGGTCTTGATGGACGAAATTGGTCGCGGTACCAGCACCTTTGACGGCCTTTCATTGGCACATGCCTGTGCTTTACACTTGGCCAACCAGAATGATTCTTACTGTTTATTTGCCACACATTACTTTGAAATCACCGCCCTGGCTGATGAATTAAAAACTGTTGATAACGTACATTTGAATGCCGTTGAACACGGCGAAGGCATCGTCTTTCTGCATTCCGTTCAATCTGGCGCAGCCAACAAAAGCTATGGCTTAC